>JBCDKB010000230.1:0-12856 GCA_038747035.1 Acidobacteriota bacterium | reverse complement strand
TGCTGACAAAGATCGCGAGCGTCGGCCAGGGTGCTCAATGAAACCAGGGACAGGAAAATCGAAGTGAATCGAAGAGACATGGGTCCTCCTTGCGGGTTTTTGAACCCGCTGTGAAGTCGAAATGAGTGCTTCAGGAGGCGCCCCGATCGGGTTGGTGGCTAGCCTGTGTGCGCCGTTGACCGGTGTATCGGGAGACGTCGAAAAAGAGGATCAGGAGAATTAAAAAAATCTAAAGAGACCCGCCGGCGCGGCCGCAAGACCTCACCCACGCGGCTCTCCGGCCCGAGGTCACGGCCTTGCCCAGCGCTTCTCGATTCCGCGCATGTCTCAGTGAGCGCGCCGGGCAGCGCGCCGTCCGCCGGGGCCGAGCTGTGGCATGCTCGTCCGCACGAGCTCTCCACGACCGAGGACACACCATGGCCGCCGCAGGGCCAAATCCACCCACCGTCACTTTCTTCAATTCCTTCTTCAAGAAATGGCCGTCCGGCGACGGTCTTGAAGAGGCCCACATGGAAGTCACGTTCGGCCATCGCCACGCCGAGTCGGCCGACGCGGTGGTCTTCCACCTGCCGACCTTGCAAAGGGGATTTATCCCCCAGCACCCGAAACCGGCAGGGCAGCTCTGGGTCGCTTGGTGCCTCGAGAGCCGGGAGACGTGCCCGGCCCTCGGCGACCCCGAGACGCGCCGGCGCTTCGACCTCTTCATGACCCACGAGAGCTCGGCCGACGTTTGGGCACCGTACTTCGGCCCGTGGTGCGCTGACGATCTGCTCCGCCCTCCGGCGCCGAAACGCGAGGCCGTCGCGGCGGTCCACCTGCAATCGAATCCCTACGACGCCTGCGGTCGCAACCGCTACGTGTTCGACCTCATGCGGCGGATGCGGATCGACTCGTGCGGCAAGGTGCTCACCAGTCGCCGGCGCGAGGTCGCCCCGGGGTGGAAGGGTCGTACGGAGCTCATGGCGCGCTACAAATTCACCCTAGCCATGGAAAACTCGATCTCCGAGGACTACGTCACCGACAAATTCTTCGATCCGCTCCGCGTCGGCTCGGTGCCGGTGTATCGGGGCTCTGCGGACGTCAAATCGCTCGCTCCGCACCCCGACTGCTATATCGACGCCGCGGACTTCGCCTCCCCTGCGGAACTAGCGGACTATCTGCGCTGGCTCGATCGCAATGACGACGCCTACGCCCGGTTCCACGGATGGAGAGAGCAAGGCTTCTCGCCGCGTTTCCAGTCCCACCTCGATCGACTGCAACGCCCGACCTTCATCCGCCTGGCCGAGGCGATCGCGGAGCGCCCCGCCGCGAAGACCTAGGTCGCGGATCCGCCGGTGAGTGAGAATAGGGTCACAATCACTAAAAAAAATTCACCACGCTCGGTATATTTGACGCATGCCTAAATGGAAGCTTCCTGTGCGAGAGCCAGGCCTTGAAATCGAGGCCGCCGGCGACGGTTTTATCGTCTACGACGAAGGGCGCGAACGGGTCCACTACCTGAACCACACCGCAGCGCTGGTCTTCGAGCTCTCGACAGGAAAGCTCGATGTCCGCGCAATCTCGGAGTGGATCGCCGAGGTCTACGGACTCGAAGACCCCCCGATCGAAGACGTCGAGTCGGCACTCGAAGAACTAGACGCCGAGCAGCTCATCTCGGAGTCGACCGGATCGAGCGGAGTCGCAGCGCAAGCCACCTAAAGCCTTCGGAGAAACCACATGTCACCAGATGAATTAGAACGCCATCTCGAGTCGTGCGACCCAGATCGCCGCGACTTCCTCAAGTCGCTCATCCTCGGTACCGCCTATGCGGCGCCCATCGTGACGTCCTTCGGTATGGGCGGCCTGGGGGTCGCCCCCGCGGAGGCCTCGATCGGAGATTCCCTCTCCAACCTCTGCGAGCCCATGCCGAGCAATATGGGCGCGGACGTTGTGATCAACAAGGTCTCAACCCAGGCCATCGCCGGCGCCCAGATGAGCTATTTCATCGAGGTCTACAACTGCGGTCCGGAAAACGCGAGCAGCATCGTTGTGGAGGACACCTTGCCGATCGGAACCTTCTTCGTCTCGTCCAGCCAGGTGGAGGGTTCCTTCAGCTTCAACATCACCGAACCCCCGGTCGACTCCGAAGGTGGCCTTTGGCGCGCCGTCGCCAAGGGCCTCCCCGTGGGAGAGTCGGCCCGGTTCGAAATCGTCTTGAGGGTGGCCCCATGATCGGCAGGAGCGATAAGACCCGGCGCGCAACGGCGCTCTCCCGTGGACTCGGCGCGGCGGCGGCGCTCTTGCTCCTGGCGCCGGCGGCGTCGGCAGCTTCTGGAGGCAATCTGGAGAACATCGCTTCGGTGACCCACAACGGAGGGACGACCAACCTTTCGACGGCCATCACGCAAATCAAGATCCGAACCGACCTCGGCGTCACGGCGAGCGCCAGTCCGGACCCCATCTTCGCAGGCACCGAATTCACCGTGACGCTCCAGGTGGAGAATTTCGGCCCGTCGAATTCAAACGGCTTCTCCGTTGAACTGCAGACCTCTGACGACGTCTCCTTCGTGTCCTCTCCGGACAATTGCACCCTCGACACCGGGGGTGCGGTCTGCGGCCTCGGTTCGCTTCCGGTCGGGGACACCGCTGAGTTTTCGATCCTTTGGTCCTTTCTAGAGAGCCTCACGGGCCCCATCGTCGTCGACGTCCGAGTCTTCCCGGACAACATCGACAGCGTCGCCGACAATGACGTGGTCGTGCTTTCGATCCCGATCGATCCGGCGTTTTTCCTCGACGGCTTCGAAGACGGCACCACCGACGCCTGGAGCAACACCGTTTCGGATCCGTGACCATCGGTGATCGGCCGCAGCTCGCCGCCGCGCTCATCGTCCGGGACGAAGAGCGCTTCTTGCGCGATTGTCTAGAGTCCCTCCAAGGCGTCGTCGACGACGTCGTGGTCGTCGACACCGGTTCCCGGGACCGGACCCGCGACATCGCCGTCGAATCGGGCGCCCGGCTCTTTCACTTCACCTGGCGGGATGATTTCTCCGCCGCCCGAAACGCCGCGCTCGACGAATGCCGATCGGATTGGGTGCTCTACATCGACGCCGACGAGCGCGTCGTGGGGGGCGCCGACGCCGCTTTCCGAACGCAGCTTGAAGACGAAAGGCTGCTGGGGTTGACCGTGCGTTTTCGCCCCGCCACCGGCTACACCTTCTTCCGCGAGCCCCGGCTTTTTCGTCTACATCCGGATATCCGGTTCCGCGGCGCGATCCACGAGTCCCACCTGCCCGACCTCTATCGGCTGGCGTCTAGGGAGCGTCGAACCATCGGCCATAGCGAGCTGGCGCTCCACCACCTCGGTTACGACGGGGATATTTCGCACAAGCACCCGCGCAACCTGCCGCTGCTCGAAGCTCGCCTCAAGAAGGACCCGGAACACACCTACTCCTGGTGGCACCTCGGACAGACGCTCGCCGGCCTCGGCCGACACGACGAGGCCGAAGGGGCCTGGCGCCGCGGACTGGAGGCCTCGAGGAAAGCGAGCGGCGCGCCGGTGGGACGCTTCCTCCCCCACCTCGCCCTGCTTAATCAATCCATGGACCGACGCGAAGTGTTTGACTCGGAGCTCTGGCACGAAGCGTGGAGACTCGCCCCGGGGCTGCCGACGCTGCTGTGGCTGCGCGCACGACATCATCTCGCGCAACGGCGCTGGCCCGAGGCGGCGGCTGACCTCGAGGCGATCCTCGACGTACCCCGCGGCGAAGAAATCAGCCGGCAATTCGCCACCGAAGTGCGCCTCTTCGAAATCCTCGCCCCGGCGGCGCTCGCCGACTGCTATTTCCAAACCGGCCGCTACGCGGAAGCCGAGCGCCTATACCGGCAGCTCGCCGAAGCCGACGCGGGCGGGCGAGCCGGCGAATTTGAGGTCAAGGAGCGGCTGGCGGCGAGTCGACGCCGTCGGACCGCCCCGCGGCGCGATTCCGCAGGATCGATTCCAGCAGCCGCTGCGCCTGGCGACGAGTAAAGTCCCGCTCCCCTTTCGCGGCGACGGCCAGGGCCGGCAGCGCCGCGAGGCCAAGGGGCACTACCCTCGCCCACGCTTCCGAGGCGATCCATCGATGGGCTTCGAGGGTCTGGGGCGAGGCCGGCCATCGCCCCAGGAGGTCGGGGCGCCCGAGCCACCCGGTGGCCGCGGCGAAGCGCACCGCGGCGGCCCGGTCCGCCAGCCCCCGGGTAGCCACGTCCGTCAGCCGCGGCGAGTCCAGGCGGGGCGTCGCCGCGCGCAGCGCCATCGCTCGAGTTTCTGGATCCTGGCTCGCGAAGAGTCGGGGCACGAGGAGCTCGAGCGAATCGCCCGGGAGGCCGGCCCCCAGCGCAAGATCCAGAAGACCCCGATCGGTCAAACACAGCACCGGCGGAGCTGCGGCGCCCGAAAGGTCGGCCGAGCGGGGCGGGCATCCAGGGGAGAGCCCGGCGGCCCAGGTCGCGTCTCGCGGATACCAATCCGGGGAAAACGATCCGGCCCACAGCACCATACGCACCGGACGTCCGAGGAGAGAAGCGAGGTGGCAAACCCAACCCTCAACGGCGACGACCAGATCGGCCCGGGCGATGAGGAACTTGTAGAGACGCATGACGCGATCCTGCGGACGCAATTCCGCACGCTCCTCGAGCCACGCCGGGGGATCAGCCGGATCCGCCGCCGCCCGGACGTGGCGCGCGACGTGGGGCGCGAGGCGATCGATCAGCCGACGGACGACCGCCGCTGTCCCCCAGGGTTCAAAGGTCGGCATTAAAACCACCTCAAACCCTTCCCCCACCAGCGCCTCCAGCTCGAGGAGCAGGCGCCCGCCGTCGCTGCGGGTATAGCCCTTGACCTCGGCGAAACCGCCGAAAGGCTGGACGACGGCGAGCGGACGGGAAGGGCCGCCGCGAAGTCGCGCGACGGCGGCGTCACACTCGGCGGACCCCCGGCCGATAAACGGAGACCCGGTCTCCGCCCCCCCTTCCGGCTCGGACGCCGCCGCGCCGATCCACGGAGCCCCGAGCTGCAGCGCCAGCCGCTGGAGCGTGTCGTAGGCGTGGCGGGGCGGCAGGTCTGGCTTCAGCTCCGATAAGCGATCCACTCCGTCGATCCGGAGCTGGCGGAAGACCGGTTGGCAGTTGCGGGTCACCATTTCAAAGACCCACGAAGCCGACCGAGATCGACGACGCAGCTCAGTCGGCAGCCAGTCCACCAGGCGGATTTCTGGGGTCAGTGGCTCGTCGGTCCAGGCCAATCCGTCCGCGGCGTCGAGACTCGCCCGCACCGCGGACTGGTCGTCGATTGAGATCGGCTGGATTCGCGGGTGATCCCAGAGGTGGCGGCGCCGGGTGATGACCTCACACCGGACGTCTGGCCAAAGACCCAGCAGAATCGCGAGCCAAGGGCCGAGTCGGAGGATTTCGTCCCCCTGCCCGATGTCGAGGTTCTGGACCACCGCCAGGCGAGCCGGCGGCCCGAGGGCCGGGCCGAATCGCGGCACCGGAGAGTGCTCGGCGTTGATCGTCATCCCCAGCCGTCGACGAATGAGCTCCCGGGTCCAAGGCCAGCGAGGATGGGCGCCGAGTGTCGACTCGAGCTTTACGATCGCCGGTCCCGCCCCTTGGCTCGCAAGATCCGGGTACCGCCACAGCCAACGTTCGACCACCTCCGTCAAGAAAGCGTCGCCGCGGAAAACGCCCTGCGCCCGGTCGGCGAGGCGGCCCAGGTCGGTCCAGGTCAGACGCTGGGGACACCAGGCCGCATACCGGGCCGCCATGGCGATGGCGCGGTCCCCGGAGTCATGGCCGGATTCCGGACCTGGGTTCTGGGTGGCCTCCCACACGGCCGACGTCCCGAGCTCGCCGAGCTGGCCTCGGGCGGCCAGGCCCTCAATCAGCGCGGAGCTCGACTGTTCGTCGGCTTCCGGGTGATTCAGCAACGTCGCGAGCCAGCCGTCGAGACGCTCCGACAAGAGGGGGGATTCCGGCCGCTGGAGGGCCGCCGCGGCGACCGCAGCACACGCTTCCCGCCAGTCCCGCCGTGTGGTCATAGTGTCGAGCGCCGCCGAGATCTCCGCCATCTCTCTGTCAGACACCGAGCCAGGATCCGCCAAGAGCCGGCCCCCCAGGGCCCCGAGACTCAACGCCGCACCGGCGGCGCCGCGCGGCGCGGGTGGTTCAGGATCTGCCCGCGGTCCGGGCCGGTGCCGAGGGCAATCCACGGGACCTCGCGCGGCGGCGGCGCCGGCGGCAAGCCGAGCTTCTTGCCGAGCACGCTGAGGATCGACTGGTCGTGTCGGTGGGCGATGAAATCCGGGGCATTCGACGCACCGAGCTGGTTCGGCTGATCGGTCAGGATCCGAGGGTCGGTCGCGGCGTCGAGCGCTTGGCGCAGCCAACTGAGGCTCACCTCGCTTCGGCGAAGCAGGAGGTGGGACGCGAATCGCTGCGGGCTGTCGGTGATTTCAGGCCGGTCGGCGTCGAGCAAGATGAGGGCGTCGCGCTTGGTGTATTGGCGCTCCGTAAAGCCTTCGCCGAGCCACAGCACATCCGTCCCGAGCGCCTCGGCGTGCTCGACCACCGGACCCACGCTGCGCAGAAATTCCGTGCCGGCGTCCGCGTAGAAAAGCCAGCCGCCGTCGAGCTCTTCCAAGGCACGCAGCAAGATGTAGGGCTTCCATAGCCACAAGCCGGCGCCTCGCTTCTGCCCGAGGATCGGCAAGTGGCGGCGGACGAAGTCGCCGTCGAGGTCCGTGGGGCCCGCGGCCCGGACTTCGCTGAAGCCGGCGTGCCTGGCGCCGGTGGCGAGGCAGTGATCCCGGGCCGCTTGAAATCGCCGGTTGGCGTACGAGAGAAGAGTCACCGGCGGTCTCGGCTTCGCCGCCCGGCCGGACCGGGCCGGCTGAGCGTCCACGGAGCGAACCGCCACCCACGGTCGAATACCCGGCTTGAGCCAAGACCCCGGGGCGACGGGCGTCGGCGCTCGCGGCGATCCGTCCCGGGCCGCGGACCTCCCCTTGGCGAAGCCGTTGAAATTGACCGCCACGGCCCCGGGCACCCGCTCCGCGGCCGCAAGCAGAGCCTGGGCGCCGTCGATATCGGCGCCGACGAATTCGAGATCCGCGCCCGGCAGATCGTGGTCGAGGTGGAGCGTCCAGCCGACGGGCACATCCTCCGGCGGCGGCCACTGGCGATTCCAGGTTTCCGTATTGTGGTGGACCAGCGTCAGGGCCCGCCCCCGGCGCAGCACGTCCAGATCGGCCGACGGCAAAGCTTCGTTCTGCGCCAGCACTTTCCGCGGACAGACTTCATCCAGGCCGAGCACGCGGATGTCGTGAAGGTGCCGACGGCTGGACCATACGCGCTCGAGGAAATTCGGCCCGGTGTTGTCGAAGATGTCCTGAAAAGTCACGTCCCGTTCAGGCTTCCGGTCCAGGGCCCGGATCACATCGCCGAAAAACGGGTGCTCCTGGGGCGCCGCCAGCAAGGCGTTGCTCACCACCTGCTGCGTAATCCGAGGCCCCGCCTCGAGAGCCAGCACCACCGCTTCACCGAGGAGCAGGGGATCCAGGGGTCGGAGGCACTCCATGTCCAGGTCCAGATAGACGCCGCCGTGGGTATAGATCACGAAGTAGCGGGCCGCATCGGCCCGCTCGACCGGGTGGCTGTAGCCGCGGTAGGTCTCGAGGAACCACGGATAGCGTTCGGCGATCAGGCGCTCATTGTCGTCGTCGGTCCACAGCCGGTACTCAAAATCCGGGTGCATCCGGCGGACGCTCTGCACCCACGGACGGAAGCGCTCGGGTATCTCTTCCGTCTTCCAGGACTGGTGGAGGACGCGCGGGATCGACATCCTTATGCTCCGCCTCCGGTGCTCTCCAGGACGGTCTTTGAAAGCTCTTGGGTCTGCGAAACCGCCGAGAGCGCCACCTCCGCGGAGCGATCCCACGTCCACCGCTGCTCAACCGCGTGCCGCCCCCGTCGGCCCAGCTCGGCGCCGCGGTCGGGATTCTCGAAGGCTCGGCGCAGCAGCTCCGCGAGGTGATCGATTCGCGGCTCGCCCCAGTCGCCGATCTCTCCAGGGGGATCGCCGTCAGCGTCCCAGCCATAGGCCGCCGGGGCCGTCTCGACCGCGATGAGGTCGGCGATATGCCCGTCCAAGAGCTCGCCGAGGGCGCCGAAGGCCGGCGCGATCACCGGCTTTGCGCACGCCATGGCTTCGAAGATCGGCAGCCCCCAGCCTTCGCCCCGGGTCGCCGACACCGCGACGTCACATCGGTTGTAGAGAAGCACCAGGGATAGCAGCGGCGCCGGGCGACTCCAGCGGATCGGTGCGCAGTCGCCCGCGTCGAGCCGGGCGAGGGCGTGGTCCAGCCTCCAATCCGGCCGCTTCGCGTCATAGGTGTGCAGCACGAGCTCGACCGGGTCGTCCGGCTTGAAAGCCTCGGCCCAGGCCTTCACCAATAGGTCGAATCCCTTGCGGCGCTCCCACTTGCCGACGCTCAAGAAGCGGAACGGCCGGTCGCCGAGTCCAGCTTGGGGAATCGGCTGGAAGACCTCGAGATCGACGCCCTCCGGCACCACGCGGACCGGCACCTCACGCAGACCCGAGTCGACCAAGACCTGCCGTCCCCAGTCCGTCGGCGTCCACACTTCGTCGAGATCGCGCAGGTTGCACACGTGCGACTCGGGCATGCGGGTGGTCTCCCACACGACCCAGCCGATGCGTCTCCGTCCCCGCAGGCGCGGCATGACGTCGGGCGCGCCGATGCCGAGGGCGGTCCCGTCGGACGGCGCCGCCTCCCCGTTCGATAGCCATCCCGTCCAGGGCTCCGCCGCCGGCGGACGGCGGTGGTCGAGCGGCACCCAGCCGAGCTCCACGCCGCGCCGGGCGAGGGCGCCGGCGAAGCCTGAGGCGTGTCGAGAGACGCCGGAGAGACCGTCGCAATGGCCATAGATCGTCAACATCCAAAAGTCTCAGGAAGCGGCGGTGGCTCCGTCCTCGGGCCGGTGGAGGCGCTCCGTGAGCTCCGTCTCGAGCAGCGCGCGCACCTGTTCCGGATCCCGATCGGCCACATACCAGTCCATCGTCCGACGCAGGCCTTCCGCGAAGGCGACCTCCGGCCGCCAGCCGAGCAGATTCGCGGCGAGTGAATTGTCGGCGACCCGATTCTGGGGGCCGGTCGGCATCTCGGGACGCAGTCGGATCTCCGGCCCGTAGCCGGCGTAGGAACACACCTGCCGGGCCGCATCGAGAACCCGAATCCGCTCCATGGTTCCAAGGTTGACGGCCGTGCCGTCGTCGATGCGCTCGGCGGCGAGCAGGGTACCGGCCACGATGTCGTCGACGTAGGTCCAGTTGCGCACCTGGCGCCCGTCCCCCCAGATCTCGAACGGATCCTGACGAATGAAGGCGCGGGCAATCATCGCCAGGACCGCGTGATTCTCGACGCCGCGGGGCCCGTAGACCGTGAAGTAGCGACAGCTCGCGGACCCGAGGCCGTGCTCCCGGCGGTAGGCCTGGAGCGTCAGCTCCCCCATCAGCTTCGCCCAGCCGTAGAGATTGTCGGCGTCGTAGGGCGGCCGGACCAAGGTCTCCTTGAGAAAGAGCGTCTCACCCGGATCGGCCTGGAGGTGGTTCGGATAGACGCACCCCGACGAGGCGTAGACGACCTTGTCGACGCCGGCGGTCAAAGCGCCGCGGAAAACCGCGCCGTCGAGCAGCAGATTCGACGCCGGCCCCGCTTGGTGGCGGTCGACGTAGCCGCGTCCGCCGTGGTCCGCCGCAAGGTGAAAGACGATGCGGCGATCCTCGAGACAGCGCTTGGCGAAGTCGGTGTCCCGCAGGTCGCCCTCGCGGAGGTCGACTACCCCGGCCTCGAGGTGGGGCTTTAGGTGCCGGAGATCGCCGGTGGACAAGTCGTCGGCGACCCGCACCCGCGCCCCGGCTTCCAGCAGTCGGTCGACCAGGTGGGAGCCGATGAAGGACGCCCCGCCGGTGACCAGCACTTTCTCTTCGCTCCAAAATCCCATCCAGCTGCTCCTTGCCGGGCGCTCCGCGTCCTGCCGCTCGAGAGTTCCGCGGTCACCCGTGAGTCTAGTCGCATCCTCTCCCTCCACTCGGTGAGGCGTAGATTTCCAACAGCCCTACTTGTTCAACGAGGGAGGCTCTCAACACGACATGCGAATTCCTGCGCATGTCTGGACAGCGAATCCTGATGGCTTCGGCTTCGACCCGGAGTCCCCCTCAACGCCGTCGGTAAAATCTCGGGAGCCCATGGAATCGGTGTCTGAAAAAAGCGCCGCCGCGCAAAGCTCTGGGAATCCCCGGGCGCTGCTTGTCGTCCCGATGTGGCCGGCGCCGTCCGGCAACGGCGTCGCCATGCGCGCCCACCTGCTGCTCACCGCCCTCGCCCGCGACCACCGGGTCGACGTGTGGTGCATACCCGTGGCGGGCGCCCAGCCCGGGGAACCCCACCGCGGGGCCGGCATCACCCGCGGCGTGGTCGCCACGCTCGAGGTCGATCCCGGCTGGATCCTGGCCAGCCGCGCCGGCGCGCAGACGCTCCGCGACCTCGGACGCCCCGCCGCTTGCCGGTTCGTGACCCACCGCGCGGTGGCCGAGCTTCGCCGCGCTTTCGGCCCCTTCGACTACCGATGCACCGTGGTTTATCGCAGCTATTTACTGCCCTTCGCCGCGGCGGCGTCTGCGGACCCCGCCGCCTTGGGCCTGCGCATCGTCGATCTTGACGACGACGAAGCCACGACCCGTCGACACCTCGCGGGGCTGGCCCCAGCCGCGGCGGCCGCCGACCGCCATCGCCTGGAAGCGGAGCTCTTCGAAGGCTTCGAAAGCGAGCATCTGCCGTGGGCGCACCATCTGCTGGCGGCCCAGGAGGCCCACGCCGGGCGAATTCGCCGCCGGTGGCCCGATCGACCGGTGGACATTCTGCCCAACGCCGTCCACATTCCGGCACTACTCCGCCAGGAGCGCCCGACCACGGGAGAGCCCAGAACCCTCCACCTCCTCTTCGTGGGCACCCTGAGCTACCTGCCGAATCGCGCCGCTGTGACGGAGCTGGCGTCGGTCATCACGCCGCGGCTCCGGGAAAACGGCCTGAAAGTCCGCCTCCGCATCATCGGACGTCAGCCGCCGCCGGACATCGCCGAGCTCGGCCAGCTTGACGGCGTCGAGCTCGTCACCGACGCCCGCGACCTGGGGCCCCACTACGCCTGGACGGACCAGGTCGTCGTGCCGCTCCGCGCCGGCGGCGGCACGCGCATCAAGATCCTGGAGGCCTTCGCCCACCGGGTCCCCGTCCTCGCCACCGCCATGGCCGCCGACGGCCTCGACGTCCGGGACGGCCGGGAGCTGCTCCTCGCCGAATCGGCGGAAGAGCTCGTCGCGGCGTCGCGGTGGCTCCAGCGGTCTCCGAGCGTCGCGCGGGACCTGGCGGAGCGAGCCTTCCACTGGGTCCAGCGTCACCACGAGCGTGCGCTAGTCGCCGAGCGACTCGCCGACCGGATCTCTCGGCTCGCCAGCTCACCCCCTCCAAGCCAGAACCGCTGAGCCTCCCATGCGAATCTCCCATCGATACCGATTCATCTTCTTCTCTTTCCCGAAGACCGCCTCGTCGACGGTGCGCCACTTCCTCGACCCCTATTGCGACGTCAGGCCGGTCCGCCGCCTGGTGGACGTCACGGACGACAATCCGTTCCATCCCCACATGCGCCCTGAGCGCGCCCGCGACGTCTTCGATCGCCTCGGCTGGGATTTCGGCGGCTACACCCGCTTCACCTGCGTGCGCAACCCGTGGGCCCGGCTGGTCTCGCTCTACCACCACATTCGCCGCGAAGAGACCCCTCCCCCATTCCGCGACTGGCTGCTCAGCCTCACCGCCGACGACCCGTCCGAAAAACGCCTGTGGCGCCGCTACGGTTCCTGGCCCCTCGAAGACTTCATCGAAGACCGCGACGGCAACATCCTCGTGGACCAAGTCCTTCGGACCGAAGACCTCGATACCCAGCTCATCCCATTCCTCAAATCCCTCGGCGTGCCGATCGCCGACGGCCACGCTGTCCCCCGCCGCAACGCCTCCGGACGCGGAGCCGACCACCGCTCGTTCTACACCCCATCGAGCGCCGGGCTGGTCCGCAAGCTTTACCCCCGGGAGATTGAGCGGTTCGGATATCGATTCGACAAAGCCACCAAGAACTGAGGAAAGGTCCTGCGTTGGAGATTGCACTTCCCTGGTATTGACTCCACGTATCTCTCAACCACATGAGCGACGGTGCAGCGCCGTCCAGCTTGTAGCCAGAACGCTCCTGCTTCTTTCCGGGGTAGTGGCGGGTCTTGTCCCGGGCTTGTCCCCGCCTCAGCGAGGCGAAGCCGAGCTTCTTCGGCGGCAAGTCTTCGGCTAGTTTCTTGTTGTCGGTGAACTCGTTGCCTCGGTGGGGCTTCGATCTGCGATCGCGGGCCGGGACAAGCCCGGCCCCTACGCCGGAAGCAGCGTTCTGCTCGAACCCCACAGCCACGCGCCACCGACCTCCACGTATCTCTCAACCACATGAGCGACGGTGCAGCGCCGCCCAGCGTGTAGCGAGAACGCTCCTGCTTCTTTCCGGAGTAGTGGCGGGGTTTGTCCCCGTCCGCGAAGAAGCAGCGACGATCAACAGTGTTACGAAATCTAGTCTCGCGCTTCGTTTGAACCACGATCTCAACGGGCAGTCCTCCCTCCGGCGTAGGGGCGGGGCTTGTCCCCGCCCGCGAAGAAGCAGCGACGTTCAACACTTCCATCGGACTGGATGTCGCGGTGCTGCTTGCCCAAGCCTGATTCCGGGAGTCGGTGCG
>JBCDKB010000229.1:0-12922 GCA_038747035.1 Acidobacteriota bacterium | reverse complement strand
GTTGTCCAACCGTCCCGAAGATCTTCCGGGATCCGGGGACCCGCGGCGAACTTCGCGGTGGTCCGCCCGTACCCAAGGCGTTGATCCATCTCACCGTCCACCCCCCACCCCTCGCTCCAAGGGCAGGACCGGAAAGGCTAGGCATGTTCCACGACTTCAAGATCGGTTTCCGGATGCTGAGCAAGCGCCCGGGCTTCACCGCCCTCGCCGTGCTGACCCTGGCCCTCGGCATCGGCTCGACGACGGCGGTCTTCAGCTTGATCGAAGGTGTTTTGCTGACGCCGCCGCCCTACGCGGATCCAGAAAGGCTGGTGCTCATCGAGCCGGCCCGGCCCGACGGCGATATCGACCGACCGGCGCCGGACTGGGCCCAGGCCCAGTGGGACACGTGGCAGGGTGAGCTGACGAGCCTCGAGTCGGTGGCCGCCTATCGCTGGACGTTCACTTTTATGATCTCCGACGAAGGCAGCACGTCCCTGGAGGGCATGGCGGTCTCCGAAGGCTATTTCGACGTGACGAGACTCGCGCCGATCAAGGGGCGAACCTTTGACGCGGCGGACCGCGCCGAGGGCGCGGCGCCGGTGGTCATCCTCGGCTACGGCTTCTGGAAAGAGCAGCTCGCGGGCGACGCCGGGATCGTCGGCAAGCCGCTGGAGCTCAGCCGATGGGAGACGCCGCCGACGGTGGTCGGCGTCATGCCGCCGGGGGTCCGGTTCCTGCCCTCCCCCGGCATGGCGCAGGAGCCGAATTACGATGTCAACGCCCGGGTCGACTATTGGATCCCGGTCCTCCAGCGGGAAGGCAGCGACCGGTGGCGTTCATGGAACGTGGCGGCCCGGCTCGGCGACGGCGCCACCGCGGCGGGCGCCGAGGCGGAGCTCGCCGTCGCCGTTGAGCAGCAGATCGCCGCCGATCCGGAGCTCGGCGGCGCCCTGCCGACGGTGCGCAGCTTGAGTGACGCCGCCAACCAGGACGGACGGCGCATCCTCCTGCCGCTGCTCGGCGCGGCCCTGCTCGTGCTGCTCATCGCCTGCGGCAACGCCGCCGCCCTCCTGCTCATCCGCGGACTCCAGCGCCAGCGCGAGTACGGCGTCCGCCACGCCCTCGGGGCCGGACGCGGCAGTCTGGTGCTCCAGGTCTCGATTGAGAGCCTGCTGGTGGCGACCCTCGCCGGACTCGGCGGTATCGCCCTCGCGGCGGGTATCGTCCGCGTCTTCAAAGCCATCGGCTCCCACGCTATCCCGCGCCTCGACGCCGTCCATATCGGCTGGCCGATCATGGCCTTCGGCCTCGCCGCCGCGGCCGGAGCGGCGCTGCTCGCCGGCGCCTTCCCCGCCCTCCGGGCCGCCCGCCTGTCGGTCACCGAGACCCTGCAAAGCTCCGGCACCAAGAGCAGCATCAGACGCCAAGAACGTCGTCTGCTCTCCGGCGTCACCGTCGCCCAGGCGGCGCTGACGCTCGCCCTGCTCATCGGCGCCGGCCTCTTGCTACGCACCATGGCCAACCTGACCCAGGTCGAGGCCGGCTACGAGGTCGATCGGCTGCTCACCATGAGCGTCACGTCCATCTCCGGATCGTGGCTCGACTTCCACCGCCGGGCGCTCGAGAAGACCGCCGAGATCCCGGGCGTCGAGGGCGCCGCCTTCGTGTGGGGCGTGCCGCTCACCGGCAACAACTGGCCGGGGCGACTCGAGATCGAAGGGCAGCCGCCGGCGGATGATCCGAGCGAGCGCCTGGCGGTTCCGATGCGCGCCGTGACCACGGGCTATTTCGAGATGCTCGGCCAGGCGGTGCTCGAAGGCCGCGACGTGCGGGCCAGCGACGACCGCGAGGCCGACTCGGTGGCGGTCGTCAACCAAACCTTCGCCAGTCGCTACTTCCCCGGCGCCACCGCCCTCGGCAAGAAAATTTGGGCCCGCGGTCGCGACCAGAATCCGACGCGGATTATCGGCGTCGTGAGCGACGCCCGCACCGACGACCTCGCCCAGGTCGCCCAGCCCGAGGTCTACCTCTCCCTGTGGCAAGCGAATGCCTACTCGAAACACCTGATGGTCGAAGTCGCAGGCGGCGCCGGTGACCCCGCCGCCGTCGCCGGCCAGGTCCAGCGCGCCTTGAAGGCCGTCGAGCCGACGGTGGCCGTCGAGAATATCCAGACCCTCGAGTCGATCCGCGGCGATTCGCTGGCGCCGCGCCGCTTCGCCATGCAGCTGCTCATCGGCTTCGGCCTGGTGGCGAGCCTGCTGACCCTGGGCGGTCTCTACGGCGTGCTCTCCCTCTCCGTCGCGGCCCGTCGACGGGAGCTGGCGATCCGTTCCGCCGTCGGCGCCCGCCGCCGCGACGTCATGACGCTGGTGCTCGGCGAAGGCCTCAAGCTGACGGCCATCGCCGTGGTCTTCGGACTCACCGCGGGCGTGCTGCTTTCCCGCGGCCTGCGCTCGTTCCTTTACGAGGTCGGCCCCGGCGATCCGTTCACCCTGGCCTTGACGGCGTCGCTCTTCATCGGCGTGGCGCTTCTCGCCAGCTGGGAACCGGCCCGCAAAGCCGGGCGCCTCAATCCCCTCGAAGCGCTCCGCGACGAGTAGCGCCCGCGGGCCGAGCTTCGTCCGGCTAGGCCTTGTTGGACCTCGTCGTCTTGTCGATAAAGACCTGCTCGGCCCGACCGCCTTTCCGCGCCGCGGCGTCCGCCCCCTGCGCCGCGGCGCGCTCGATGAGCTCCGAGAGCTCGGGCCGCCGCAGCGTCTCCTCGCCGTCGAGACGCACGTGACGAATCGCCTTGCCGGTGCCCTCCAGCAGTCCGTGGGGGTCGTCGAGGAAGGCCCCGCGATTGAAACCCATATTGACGTGCCGGGCGTAGACGGCGATGTGGATAAAGCCATCGCCCGGCTTGGCGGTGAACGTGAAGACGTTCGAAATCGCGTGCGTCAGGTAGAGGATCTCGCTGCTGCCGGGCGCTAGCTCCGTCACCAGGCGACGCGCCGCCAGCACCAGCTCGAGCATCGCCCCCGGTCGATCGCCGAGCAGATCCCGCAGCGCCGCCTCCACCCGCTGTTCCTGGGTACTCATACCTTGAGCCTATCCGAAGGTTTCCGGTGTCTTGGTTCTGCGAGCCGCCCCTCAGGGATCGGAGACCGTCTCCCCCCAAGCCGACGTGTCCCCCGACTCGAAGCCATCGGTAAACACGGGAGGGACCAAAGGCACCGTGCCCTGGAGCGCCGAACGGGCAAAGGCGAGGGCCCGGTCGAAGAGCGTCACCCCCGGCGTCACTTCCCGATTGAAAAGATCGACGGAGCCGAAGCCGTGGCCGGCGTCGGCGATGGGGTGGTATTCGTAAGGGACCTGCTGATCCAGGGCCCGGGCGGTGAGCAGGTCGGAGAGCTCGACCGGCACCGTCGAGTCCAGTTCACCGTGGATCGCAAAAAGCGGCGCCTCACCGGTCCCCAAGTGCGCCGCCGCCGCCTCGGCGTCGTCCGGCGGGATCACGCTGCCTCCCCAGAGGTCGATCACGAAGCGAACCGCCTGCGGCTCGAGGCCATAGTTGTCGAGGATATAGGCCAGGTGGACCGAGGTGATCGCGCCCGCGGATCCGCCGAGCAGTCCGATGCGGTCGGGGTCGACCCCGAGCTCCGGAGCACTCGCCAGGAGCCAGTCGAGGGCGGTGAGTCCGTCATCGATCGCCGCGACGATCGCCTCCGCCTGAGCTGTCGACACGTCGCCTTGCCCGGCCAAGAAGCCCTGCAGAATCGGCTCCACGCGGGCCGAGGTGACCGGTGCGTCGGGCTCCAGCCGATAGTCGATGGAGATGGCGACGTATCCACGCGACGCGGCCTCGAGGGCGATGTCGACAAGCTGCGATTGCTGCCGGGAACCGCCGACGAAGCCGCCGCCGTGGATGATCACGAGGGCGGGAAGCAGCTCGCCGTCCTGCCCCGCGCCGATGGGTTCGTAGAGGTCGAGCAGCAGATCTTTCTGCCCGGGCGCGGGCGCTTCGACCTCGCCCACGCCGTAAACAAGACCTTGGGTGAATTCGATCTGGAAGGTCGGGTCAACCGTCGGCAGCTGGTCACCCGCCAGGGCCGGCAGGGCGGAGCATAGAAACAGGCCGAATGAAAAAGCTCTCAAAGACATCTGGAATCTCCGGATTTTAGAAAGCCGGAGGGCATTGGGGCGCCCTGACCGGCTCCGTTGTTTCGCGTGGAACCCGGAGTCGATCGATTTCTTGCGGAACCCCCATCAACTCATATTCACCCGACAAAAATACACCGGGTCAATCCGCCTTCAGGCAGAAATCACGACGTCGTTCCCTACTCCTAAGCAATCCCCGGAGACGCGATCTGCTCGGACTCGAGGTCCAGAATCTCGACTGCCGGCGAGGCTCCCCACCTGCGTTCTTTCGGCCCTTTCGGGCTCAACGTCTCTCTTCTTACGGTTGCTGCGTTTAATGACGCGGAATCTCGCTTCGATCTGAAGCAGTGATTCGGTCAGCGGCCTCTCCACCCGACCCAAATCTCCGCCGAAGGCCGCCGTCGGCGGAGACCACGTCGACCATTCGCTTGGCTCCGGCGCCGGCCCGACGGGTACCACGAACCTCACACTCTGCCCTCCCTCCAAGAGAAGGGAGAATCTTCGGTCGAGTGCTCCGAAAATAAGAAAGTCCACCTTGAGGGTCTGCCCTCCGCCGAGGGAGAAGGAGTCCTGGCCGGATGCGGACAGACTGCCGTCCCCGGAGCTAGAGGCTGAAATCACCGTGACCGGCGGACCTTGATTGCGGACCTCCACCTCGAGGATGTGGGGCACCGCCCCTGTCCTGGGGTCGGAGAGATGGCCAGACCACTGCCAAAGGAAGGTGCCTAAAAGCAGCACGGCGGGAGCCACGCCTATTGCCCGCCAAAGATTCCCGACCTGCCTAAACGCGAGACCGACCGTCACCGTAGCGAGGAGAGTCGATCCGAGCACCGCGATGAACGCGAGGCTGGTCAGCGTTGACCGGGCGATCGCTGCGTCTGCGGGCGGCCCCGAGAAATCCATACCGACCACGTACCAGAACACGGCGTGGCAGAGGAGACAGGCGGCACACAGGATCGCGATGAGAAGTTTCAATAGAATCACCGAGAAGACTCCTCCGTCGAGTTCCTGCTCAGACCACCCTCACTCCAGCTCGGCCGAACGCCTGATACCGGTCTTAAGGGGTTTCGATGACCGCGGTCCAGCTCGACAAGCCTCCGCTCTCAAAATCATCGGCGAAGAGCGTTGTCGTGAATCGCCGGGCCGCAATCCGGTAGAACTCGGAATATAGATTGCTTTGCCACGCGACGACAAATCGCCCGCGGTCGTCGTGGGAGATGACCCCGACGTTGTCGAAATTGACCGGTTCCGACGGGACGGTGAAGGGCCCGAAGAAGGGGACCCCGCCGCGGGTGAAGGTCCGTCCGCTGGACCCGGCCCCCTGGGTCCACACGACCGTGAAGGTTCCGTCAGCCGCGGCGTCGATGGAGACGTCACCGCCGGTACCGTTGACCTCGATCTCGCCGCCGAGTCCGGTTCCGTCCGATGAAAAAAGCCGGGCTTTGGGCCGAGTGCCGCCGTTGGCGTCCTGCCACGCGACGATGAAATCGCCGTTACCCGCCGCCGCGACGTCCGGACGGCTCTGGTCGCCGGCGGTGGAGAGATTCACCTGGAACTGGCCGCCGAGCGGCGAACCATCGACGTCGTAGCGCCGCGCTTGCACGCTCGATCCGCTCGTATCGTCGCCCGTCGACTGGTCGCTATTCCACACGACGATAAAACCGCCGCCCGGCGCCATGTCCACGTTCGGAGTCACGAAATCCATCGGTCCCAAAGTACTGACGGTCTCGGGCCCGCTGAGCACGCCGGTCGCGTTGTCGAAACGGCGCATCGACACGTTAGAACCGGCGCGGTAAACCGCGACAAAACCACCTGCGCCTACGGCGAGGGCGGGCGCGCTCGCGCTCGAGGTTGACAGGTCGATGGCACCGCCGACGGGCTGGCCCACCGAGGAGAATCGCAGCGCTTGGATTCCTATCTGAGAGTCAGACCACGCGGACACGAAGTCACCGTCCGGCGCCATGGCGACGTCGGCGGCCACCTGCTGGCCTACGGTCACCGGGTTCACCCGGAATTGATCCCCGACGGGGCGCCCGTCCCCTGCGTAGAGCCGACCTTGGACGCTCACGAAATCATCCCGGCCGTTGCCGTGCCAAACGACCACAAAGCGTCCGTCAGGGGCCGACGAGACGGCCGGAGCCACGCTATATGCGCTGTAGGTGTTGACAGTGAACTGGCCGCCCAGGGGCCCCTGGGCCAGCGCAGTCGGCGCCCAAGCCAAGAGGCCGAAGGCGCCGAGGACAGCGGGATGCACGGCGGCGATACGAAACGTCATGGGTGTCTCCTAGGACAGTGGACCAAGCCCGCCAAGCGGCAAGCCCGGCCGGGAACGGAAGCGCGAATCAGCCCTAGAGGCGTCAACGGGCGGCGAAAGCCTTAGCCGCCCAAGACCGATCGAGGTGCCGCAGATGTCTGTGCGATCGTGGCCGATCTGGAGGCGCGACGACGCGGGTGCCTATGAGTGCACTGACTTCCCATAGGAATCGCGTCGATGATCAAACCTCTCCCCCAACTCCTCGCCTCCACCAAGAGCTTTTTCACCACCGTCGCCCGACCCCCGTCCCCGGTCGATATCCGACGTTCAGCCACAAGCCCGTGGCGTCGAGCGACCCGATCCGGTGTCCTTCTAGTCGGCCTCGCCGTCGGTCTCAGCGCACCGGCCGCGGGTCAGGAGTTCGAGCTCGTCCTTGACCTCGCCACCGGCTCCACGCAGGATGACCTCATCAACGACGTGCTCGTCGGATCGGGGGTGCTGCTCGGCGATTACACCGTATTCCAGGGCTGCACCGACGCCTTCGGCTGCGAACCCTGGCGCACCGACGGCACGGCGCTCGGCACGGAAATGCTGGTCGACGCGGACCCCGGCGCCCGGTCGGGCCTCGACTTCGGGTCCTTCGCCGAGCTCGACGGCTTCGCCTACTTCGTCGTCGGCTTCCCGTCCCAGCTTTGGCGCACCGACGGCACGCCCGAAGGCACCGAAGTGTTTGTGGACCGGGTGGCGAGCTTTGGCCGCGTCTGGGCCACCGGCGGCGCGGTCTGGTTCGACGGCTGGGACGAAGCCCACGGGGAGGAGCCCTGGACCACCGACGGCACTGAGGCCGGAACCTACCGCGTGGCGGATCTGGAACCCGGCCCCGGCGACTCGAAGCCTCAGTACTTCACCGCCGTCGGCAATCGGGTGTACTTCTCCGCCGAGACCGTCGCCACCGGACGAGAGCTCTACGCCACGAACGGCACCGAGGCCGGGACCTACCAGGTGGCGGATATCCGCGCGGGGGCTGACGACTCCGGCCCCGCGTTGCTCAGCCCTTTCGGCAACCTGCTGCTCTTCCGCGCCAATGACGGTTCCACCGGCACCGAACTTTGGGTCACCGACGGCACCGGCCCCGGGACCTTACGACTGGAGATTCGCCCCGGGCCAGACGGCAGCAGCCCGACGCCGATGGGCGAGCTACCCGGCGGTGTTTTCATCTTCTCGGCCGACGACGGCGTCACCGGCACCGAGCTGTGGCGGACCAACGGCACCGTCGTGCAGCCGGTGGTCGACCTGCTCCTCGGGACTTCCGGCGGTGTCCGCCCCGGCTTCGATTGGGTCCTCCACAACGACTTGATCTACTTCGCCGGCTCCGACCTCACCACCAACGGAACCGAACTCTTCCGCACCGACGGCACCGCCGCCGGCACGGTTCTGGTCGCCGATATCTTCGTCGGCGGCGCGTCGACGCCGATGAACCTGGTTCCCGTCGGCAATACGCTCTACTACTCCGCGTGGGACGTGACCGACGGGCGCGAACTCTGGGCGACCGACCTCTCCACGTCCGCCACCGAGCAGATCACCAACCTCGACGGCGGCGACGTCAACAGCCTTTCCTCCTTCGTCACCGGTTTCCCCGGACCGGGCGATACGCTGATCTTCCCCGCCGAGCTGGACCCCTTCGGCCTCGAGTTGTGGCGCACGGACGGCACCGCCGGCGGCACCCAGCGCCTCACCGACATCGTCGAACCGGCGTCTTCCCGGCCGTTTAACTTGACGCCGTGGCGCGGCGGCCTCGCCTTCCAGCCCTTCGAGGGTGAAGATGCCGGCTCCCTGGTGACCACCGACGGCACGGAGCTCGGGACCCGGGTGCTGGATTTTCCTTTTGACCAATTCCCGGTCGGTTCCATGGCGACCTGGCAAGACAACGTCTACCTCGCCGAAAACACCGTCGCCGACGGGTCGAAGCTCTGGCTTTGGAACGGTGTGATCCAGTCCTTGATCGCCGAGGATGTCGACTCGAGCACCGTCAGCCTGCGCTCGACGTCGGCCGGGGTCGCCTTCATTCGGTCCGGCGAGCTGTCGCTCACCGACGGCACGGTCGTCGGAGACTTCCCGTCCCTCGAGCTGGTTTCGCAGCCCCAAGGCACCGTCAGCCAACCCTGGTACGGCGTCGACGACGCCTGGTACCGAGTCGACGAGCAGCTCTGGCGCACCGACCTCGCGGCCGACACGTCGGAGCTACTCGTGGATCTCACCGGAGATCCGGAGCTTTCCATCCACGAAGTTCTCGGGGAGTCCGGCGGCGTGTTCTACCTGACGATTCGACGGACGATCGGCGGACTGCTCGACGAAACGCTGATCTGTGCCGTCGACGACTCGCCCCAGGGATACGCCGTGGTGCTTACCTTCGACGGTGACTCGGGCATGACGTCAGTCACCAGCAGCCTGTTCACCGTCGGCGGCCAAGCGCTCCTGCTGAGCGACGTCGACTCCTTGGACTGGCAGCTCCACATCCTCACCGGTCCGTCGGCGCCCGTAGCCTTTGCCGACGGCGGCGCAGGTCGCCCCGACGAGCCCGCCCACAGCGACCAGTGGCTGGTCTTCGAAACGGATGCGGGCCTGTGGCGCACCGACGGCACCGTCGGCGGCGCGGAGCTGATCGAGCAGAGCACCGACCTAGAGCTCCATGAAGTCTTCGACCGCTGGGCCCTCGCCAGCGGATTCCAGGTCGGCCGCGGCGTCGAATTCGCGCTGGTCGAGCTCAGCCAAGGGTCGCGGGTCCAGCTTCCGGAAATCCAAGACGGACCGGTCGGCACCGTCGTCGGCCCCCTGGTCATCGAGGATGACGTGCTCTGGACCTCCGCGTACCGACTGGACGTCGGCCAGGAGCTCTTCCGCCTCGACCTTGCTCCGTTCTTGACGGAGCCACCGCTTTTCGCAGACGGATTCGAGAGCGGCGACGCCTCGGCCTGGTCCGCGATCGTGCAGTGAATAGTGGCTTCCGGGCGGTGGCCCGGGCCGAACCTCGGGAATCCGTCGCCGGGCGGACGGCGGCCGAGCTTCGCCAACGAACGCGTTCGGCACTTCGAGCCGGGACCTTCGGCCCCTTAGCCCTTCGAGGGTTGACCGGAAAAACAAGACGGGTAGAGGCCCCGATGGGGGCCCCTACCCGTTGTCGGCCTTACGAGTCTGGCCAACAGCCCGGCGGATTCATGACCATCCCTCGTGAACCCGCCGCAGTAGACCGTTCGCCGGAAACTTCAAGTCCCCTCCCTCCCGCTTCCGAAGACGGTCTAGACTCGATCGGCGCTCAGCGCAGGGCGTCGAAGTTGCCGAGCTCTTGCTTCACCTGGGAGATCGGGCTGTAAACCGCCGTCTGTGCGTTTCCGCCCCAGTTGATGCCGACGAGCTGCACCTTGGCGCCGCCGCGGCGGCGGAAGACCGGCGAACCACTATCGCCGCCGTTGGAGTTGTAATTTGCGAGATCTTGGCAAATGAGCGTCAGGCCCGTGTCCACGTTGCCGGAAAGGGCGTTGATGGTGACGCACGAGTCGGTCTTGGTCCCGGAGGTCCAACCGGTGGTCCGCCCGACCTTATGCACGGTCGTGCCGACGCCGACGCTACCCTCAGAGGTGATGTTGAAGCGCTTCCGGCCATTGTTGCCGATGGTCAGGTTGTTGCAGTTCCGGCAGGTGGGGCGGGCGATCCGACCCTTCTGGCCATTGGCGTTGCCGTTGTAGCTGGCAAAGAGAGAATCGCTGAGGCGGCAGCGTCGGCCCGCGGGGCAGTTGGCGAGATTCGATCGGTAGGTCGGGTCCACCTGCTCCTGGGCGATCGTCTGGTTGCTGCCTTGGCCGTAGCTGGTGTTCTGGTTGCCACCCTGGGCCGTCGAGCAGTGCGAATTCGTGATGAAGCCGTTGACACCGTTGCGGACCACGGAAAAGCCCAAGGTGCAAAGGAAGTTGCCGTAGGTGATCTGCATGCCGCCGGGAACCGGCCGGCGGGAGTCACGCAGGGACACGTGCATCTGGATGGGCTCGATCTCGCGAAGCTCCAGGGCTTTTTCCGAGACGCCGTAGCGGGCGGCGATTGAGGCCTTGCGCGCCACCGCCTGCTTGCCGATTCCCGAGATGCCGACGACGACACGGTTTCTCTTCTCGTCGATGTCGAGGTAGACCGTGCCCGGCTCAGCCATGATGTCGGAGATGCGCTCGCGAACCTCAAAGAGCTCATCCCACGCGAATTCAGCCGGCAGGAAGTTCACTTCTCCGTCGGCCAATCTGCCGATCTCAGCCCGGTTGGCGTCGCCGGTGACGTAGACGTTGACGACGCCCTCTTCGTCATGGAAAAGACCGCCGAAGCCCGGGTAGGCCTTCGCCATATCGCGGTACTCGTGGTCGATTGTGCGGAACTCTTCTGCGGGCTGCTCGAGTTGAGCCGAACTGGTCATCGGAATGGCCGCGAGACAGAGTCCGGCCAGGAGAGTGCGACCCACGGAGCTAAGCTTCTTCATCATTCTTTACCTCTGGGGGCCCAGCCTCGGGAGCTCGGCCCCAAAAAATGAATGTTGCAGGACGCCGCCCGGTTCACCGGTGCCTGGGAAAACATAGCGATGGCCTGCGATGTGTGATGCATCCATCTTGGGGCCGAAGCCGACGAAAGACCTTCGCGGAACCTTCGCGAAACCTTCGCCAGATCCCCCGTCAGGCGAGAACCCCGTCAGAAGGCCTTCTTCTCAAGCCTGCAAAACCGACATTCTCATTCTTGAGAGTGGGAAGGGCCCGGCGGGGAACTGGGCTGTGGGAAAAAAGACCCTTTTTCCCCACAGTACGCCTCGATCAAACGGTATGTTTTTTGCTTAATACTTTTCCCGATCCCTTCGAAAAGCGTCATCACCGCTCTTTACCCGGTGGCTCCGGCCTATCCCGTTTCGACGGGGCCGGCCGCGGCGCACCGTGCACGCCGAAAGGAGGACTCCCATGACATCTAGCGATCCTGAATGCCGTCGACTCCGTGAAGAGTTTGCGGTCGGCGACTGGCGAGCCCATCCCCTCGAAGGATGGATCCGGCGGGGCCATAAGACCGCCCAGCTCAGACCCAAACAGATGGAATTGTTGTGTTTTTTCGCCGTACGCCCGGGGCGACTTCTCAGTAAAGAGGAGCTCCTCGAAGGCGTATGGAAAGAGACGGTAGTCGAGGACGGCGCCCTCACGCGTTGCCTCTCCGAGCTGCGCCGGCTCCTCGGCGACAACGCGCAGAACCCGAGCTACATCCAAACCTTGCCGCGGCGTGGCTATCGCCTCATCGCCGAGGTCCTCGAACAGCCGACCCCAGCGCCGCCGAGCCTTCGACCGCACGTGCTCAATGCATCGACCGCCTCGGAGGCTATGCCGTCGGAGCCGACCCAATCGGCGCGGGCAGCGCCGACCGCCGCCCTCCCCAAGCGACAGCGCCGATCGCTGCCGATGGCTGCGGCCACGACGATACTGGCGCTCTCGGTTTTTCTCGGCCTCCGCACGGACGGCGGTCGCGCCCAGAAGAAATCCACGCCGCCCGCAGAGCTCGCCGCTGAAAACGACGGCCGCGGCCTGGGCTCGGCGGGACTGGCGACTCCCCACCTCGCCGTGCTCGAGTTTCGCTATCTCACCGGGGCCGCCGAGCTCGACTGGCTAGCCTCAGCCCTGCCTGAAGTTCTGACCGCGGAGCTCGGCTCGGCGCCCGAGGCCAATGTCGTGCCGCGCCCGGCCGTGGTCGCAGCGGAACAGGCGATGTCGCCCGTGGCGCTGCAGCCGGAGGCGCGGAAACACCATCTGCGAGCGACCCTGGGCGTCGAAGGCCTGCTCACCGGGAGCTACCTCGCGGCGAAGGGAGCCGGGGTGATTCGCCTCGACGTCTGGCTGGAAAAATCGCCGACCGCCGCGGTCGAAGTCTTCAGTGAAGAGGGGCGCGTCGAAGACGTGCTCGAGCTCGTCAGCCTGCTCGGCGCCCGGGTGCGCAACCGGCTCGGAGCACCGCTCGGGACGGCACCCGCTAAAGCCGCGTGGAGCCATCCAAAGGCGGCGCGTCTTTTCTACGAAGGCCTCGGCATGGCGAAACGCTTCCGAGCCCGCGACGCTAGCGAACTCCTTCGCGAATCCTTGGCCCTCGACCCCGGGCAGCCCGTCGCCGAGATGGCGCTCGCCGAATCGCTTTCATCCAGGGGCCGACGCGCAGAGGCGCTAGCCGCGGTGGAACGTAGCCTGGCCTTAGAAAGGCCGCGGGATCGGCAGCAGAGGCTATGGATTGAAGCTGGCGCCGCGGAGATTCGACGACAGTGGGACCAGGCGCTCGAGCGCTATCGAGCTCTCTGGCTGATGGCGCCAGACAACGTCGAATACGGGCTTAAAGTGGTGATCGCCGAACTGCGTTCGAGTCGGCCTAACCTCGCCCTGGAAACGATTGAAGAACTGCGCACCCGCCGAATCCAAGACCCGCGGCTCTTTGTCCACACCGCCCATGCGCACCTCAGCCTCGGGCAGCCGGCGGCCGCCCTTGCCGCCGCCG
>JBCDKB010000228.1:0-12935 GCA_038747035.1 Acidobacteriota bacterium | reverse complement strand
GATCCACGCGGCCCTCTCTCCCGTGAGCGCATTGGAATTTCGAACATGCTCTCTGGCATGTCGAGATTCTTTCATCGTTTTGCCTCAACTGTCGACTGAACGGTCGGCAGAACGACTGTCTCGTATGCCAGAGATGGGGAGGCTTGAGCTCAGGGTCCCACGAAGTCGCTCTAGAGCGCTTGCTATCGAAGCTCCAGCGTCAGGTTGGGACTGCCGTGGAGGGGGAGCGGCCTCCGAACGGGAGGGCCGGCCGACCCGGCCCCGGACGCGAGGGGCCGGGACGGGGGCTTGGTCCTGTTAGGCCAGGGGAGCCTGGACCATGCCGGTGCCGACGTCGGCGGGCTCAAACGGTGCGGCGAGGCTCGTGACCTCGGCGCGGGCGATGATCTGGGCCGTCAGCACGCTGAGGTTGACCGAGCCGGTGTGCTGCAGCTGGCGCTGGGCCCACAGCGCGGCGACGCCGGCGACGTGGGGCGTCGCCATGCTGGTGCCGTCCATTTCGCTGAGGCCGCCGCCCGGGACCGCCGATAGGATGTCGACCCCCGGGGCGGAGACGTCGACCTGGGTGTTTGAGAAGCGGGCCACCCGGTGGCCGTCCGGCGAGCGGCCGAGGGCGCCGACGCTCAGGATGCCGCCGCTGGCGGCGGGCAGGCCGGCGGCGATCTCGAAATTCGGGTGGTTGCTCTCGTTTCCCGACGCGGCCACCAGGACCGCGCCGCGTCCGAGCGGGTCCTGGGACTCGACGAGCTGCGCCAGCGTATTGAAGAGCGTGATCGTCTCGCGGTAGCCCTCGAGGGCCCGCGACGTCGCGGCGCCCACGGGTAGTCCCTGCACGTTCACCAGCCAGTCGACATAGCCCGGGAAGTCCATCCCGAGGGACATCGAGACGACCTGGGCGCCTTCTTGTACGGCCCACTGGATGGCGTCGGCGATTTCGGCGGAGGAGCCGCCGCCCGCCCCCAGGACTTTGCCGATCAGCGCTTTGTTGACGCCGGGGGCGACGCCGATGCGGGCGCCGTTCGTCTCGCGGCCGAAGATCGTGCCGGCGCAGTGGGTGCCGTGGCCGTTCTCGTCGTCGTCCGACTCCTCGGTAAAGTTCCTACGCACCAGCTCCACGCCGTTGAAGGCCGGATGGTCCGGGTCGATACCGGTGTCGAGCACCGCGACGGTGACGCCGTCACCGTCGAAGAGCGCACGATCGGCGCCGACGGCTTCAATACCCCAAGCGGTGGTTCCGCCGGCGGGCTGGGCGTCGCGCCGGGAGGTGGGTTCAATCAACTTCATGGGCAGCGCAGGCGACACCAGCTGGGTCTGGGGATCACGCTGCATTTCTTTCTTCTCCGCCTCATTGAGCGTATGGCGCTCGATGTGGACGCCTTCGAGGCCCATGTCGACTTCAAAGGACCGGACATTCGGGACGTTGCCGGGACGCGGCGCCGGGCGTGTGGGCAGGGCATTGCGGATCGCGACGTATTCTTGCTGCATCTCAAACCTCCAGAAAGTGCGAGCCGCGGGACTCGCGGTCAAAAATCACTGCGCTATTTACAGCGCAGGAAGCCGGGGAGATCCCCCGGGGCGGACCTGTCGATTCCCGAGCTCGAGGCTCGGAATCGCAGGTCGCCTCGCTTCATCATACGCCCGCCGGCGCGCGGGAGTCCGGCCGCGGGTTAAGCTGGGCCCTCGCCGACATCAAGGAGCCCGGACCATGCGCGGAGAAGACGGAACCAGTCGACGTGGATTTCTCAAGGCCACGGGGCTCGGGCTCTCGGCCCTCGCCCTCCAACTCCAGGCCGCCCGGCGAACCTTCGCTGAAGAGCTCGAAGGGGCGGGACCCGTGGTCACGGCCTCCGAGGATCCGCCGGTTTTTTCAGAACTGGCCAAGCACTACAGCCTCGGCGACGGCGTGGTGTATGTGAACCACGCGTCGATCGGCACCGTCCCCAAAGCCGTCCAGGCGTCGCACCGTCGCTACCTCGAGCTGTGCGAGTCGAATCCGTGGCTGCACATGTGGGGGGAGGCGTGGAAGGGCCCGCTCGAGTCGGTGCGCGCCCAGGCCGCTGCGTCCCTCGGATGCGGAGCCGACGAGATCAGCTTCTCCCACAACACCACCGAGGTCTTCAACCTCCTGGCCCAGGGGCTGCCGCTCGCTGAGGGCGACGAGGTGCTCTTCAGCTCCCTGAACCATTCCGGCGCCAGCGTCTGCTGGGACCACGCCGGCGGGCGGCGGGGCTACACCGTCCGCCGCTTTGATTTCCCGGTGCGGGACGCCGCCTCGATGACGGAAGATGACGTGGTCGCCTGTCACCTCGACGCGATTCGCCCGGAAACCCGGGTGCTCGCCTTGCCCCATATCGACAATATCCTCGGCCTCCGCCACCCCTTGCGGCGCCTCGCCGACGGCGCCCGCGCCCGCGGCGTGGAGTTCGTGGTCGTCGACGCCGCCCAGAGCGTCGGCATGCTGCCCCTCGACCTTCCGGCGCTGGGTGTCGACGCCTACGCCACCAGCGCCCACAAGTGGATCCAAGGGCCCAAAGGCCTCGGCGTCGCTTACCTGCGGGCCGACCTGCAGGAGCGCCTGCGGCCGAGGTGGGTGACCTGGGGCCAGCGCCTGTGGTCCGACTCGGTGCGGCGTTTTGAGGACTACGGCACCCGCAACCTGGCGGAGGTCCTGACCCTCGGTGACGCGCTGACCTTCCAAGACCGGCTCGGCGCCGACCGGGTCGGGGCCCACCACCGCCGCCTGCGCGCCGCCGCCCGCGCCCGCGTCGACGCGGAGCCGCTATTGACCTGGCACTCGCCGGAGTCGTGGGAGCTCGGGTCGGCGATTTACTCGATCGGCGTCCGGGGGCGGCCGAGCTCGGAGCTTTTCCAAGAGCTCTTCGGCGCCCACGGCTTGGTATTCCGTCCGTTTGAGGTCCAGGGCTTGAACGCCGTTCGGCTGTCGCCGAATACGCTCAATTCCGAAGTCGAGCTCGCTTTTGTCTTCGACCGCCTCGTCGAGGCCCTCGGGGCCTAGGCGGCCCGCAGCAGATCTTCGAAGGCTTCAATGGTCGGTGCCGGCGTTCGTCCGCGGACGAGCAGGCGGTGGAGCGGTCGACGGATGGAGAAGTCCGCCACCGGCACGATCTTCAGCACGCCCGCGTTGAGCTCGAAGGCGAGGGCGAGCTCCGAGACCCAGGCGACGCCGAGGCCGGCGGCGACGGCGCGCTTCAGGGCCTCGCTGCTGCCGAGGGACATTTTCGGCGGCGCCTCGACGCCGGCCCGGGCGAAGGCCCGCTCTACGATGGCGCGGGTGCCGGAGCCGGGCTCGCGGGCGAGCAGGGGATAGGCGAGCACTTCGTCGAGGGGGACCGGGCCTCCCTGCACCAGCGGGTGGTCGGCGGGGGCGATGAGGCGGAGCACGTCGTCGCGGAAGATCGCGACGTCAAAGTCCTCTTCGGAGGCGAAGCCTTCCGTCAGCCCGACGTCGAGGGTGCCGTCGGTGAGGTCCCGCTGGATGCCTTCCGTATTGTCGATGCGCAGCGAGAGCTGGACTCCCGGATATCGCCGGGCGAGCTCGCCCATGATCTCCGGCAGGAAGTAGGAGCCGATGCTGGTGCTCGCCCCGACGGCGAGGCGGCCCGTGCGCCGGCCGAGGAAATCCGCGACGGCGTCGACGGCTTCGACCTCGAGCTGTCCGATGCGCCGGGCGTAGCCCACGAGCACTTCCCCGAGCGGCGTCAGCCGCGCGCCCCGGGGCATCCGGTCGAAAAGGGCGCCGCCGAGCCTTCGCTCGAGGCTCGAGATCTGGGAAGACACGGCCGGCTGGCTGATGCGCAGAGCCTTCGACGCCGCCGTGATGCTGCCGTGCTCCGCGACGGCTCGGAAGAGGGCTAGGTGATTGCGATTGAGGGACTGGGTCTGGCTCATCCATAGATTTTAGTTATTCTTTGTTTAAAATCAATGTCTTTTACTTTTGTTTCTCGGCTGCCTATGCTGCCGACATGTCCGAGCGACCTGTCTCCTCGCCGGCCGCCCCCCGCGGGGACGGCCCCAGCAGTCCTTTGTCGAAAGCGGCTCCCGCGGTTTTCGTCACGAGTCTGCTTTTGTGCTTTTCCCCCTGGGCGTCGCCGGCGATCGCCCTCGCCGTCGGCATCGCTTTGACCCTCGCGCTGGGTTCGGCGTGGCCGGCGTGGGGCTCCCAGCTCTCCGGACCGCTGCTGCGGGCCGGCGTCGTGCTGCTCGGCTTTCGCATGAGTTTCGGGGAGGTCATCGACACCGGCGCCGAAGGACTGCTCGTCGCCGCGGTCACCATCGTCGGCACCATGGGCTTGGGCTACGCCGTCGGCCGACGGCTCGGCGTCGGCGCCCGCGTGTCGACTTTGATTTCGGCCGGAACGGCGGTGTGCGGCGGCTCGGCGATCGCCGCCGTGGCGTCGGTGATCGGCGCCGCCCACGGCGAAATCGCCGTCGCTTTGGGCACGGTCTTTGTGCTGAACGCCGTCGCGCTCTACCTTTTCCCGGTGCTCGGGGAGTGGCTCGGCATGGCGCCCGACGCTTTTGGCCTGTGGTCCGGCATCGCCATCCACGATCTCTCGTCGGTGGTCGGCGCCGCGTCCCAATACGGCGACGACGCGCTCCAGGTCGCCACCGCGGTCAAGCTGTCGCGCACTCTGTGGATCGTGCCGCTCGTCCTGGCGCTCAGCGTGTGGCAAAAGCGCGCCGGCGACGGTGGGCACGAGGCGCGCTTCAAGATTCCTTATTTCGTGGGTCTTTTCTTGCTGGCTTCCCTGAGCCGCGATTGGGTCCCGGGCGTCGAAGCGGTCGCCCCCGCCCTCGGCCAGCTCGCCGGCGGTCTGCTGACCGCGGCGCTCTTCGTGATCGGCACGAGCATCAATCCGCAGGCCCTGCGCGAGGTCGGCTGGAAGCCGATGGTGCAAGGACTCACGCTTTGGGTGTTCATCTCCGTCGCCGCCCTGGCGTCGACGGCTTGGGGTTAGGGCAGGGGTGCACGAGGCTCAGTCGAGAGGAGCAAGCCTCTTTGACGAAGCTGTTTCGGCAGGGCTCGGCGCGCGTCCTGCCTGAATGTTGCACTGGGCTCCCCGTCGAGGGCACGAACGCTCCGCGACGCCACGGGTTTCCGAAGTACTCTAGGGCTACCTGTTCACCAAAGGATGCGGGGAAGCCATGGAAACGGAGACGCTACGGGGACTGCTCGAAGACGCCGAAGGTTTCAGGGTAGAGCACGATGACGTCCACGAGGCTGACGTCATTTATGCTCCCCTATACGCCGCCTTGCAGATTCCTCGATCGCTCCTGGATCTGATCGAGGCGGCCGATCTGATCTCCGTCCAAGATTCGTGGATTCCTTTCCTTTTCCCACCCTGCGGGATTCCCCTTTGGGGCTCATCGCACCTGTTCATTTACGAATGGCGTCACTGGTTCGTCGACGGGAGAGCGCCGGTTTTGGTGGAGTCCGACCCCGAGCTGGGAACCGTCTTTGAGCTGGCGAGAACATACGAACAGCTGGGCTACTTCATCGCACAAAACGAACTCGTGATCAGCGATGAAGAAACTGATGATTTCCAGGTCGCCTGCCGGGCTTTTGACATTGGCGACAAAGAGGATGTCGTTTCGAGATGGGAAGCGAGCGGCGATCTTAGATCCGCGTTTGCCTCCCACCGGAGTTTCGAAGGAAATCTTCCCCAGTCCTGTGTGCCTGCGAAATCGTTGTACTACAAAGGGGACTTCCCGCTCCACACGCTGGAGTTGGTGGGCGATCTCTCGAAGACAACCAGCTTCGAGCTCTGCGGTAGCTCGGGGCACGCGCAAGTCCAGCGACAGTTGCGCGATCTCGTAAGGAGCCGGTCGTCGTCTCCTCCGTGGCTGCGATCGACGGACCAGGCCGCCGTTTTCGACAGGCTCATTCGAGAGCATGATCTTGCCGGGGCTTGGTTGTCGCTGTGCAGCAGCGGATGGACCTACGGCGATGCGAAGGATGCGCTCGCGCGACTCGCCGAGCACACCGACGACTACCGATTCAAGATTCAAGCGACCTGCTGGAGCTCCCTGCCTTTCTACGACTCGCAGCGCTACTGAGGCTCGCGTCGGACGGAACCGCCTCCGCGTAGGAGCCTTCCTGCCGAATCGACCCGTCCGCGGAGGGACCGCACTCCAGGGCCCGAGCTTTCGATCTGTCGGGAGAAAGATCCGCGCCGGTGAGGCCGTTTCAGGATGGTCGGCGGCTGACGGTCTACCCGACGGCCGCGTCGCCGAGCTCGTCGGCGAGCCAGGCGCGGGCTTTGGCCCAGTCGCGGCGGATGGTGCGCACGTCGACGCCGAGGGCGGCGGCGGTTTCGCGTTCGCTCATGCCGCCGAAGTAGCGGCATTCGACGACCTGGCGGGCGCGGACTTGGATGCGCCCGAGCTTTTCGAGGCCGCGGTCGAGCGCCACCATCAGCTCGGCTTGGGCTTCGATCTTGAGCTCGTCGGGGTCGAGGTCGGTGTGCCGGGCGTCGCCGCCGCGCTTGTGGCGCAGGTGGTGCTTGGCTTCGTCGAGCAGGATCTGGCGCATGGCGCGGGCGGCGACGGCGTAGAAGTGCTCGCGGTGCTCCGGGGGCTGGCCGGCGGCGCGGGAGAAGCGGAGGTACGCTTCGTGGATGAGGGCGGTCGTGTCGAGCTCCGGCGTCAGGCGCCGCCGCCGCTGGCCGCGGGCGATGCGCCGGAGCTCACCGTAGACGAGCTCGAAGACGGCGTCGACGGCCCCGGGTTCGTCCGCCGCCATGCGCCGGAGCCAGCGGGTGACGTCGCTCGGGGCGGCGTTTTCTGGGGCTCCTTGACCTGGGAATTCCGGCGGCGACGGCATTGGCTAATATTAGCGTTTGACTATGGGTAAAGACCTCGATCGCTGGAAACGTCTCGACGAGATCCCCGAAGAAGAGGTCGCCGGCACCGGCGACCTCTTCGGGGCGCCGCTCCAGGCCCGCTTCGGCGGCTTGATCGACGGCGCCGCCCGGCGCGGCGCCGGCCTGCAGCCCGACGACCGGGTGGGGGCCTACCGCATCGTCCGTCGACTCGGTGAAGGCGGCATGGGCGCGGTTTTTCTGGCGAGGCGTGACGACGGCGCTTTTGAGCACGAGGTCGCCCTCAAGATCCTGCGCAGCGGCCTCGGCGACGCGGGCGTCAAGCGGTTCTTGCAGGAGCGGCAGATCCTGGCGGGTTTGAAGCACCCGCACATCGCCCAGCTCCACGACGGCGGCGTCATCGACGGCTCGCCCTATTTGGTGATGGAGCCTGTCGACGGACGGCCGGTGACCGAATATTGCCGGGACCAGGACCTGGGGCTCGAAGCGCGCCTGCGGCTGATGCTCCAGGCCTGCGACGCGCTGCGCTACGCCCACCGCGAAGGCGTGATCCACCGCGACATCAAGCCGTCCAATCTGCTCGTCGAGCTCGGGCCCCACGGCGACGCGCGGCTGGTGGTGCTCGATTTCGGCATCGCCCGCCTCGAAGGGACGTCCCTCGGCGCCACGGCCACCGGCCAGATCTTCGGCACGCCCGGCTATATGGCGCCGGAGCAGGGGCTTGGCCGCCGCGACGCGGCGGATCGGCGGAGCGACGTGTTCTCCCTCGGCGTCGTGCTCTACGAGTTGATCTCCGGCGAACGGCCTTTCCCGGGGAACGACGTCGCCGAGGTGCTCGAGCGGGTGCACGACGGCCGCGCCGTGCCGCTCGGCCAAAGGTCTCCGGCGGTGTCTCGGGATCTGGTAACCGTGGTCGAGACCTGCCTGGCCCCCGAGCCGGAGCGTCGATACGACTCGGTGCGGGGCCTGGCGGACGATCTCGAGGCCTACCTTGACGGCCGACCCATCCAGGCCCGACCCGTGGGTTTGATCGGGGGACTCTGGCGCCGCGCGCGCCGCCACCCGAAGACGGCGATGGTGATGGCTACGGCGTCTTTGACGGTGCTGGCGTCGCTGGTGGTGGCGCTCGGGACCGCCGTGTCCTACACCCGGGCCCTCGAGGCCGAACGTCAAACCGCCCTCGAAGCGCGCGGTGATGCGGAGGATCTGCTCGACTTCATGCTTGAAGACCTCCATACGGGGCTTGATCGATTGGGGCGAGTCGACTTGATGGAAGATGTCGCCCGCGAGGCGTTGGAGCATTACAGCACCCGGCCGCCGGCGGAGTCGGAGGCTCAGATCGTTCGTCGGTCCAGGGCTTTTCGGAATGTCGGTATGGTGTTCATCTCGCAAGGCGACAAGGCCGGCGCGCTTGAAGCCTTCCGACGCAACCGGGAGCGATTCCAAGCCCTCGTCGACCGGGACCCGAACCCCGTCTGGCGGCTCGAGATGGCGCGAGCCGAGCGCTTGATCGCCGATGTGCTGGTTTCTAAGGGTGAGGTCTTGTCGGCCCGACAAACCGCGGAAGCGGCCCTCGGGTGGAGCGAAGGCCTATCCTCGGAGCCCCCTGTGGGTTGGGCGGAAGAGCACTACGAGATTTTGTTGCTCCTCGGCTGGATCCAGCGCGAGGCGGGGGAGCGGGGGCCGGCCTTGGAGTCATTGCGGTCGGCCCGTGAGTTCGCCGAGGCTCTCGCGGCGACGTCCGGGGACGCCGACTGGCGCCACCATGTGGCCGTGGCGATCGGCTACCTGGGCCTCGTCGACTACCAAGACGGTCAGTACGCTTCAGCGCTCGTGGCGTTTACGGAGGCGGAGACGCGCTGCGCGCAGCTGGTCGCAGAGGATCCGGCGGACACCACCCGCCGAGAGGAGTATCAGTTGACCCTGTCGCGGTTGGGGTGGGCCCACCTGGATAACGGCGACGCCGAGGCGTCGGCGGAGGCTTTCCGCGCGGCGCAGCGGGAAGGTCAGACGCTCGTCGACCTCGAACCGGGTAACGCCGGCTGGGTGCGGGAGCTGAGCGTCGCCCACTCTGGGCTCGCCGTGGCGCTGCGCCAGCTCGGTCGGCTCGATGAGGCACTCTCAGCACTTGAAGCGAGCTTGGCCATCAGCCGGACCCGGAGCCTGCGCTTCCCAGACAGCCGGCCGACGGCCAATGACCTGGCGTGGGATCTCCTGGAGATCGGCCGCTTCCACCGGGAGCTCGGCGACCCAGCGGCCGCCGAGCGATTCTGGGTGGAGGCGGTCGAGCGACTGCGGCCACTGCGCATCGAGTCCGGCGGGTCGCCCTATTTCCTCGAGACGGAGGCGCAGGCGCTCCTGGAGCTCGGGCGGGTCGACGAAGCGACACCCCTGGTCCTCGAGCTTTTTGGGGCGGGGTGGGCGGACCCGGACTTCCTTGCGCTCGCGGCGGAGCACGGCCTGACGCCGTCGACCTGAGCCGGTCCCGGCCGGGGGCGACGGCTCTTAGGAGCGCCGCTCAGAAAAAAATATTGGCGAGCGCTGTCCTCGATCGACCGCGGGTGTCGTGGACCCGGATGAACACCTAGAACTGTGCCATCCGGCGCGGCGGGACTGGCCCGCTGCGCTCCGATTTGGAGATCACCCATATGCCCTGTCGCCCCTGCGCCCCCCGTATCGCCCGGAGCCTCTTTCTGTCCTCAACCCTTCTGGTGGCGCTGCTGCTCGTCGCGCCGCCGCTCCAGGCGGCCGAGATTTTTGTCAACACGACGTCCGACAGCATCGTCGACAACGACGGACGCTGCGCCCTCCGTGAAGCCGTGGCGGCGGCCAACGCCGATATGGCGCTGCACGGCTGCAGCGCCGGCGATGGCCCCGACACCATCGTGCTCGGGTCCGCCGACTACACGATGGCCGTCGCCGGCGCGAATGAGGACGGCAACCTCACCGGCGACTTCGACATCGTCGATGATTTGACGATCCGCCCGACCGACGGGATCTCACTCGTGCGCATCGACGCCGCCGGCCTCGACCGAATTTTCGACGTGCGGGGCGGCGTCAGCTTGACACTTGAGCGGCTAGAGCTGCGCGGCGGCGACGTCTTGGGCTTCGGAGGCGCCATCGTCACTTTTGATCCCGCCACTCTTTTGAGCGTGCGCAACTGTGTGATTTCAAACAACACGGCGTCGATTTTCGGCGGCGGTATCGCCGCGGACGGGCCGACCGAAGTGGTGGATTCCTTCATTTTCAATAACGAGGCGGCCATCGGCGGCGGCATTCACCTCTTCGGCGACAACAGGCTGGTCGTGGCGCGGTCTGAAGTGACGAGCAATTCGGTCAATTCCGACGGCGGCGGCATCTGGGGGGCCAGGATGTTCATCGTCGAGAGCTCGATCTCGGAGAATCGCGCCGACCGGGATGGCGGCGGCATTTTCCTGCGGGACGACGGCGGCCCGGCGGACAGTCAGATCATCAATTCCACGATCGCATGGGGCGAGAGCTTTCGTTTACGAACATGCTTCCCCAAGTCGCCACCCGGCAGATACTCTTGAACGACGTACGGAAGTGGTGAGGCAGAGACTTCATAAATTCGAACGATACCCGGATGCGTGAGCTGGCTTGCTGTTCGCGCATCTTCAAGAAACATTTCCAACTTGGAAGGGCTCAATGACTTCGGCACTTTGATCGCGACATCCCGACCGGCAAGTGGGTCTGTCGCCAAGTAGACGATTCCAAACCCGCCCACCCCCAGTTTTCCGTGAATCGTGAATCGATCGATCGATGTCGGATCAGGGTCCTGGGAAGTCTCTGATGAGGAAGAACTGATCTTCGTTGAATTGGCCCGTTCCTTGACGGACTCCGCGTGCGCTGCCGCCGTGTCGTTTGGTTTTAATTCAACGGTCCTGCCCGGCGGTTCGGCTTGACCCTTGGACGAAGCAAACAAACGATCAATGCACTGGATCCTGTCAGGGAATCTCTTTCGATAGTCGTCGCGATCACAGTTTTTGCCAACTCTCCTGTGAATCTCGATTTCGAGCTTCAACAACTCTTGGAATAACAGCCGCTGATCTTCCTCGGGGAGTTTCCCAAGAGTGCCCTCAATGCTCGGAGGATTTCCTTCCGCCCATTGCCGCTCAAAATCATCACAAATCACATCAACACGTTTGCGACGCTCAATTTCAGCATCGGATACGTTTCTTAATTCGGTCTCATCCATCCTGTAGAGCCTCACGCCAGGAATCACGAATGATGGAGAGCTTACGTTCCACCGAACTGACGCTGATGCTTAACTCTCGAGCAATCTCCGAGTTCGTCTTGCCCTCAAGTTTTCCAAGCACGATCGACCGTTGCCGTTCATCGCCCAACTTGGCAAGCCGAACGCGCAGCTCTTCGGCGAACTCAACCGCGAACTCCGGTGTGGCATCCCGGAGTTCGGCGACCGCATCCAGCCCTCGTTGGTTACCGTCCGCATCTCCGAGAATCGACTCACCCCGAACGTTGCCGCCGCCCCGCTTTTGAGCCCCCAGGAATCGACGCTGCCCAATCGCGCGACGTTCCGTCAGCATCACCAAGATGCTCCACAGATCCTGGCGATCGTCGAGCTTTGCGAAGCGATCTTCTTTCACTCCATCGAGAAAGTGCCGAAAAGCTGATAGCACGACATCTTCGGCATCGACGACTCGCTTTGGCATGTCACCCAGTTTTCGATGGGCGAGACCGACGAGTCTCTCAACGTACTCGCTCCATAGCTTCTGAGCGGCAAACGACTCACCGTCCTTGAGCTGCTCGATCCAAGCGGTTACGGATTCGTTGGAATTCATGGGCTCTGGAATCGATAGGAATCCGCACACGCATCTACCGACCCCATCTTACCCACCCGGGGGTGGGGACGGCAATTCTCGGAAGCCAGTTTGAAATGCAGGATTCCCAGGGCAAACGAGGAATCCCTCACCGAAACACGGGCTTAAACGGCGACGAGAATCGATGGTGTTTTCGGGCGGGCACTCGGCCTTCGCTTTGCAATCCACCCGCGAGCAGCTTCAGCTCGTATCCCGCAGCTCCGAATTCGCGCGAAAGTAAGTATCGATGGGCGTTCGTCAGTCGGTTGACCGCCGCACCGTAAGTGTCCGTTGTTAACGGAAGCGACTCGAGCAGGCTCTGGACTGCCGAGATTTCGTCTAGCACCTCCACTCGCCGCCGCACCTGTCTCATCAAATATTCAACGGCCGTCAGCAATTCACCGCGAATCGTATCGGGTGTGGCATGAGAAAGTCTTTGAATTGTTTGCATGGGAATCTCCTAGAAGGAAGGTAGCGGCGGAAAGCGCCGGATAACCATCTACTAGCGATTCGCTTGGCAACGCCTTCAAAAAAACCGCCGTCAATCTCTGCGACACGATCGAAGTCTGAGCGTTGGCCCCAAAAAACTCCACGAATCGAACGCGGCCGATCAACCCACTTTGCCAACACGCGCTCGGCACGGATAGCGGCCGGGCCTGACGTTACAAGATCCACTCAAGTCCCAAACTTGACAACCCGATACATTACATGTAAACTATTTACAACAAGAGTGACCGCCGGCTTCATGTGATCGCCAGCGTCATTCAGTGTTCCCAAAGTCATCCTACGGAAGTTCCCATGCTTGTTTCACGACGCAATGCCATTTCGATGACCACTGCCGGGCTCATCCACGTGACGGCGAATCCCACCGCGCTGATCGCCGATGACCAACGAATCAACGACCAACGAAACAGCGACCAACAAAACGGTGACCTACTAATCCGTCAGGCGGAAGATCGAGGTCACACGGACCTCGGATGGCTGCAGAGCTATCACTCGTTTTCGTTCGGACGCTACCGTGATGAAAAACACGTGGGATTTCGATCCTTAAGAGTGATCAACGATGATCGAATCGCACCAGGACGTGGGTTCCCCACGCACCCGCACCGGAACATGGAAATTATTTCATACGTGCTCGATGGTTCCTTGCAGCACAAAGACAGCACGGGAAAAGGCGCGGTCATCACACCCGATGATGTTCAAATGATGTCGGCTGGCCGGGGCATTACGCACAGCGAATACAATCCGTCCAGAG
>JBCDKB010000227.1:0-12966 GCA_038747035.1 Acidobacteriota bacterium | reverse complement strand
TACTTCCTGTCGTATCGGCGGTCGTACTTGCGATCGTACTTCCTGTCGTATCGGCGGTCGTACTTGCGATCGTACTTTCGGTCATAGCGCCGGTCATATCGACGGTCGTGGCGGCGGTCGTAGCGGTGCTTCTCGCCTTTATATTCGCGGCCGTTGGACCAGCCTCGGTCGCCGACCGTGACGTAGCCGTCCGCGCGGGCGTCATCCTCGTAGGTATGGCTGGCGTGGTCATGGCCGTTGTGGTTGTGATGGCCTCCGTCGTGGGCCACGGCCGGCGTTGCCAAGGCCGCGGCGCCAAGAAGTCCAAGGGTGAGAAGCCAAGCGGTATGAGAGCGGGTGTCACGTGAAGATGTGTACATATTTCGAACCTCCTGCCCCCTTAAAAAGCAAGCACCGTGCCAGACCGCGGAATGTTAGAAAATGTCGCAGAAATGTTGCGATTGTGGGACTTCCGCCGCACAATTTCTCCCGCAACCGTGGTCGCCACAGGGCACCGGCGTCCAGCGATCAGGACGTTGCGCGGCCGCGGTGCTACCATCTGCGCGCCACGACGCACGACGCGTCCCTCCCTGACCCCTATCGATCCCACCGTCGACCCGATCGACGTCGTTCGCACACTTGATTCCTAGGAGCCTTCCCCATGAGCAAGCCCATCCGCGTCGCCATCACTGGCGCTGCCGGTCAGATCGGATACCAACTCTGCTTTCGCATCGCCTCCGGCCAGCTGCTCGGCGCTGACCAGCCCGTCAGCCTGCAGCTGCTCGAGATTCCGCCGGCCCTGCCCGCCCTGGAGGGCGTGGTCATGGAGCTGCGCGATTGCGCCTTCCCCCAGCTCCACGACATCGTCACCAGCTCGGACCCGACCGTCGCTTTCGCCGACGCCGATATCGCCATCCTCGTCGGCGCCCGCCCGCGCGGTCCGGGCATGGAGCGCAAAGACCTGCTGCAGGCCAACGCCCAGATTTTCTCGGTCCAGGGCAAGGCGCTCAACGACCACGCCTCCCCGGACGTGCGCGTGCTGGTCGTCGGCAACCCGGCCAATACCAACGCCCTGATCACCGCGGCCAACGCGCCGAAGCTCAATCCGCGCAACATCACCGCCATGACCCGCCTTGACCACAACCGGGCGATCTCCCAGCTCGGCGCCAAGACCGGCGCCCACGCCACCGAGATCAAGCAGCTGACGATCTGGGGCAACCACTCCGCCACCCAGTACCCCGACGTCCACCACACGACGGTGAACGGCAAGGCCGCCACGGACCTCGTGGACTCCGAGTGGCTCGAAGGCGACTTCATCCCGACCGTCCAGCAGCGCGGCGCCGCGATCATCAAGGCCCGCGGAGCTTCCTCCGCCGCCTCCGCCGCCTCCGCCGCCATCGACCACGTCCGCGACTGGTTCCTCGGCTCGGCTGACGGTGACTGGGTCAGCATGGCCGTGCCGTCCGACGGCAGTTACGGCATCGAAGAGGGCGTGGTCTACTCCTACCCGGTCACGTGCAAAGACGGCAACTACGAGATCGTCCAAGGTCTCGACATCAACGAGTTCAGCCGCGGGCGCATGGACGCCACCGAGAAAGAGCTCCGGGAAGAGCGCGCCGGCGTCGCCGAGCTGCTGCCGGACTGACGCCCGCCGACGAAGCGAGCCGATCAAAGGCCCCGGCCCGGCGCGAGCTGGCCGGGGCTTTTCGCTTTTTTCTGCCTTCGCAGGTTTCTCTAGCTCGGCTCGCTAGCCCGGCTCTCGAGGGCGGCGCCCTAGGACGGTGCTTTAGCGCACCCCGCCGGCAACCTCATTCCAGGCCGCCTCGACGCCGGGCTGCACCGCTCGGCTACGTGCCGGCGTCGGGCCACATCCAATCCGGGTCCACCGGACGCGCGGGGGCGAACGCGGACGCCTTCGCATCATAGAGACGGGCAAAAGCCATCAGCTCGAATCGCGCATGGTCTTCCTCAACTTCGTCCACGGGCCAGCCGCCGCCATAGCTGCGGGTGACCGCCACCAGGGCGAGCACTAAACCGAGCTGGAGACTGCGTTCCAGCATGCACAGGTCGCAGACCGGCTGATCGTTCACATGCCCCGTGGGCCCGGCCGCGGTGAATGCACTCCCGCACAAGCAGCAAAGCACCTTCGTCGGCGTTTCCGGAACGCGGATGGAATAGCGGGGCGCCACGAGGCTCGGAACCGCGGCGCTCGCCCCGTCGGACGACGGCTCCGATTCGGTCTTCCGTCGGCCGGCGCAGCCGGAGCGGCAGGAGCGGCTAGCCAGAGCCTGTGGGGTCGTCGGGGACTGCCTTTGGCGGGCAATCAGGGCAGCAGACGGAAAGGACATGGCGGTCTCCTTGGGTTGGGACATCGGGGGCGGTGCCGGTCATGGCGGGCCGCACCATGCGTAAGTAAGGCGTAATCATTTTACAGGGCTCATCATCAAAAACAAGATTATTCTTCAAGGCTCGTCGATATGATGATTCCCGGCGCATCCGCGCCTGACGTCTGGCCAGTCTCGACCCCCGCGGGCGTCACGCTCCGGACTTGGACGAATGGAACCCAACGACCTTCCCTACTCCGCCATGCCCGCCCTTGAGGCCGCCGACCGGGTCCTCGAGGCGCTCCGCCAGCAGGTCAAGCTGGCGCCGGTCTCCCAGCGCGCGATCGAAAAACGCCACGGCTGGAATCGCGGCTACGTGAGCCAGGTCCTCTCCGGCCACATCTCCCTCAGCTTGCACCACGTGCTGGCGATCCTCGACAGCCTGGAGCTCGAGGCGTCGACGTTCTTCGCCGAGGCCCTGCGATCCGACTCGTGGAGCTCGGTGAATGAGATCCAGCAGCGCCTCGCGCGCTACGACGCCGCCTTCGCGGAACTCGAAGCGAAGGGACTGATCGGCGGGTCAGAAGACGACGGTCGCGGCGGCGACGATCACTGAGTCGGCGGCGGCGGAGCGTAGACGGTGACCCGATAGCCGGCCCACACCGACTCTTCGACGGGCCGGAACGCTCCGCTCTCCTGGAGCCAAGCGCGTGCGGGGGCGAGCCAGGCCGTCTCGCGCTCAAAGACCGGGTCGTCTTCCCGCGCCAGCACCGCGACGCGGTCCAGGTCCCCCGACTCCAAACGCCGCTGCAGGCGACCCGGGCGACGGCGCGACACGAAAAAGTCGCTTTCAACCCGGTCGCTCCGGCCCACTCGCCGGGCGTGCCACTCGACGAGGTGGGGGGACAGCAGGTTCCACGTCCCGAGCACGAGCGTTCTGGCCTCTCCACCCCGGTCCCGCGGGGCGATCACCTCGAGCACGCGAAGGACCTCAGCGTCCACGGTGCGCAGCCGGTGCTCCGCGGTCACCCGGTCGACGTCTATTCCGGCCGCCCCGACCGCCAAGGCCACCGCCGACGCCGCCAGCGCCGGCATCGCCGCCAGCCGCCGCGTGCGTCGTTGTCCAATCACCAGCTCGAAGCTAGCTCTGACGCTCTGGATCCAACCCCAAGCCGCCAGCGCCGCCAACCACCACCACAGGAAAACCGCGAAACGCGGCAGCTTATAGGGGTGGCTCCACAGCGCTAAGCCGGCAAAAACGGCGCCGAGTAGAAGGAGGCGGAGCGCCTGGAGGCCTGGCGCCGCGGACCTGGACGATGAATCCGTGGACCTCAAGTCGGCCCTCAGGAATCCCAACACCGCCAGGATGGAGCCCGCAACCACCAGCCAGCCGGCCGCGACGGAACCATAGGCGTCAAAGAGCTGGCGCGGGTAGAAGGCCCACCAGTCCAGGCTCCCCGCCGCCGGTCCGTCATCGCGATTGTCGAGGAAAAAGAGAAAATCTTTGAGATGGGGCGGCGGCACGAACCAAAGGGCCACCGGTAAGGCGAAGAGCCGCACGAAGAGCCGGTCAGCCGCTGGCCACTGACGGGTCCTCCGCCAGAAAGCTTGAGCCTTTGACCACGGCAGCAGCAGCCGAGCCAGGACGGCGAAGTAAAGCAGCTGCGCCGGACCGCCGGGGGAGGTCGCCCGCACCGGCACGCCCGCGATCTCGAAGTCGACGCCACCGGTCGCCCGGATCCCCACGATCAGCGCCGCCACCATGCCGACGAAGAGACCGAATGGGCTCCGCCAAGCCCCTGAAGCGAGAAAACGGCGGCCGGCCCCCAGCGCAACTGCCGCTGCGCGCCGCGTCGAACCCGCCCGACTCCATCCCTCGGCCGCGACGAGCGGCGCCAGCCAGAAAAGCCCGTAGTTGTATTTGCAGAAAAAGAGCGCCAGGCTGAACCCCCACGTCGCCCGCCACCATCGCTCCTTTCCGACGTCATCGCCCCCGTGCTCGGCCTCAACCGCCCGCAGGTAGGCGCCGAGCGCCGCGGCCAGAAGCAGCAGGCCTGGGACCTCGAGCATATTGACCGTCGCCAAGCCGGCCAGGAGCGGCGACGACGCCACCGCCGACGCCGCCAACACCCCCGTCGCTGCGCCCGATGGCCCCGCGGCCCGCAGAGCCCAGGCCGTGGCGACGACCATCGTCACCCACAATCCGACCTGGAAAAGCCGAAGGGGTAAGGCGTCGAGGCCGCCGATCCACAGGACCGGCACCTCCATCAGCGGGTAGGTCGGCGGCCACACGCTCAGGCCATGGATCTCCGCCACGAAGCGCAGGAAGTCAAACTCGGCGAGCGCCTCCGCCAGGCGCTGGCCACCGGTGGCGTATTTCGCCATATCCCACTGGCTGAGGCGTCCACTCGACGCCACGATTTCGACGAGCTGGGCGCCGAGCCGCCCCGCCACGCCGGCGACGAGCATCAAACACCAGCCCGCGCACCACCTCCGCCATCGGGGCGCCTGCCGCTTTGTCATGCGCCCCATTCTGGCACGCCCGGGGCCTGCCATTTCGGCGCTCTCCGCGGCTTCGGCGATCCCCCAAGCCTTATAAACAACAATCTAAAGACTGCAAATAATAGACTTAAAGACAATTTTTGAAAATAGACGAAAGTTGGCACGGCCTTCGCATCCTCTTAGGGCTGTCCTCAACTTCCTCTCCTCCACAACGCCGGGCTTGCCCGGCGTTGGCCTTTTAGGGCGTTTTTTTCGCCACCGGGTCGCCGAGGATCCCGGCGCACGGCCAAGGCCGGCGGCCCTGGCCGGGCATGTCGACACAAGCCTTGGGGATCGGCCGGGATCGCTCAGTCGTCGCTCGGGTGCTCGACCGCGCCATCGCTCCGCTCGACTTCGAGGGCATGGAGCATGAAGGCCGTCTTGAAGGCCTCTTGGCGCAGGGAGTTGTAGCGACCGGAAGCTCCGACGTGACCGCTGCCCATTTCCACTTTCAGCAGCAGCAGGTTGGCGTCGGTCTTGCGCCGTCGTAGGCGGGCGACCCACTTCGCCGGCTCCCAGTATTGGACGCGCGTATCGTTGAAGCCCGCGGTCGCGAGCAGGTGGGGGTAGTCGGCGGCCCGCACGTTCTCATACGGCGAATAGGAGGCGATCCACTCAAACGCCTCCGCGTCTTCGCCCGGATTGCCCCACTCTTCGTACTCGATGACGGTCAGCGGAATCGTCGGATCGAGCATGGTGTGGAGCACATCGACGAAAGGCACTTCCGCGACCGCCGTATGGAAGAGATCCGGTCGCCGGTTGATCACCGCCCCGACCATCAATCCCCCCGCGCTGCCGCCGCGCAAGGCGAGTCCCCGGGGCGTCGCAAGGCCCTCCGATACCAGCAGCTCGGCGGCCGCGATGACGTCGTCGAAGGTCTTGCCCTTGTGCTCCATCTTGGCCGCTTCGTACCACGGGCGACCCATCTCGCCGCCGCCGCGGGCGTGCACGAGCGCAATCGCAAACCCGCGGTCCATCAAGCTCAAGCGGACGATCGAAAAGCGGGGCTCCACCGACGATCCGTAGGAGCCGTAGGCGTAAACCAAGGCGGGGCCGCCGGCCTGCCGATCCCGCCGCTCGATCAGCGACACCGGAATCCTCGTCCCGTCCGCGGAGACGGCCCAGAGCCGCCGACAGGTGTAGGGCTCCGGTGTGAAATTCTGGACCACCGTGCGCTTGCGCAGCCGCCACGTGCGACTGGGGACGTGGTAGTCGAAGATCGACCTCGGCACGAGCGGCGACTGGTAGGCGAAGCGGATCTCGGAGGTGTTGAAGACTTCGTTCCCCGTCGGCGCCACGGCGTAGAGCGGCTCTTCGAAGGCCACGGTGTGGACCTTCTCCGAGGCCCGGAGGCGCCCGGCCAGATCCAAGGGTCGGATTTCGAGACCGGAGAGACCGTCCCGTCGGATCGTCAACACCAGAAAATCGTGAAAGGCCTCGACGCCGGTCAGCACGACGTCGTCGCGCGGGTCAATCGCCGCCACCATCGACGCCGGATCGTCCGCCGGGGCGGTCATCAGCCGGCCCAGCGGCGCGTCGGCGTTGGTGCGCAGGAAGAAAACCCCGGAGCCGCCGGAGCTCAGATCGTGCCAGTGGTCGAGCTGCCACTCGACGCCGTCGCGCCGCTCCACGATGCGCCGGGGCGGCGCCAGCGGGGCTTCGGCGTCGAGCACATGGATTTCCGAGGTCGTGTGGGTCCCCAGAGTCAGCACCAGGTAGCGGCCGGTGCGCGTTTTTTCGAGCGAGAGAAAAAAGCGTTCGTCGAGCTCTTCGAAGATCAGCTCATCTTCGGTCGACGCGGTGCCCAGGCGGTGGCGGTAGACGCGGTAGGGCCGGTGGGCGGCGTCGCGGGTGACGTAGAAAAAGTACCGGGAATCGGCGCTCCACTCACCGCCGCGGGCGATATCTGGAATCCGGTCCGCCAGCTCGTCGCCGGTCGACAGGTCTCGGATCCGGAGCTCATAGAGCTCGGCGCCGTTCCGGTCGAGGGAATAGGCCAGTAGATTCTCGTCCGGCGACACCCGGAAACCGCCGAGGGCCAGGTATCCGTCGCCCGCGAGCGCGTTTAAGTCCAGCAGCTCCTCGACGTCGGCATCGACGTCATCTTCCGACCCTTCGGCCCCACCCGGCGCGTTGGCCGCCACCGGTGCGGGTGGCCCGTCGGTGGCCCCTGACTGATCCTCCGGCGCCGGATCCGCCGGCCGTCGCCAGAATTGGGGATATTGGGCGCCCTCGACGAGCCGCTCGCCGTAGAGAAAGCTTCCCCGCCGCACCGGCACCGACACGTCGACTTCCGGCAGCCGGCCGCGGAATTCTTCGTAGAGCTCGTCGCGCAAGCCCTCCGCGTCCGCCATGGCGGCGGCGGCGTGGGCGTTCTCGGCCTCGAGGTGGGTGCGCACCGCCGGGTCGTGGCGCTCGCGCATCCAGGCATATTCGTCGACCACCGTCCGGCCGTGGTGGACGACGTCGACGGGGCGGCGGGAGGCTTGGGGGGGCTTGGTCGGGGGCTGCATGGAGGCGGGGCTAACAAACGGTCGGGAGGTCGCAGTTTATACCGGGACACGCCGCTCTCGCCCACGGGAAGCCGAGGTTTTGGCTAAGATCGGACGACGCGGACAGCCCCATTCCGAAGCCGCCCCTGCCGACGGGCCGTGGCCGGGCCCCGCGCCCTCATACAGACCACGCTCCGAATAGATATAGCCCCGAGACCTTAAAGCCATGCCACAGATTCTGATCCTGGGCGCTGGCCACAGCAGCCCCTTCCTCATCCAGCACCTGCTCGACCACTCCGGCGCCCGCGTCGTGGTCGCCGACCGGGACCGGGACGCCGCGGAGCGTCGCGTCGGCGACCACCCCCAAGGCGAAGCCCGGGGCCTCGACCTGCGCGATAACGACGAGACCGCCGCCCTTTTCGCGGCCAGCGACCTGGTCATCCACCTGCTGCCGCCCCAACTCCAGCCGACCGTCGCCCGCCTCGCCGTCGAGCACGGCTGCCACCTCGTCTCGGCGTCTTATCGGTCGTCGGAGATCGAGCAGCTCCACGACAAGGCCCGCGCCAAGGGCGTGGCGCTGATGACCGAAATGGGCCTCGACCCGGGCATCGACCTGATGTCGGCGCAGCGCATCATTTCCGACATCCAGGCCCGCGGCGGGGTTGTCGACCGCTTCCTCTCCTACGGCGGCGGCCTGCCCGAACCGTCATTCACCGGCAATCCGCTGCGCTATTGCGTGACGTGGAATCCGCGCAACGTGGTGATGGCCGCCGAGCACGGCGCCCGCTACCTGCGCAAAGGTCACTTCAAGCTCGAGCCGTGGAATCGGGTCTTCGGCCGCACCTGGCCCGTCGACGTCCCGAACCTCGGCGTTTTCGACGCCTACGCCAACCGCGACTCGATCAGTTACCGCGCGATCCACGGCATCGAGCGCGTGCGGACCCTGGTCCGCGGCACGCTCCGCTACCCCGGCTACGCCGCGATCTGGCACCTGATGGTGCGACTCGGCTTACCGAACGAGCACCTCGAGATCCCGAAGCTCGGCGAGCGCACCTGGGCCGAGCTGACGGAGATGTTCCTGCCGGACCCCGACGAAGCCGGCGGCGCCCGCGGCGACATCAAGACCCGCGTCGCGGTCTACCTCGGACTCGACGCCGACGACGAGCGCCTCGCCGCCTTGGAGTGGCTCGGCCTCTTCGACGACGCGCCGATCGGCATCGCCGGCGAGCACCCCGCCGAGGCGCTCAAGAAGCGGCTCGAAGAGCGTCTGCCCCTGCCCGCCGACATCCGCGACATGGTGGTGCTGCACCACGAGATCGACGCCGTCTTCCCCGACGACGTCGTCGAGCGCACGCTCTCGACCTTCATCCACTACGGCGAGCCCGCCGGCCTCACCGCCATGGCCCAGACCGTCGGCATGCCGGCGGCCCTCGGCGCTCGCCTGCTGCTCGACGGCCAGCTGACGCGCCGCGGCTGCCTCTCCCCCACCGACGAAGACGTCTACACGCCGGTGCTCGCCGCCCTCGAAGCGGAAGGCCTTCGCTTCACCGAGTCGGTCGAACGGACCACGACGTGAGCGCCGTCCGGGCATGAAAAAGCGCCGTCGCTTTCGACGCCGCGGGCCCCGCCGCCCGGCGGCCACGGGCAAGCAGCTGTCGAAGACGGTCCGCGGTCTCGAAGGCGACGGCCTTGACACCTGGTCCGAGACCCTCGCCCCCCGCGAGGCGATCTCGGCCGGCGAGAAGGACGCCCCCGACGCGGAGGCCGACGACGTCCTCGACCCCAAGGCCCTCGAAAACGCTTTCCTCGGCCGCGTCGTGTCGCTGGCGTCGGGCCTGGCGTGGATCGAGCGCGAGCCGGGCGGCGAAGCCTCGACGGAGCCGCCCCCGGAGCACGAAGAGCCGATTCGCTGCGTCTTGCCGTCGTCGATCGCCCGCGGCCAGCAGGAGCTGATCGCCGTCGGCGACCTGGTCCAGGCCGCCCCCCACGGCGAAGGGCACCGCGTTCTCCAGGTCACGTCGCGTCGCACCGACCTCTCCCGCCCCGATCCGCTCCAGCCGCGGGCCCGCCGCGTGGTCGCGGCCAACGTCGACTTGGTGGTCCACCTCGCGTCCTTGGTCAGCCCGCCGCTGCGCCCGAACCTGGTCGACCGCTACCTGATCGCCGTCCAGCAGGGCGGCGCCGACGCGCTCCTGGTGGTGAACAAAGTCGACCTGGTGCCCGATGCGGAGAGAAAAAAGGCCCTCGCGCCGCTCGAGGGCTACCGCGGCATGCTGCCGGTCATCGAAGCCTCCGCCAAGACCGGCGAAGGCATCGACTCGCTACGCCGAGCCCTCGCCGGCAAGATCTCGGTCGTCGTCGGCCACTCCGGCGTCGGCAAGTCGTCGATCGTCAACGCCCTCGACCCGAAGATCGACGCCGCCACCGGCGAGATCTCCCGCGCCCTCGGCGTCGGCCGACACACCACCACCAGCTCGAACCTCTACCGGCTCGCCGGCAATATCCGGCTCATCGACACCCCCGGCATCCGCGAGTTCGGCCTCTGGGACCTCGACGCCCGGTCGCTCTCCGCCTACTTCCCCGATTTCGACGAATTTACCCACGCCTGCAAATTCCGAAATTGCACCCACAGCCACGAGCCGCGCTGCGCCGTCCGCGACGCCGTGGCGTCGGGCGACCTCCCCGGCGCCCGCCACGCCACCTACCTGCGCATCCTCGCCAGCCTCGATGACGACTAGCGGGCGCCTCCGTTCCGCCACGATGTCGCCTTCCTCGCGTCCCCGGGATCCGATACATTTTCGCCATGCATGATGTCCCCAAAGGCTCGATCGCCCTCGTCGACGACGAGGAGCACATCCGTGAAACCGTCGGCTACGCGCTGCGCAAAGAGGGCTGGCGCGTCGAGACCTTCCCCGACGGCGCCGCCGCCTGGGAGAGCCTCGAGAGCTCCCCCACCGACGTGGTGGTGCTCGACATCATGATGCCGCGCATGGACGGCCTCGAGCTGTGCCGCCGGCTGCGGGCGGTGTCCGAGAGCCTGCCGATCATTTTCCTCACGTCCCGCGACGAGGAATTCGACCGCGTGCTCGGCCTCGAGCTCGGCGCCGACGACTACCTCTGCAAGCCGTTCTCGATGCGCGAGCTCGTCGCCCGCATCAAGGTGCTCTTCCGCCGCCTCCAGCTGATGCAAAAAGGTCGGCAGTCCGACTCCGCCGAAGAGCTGCTGGTCGTCGGCTCCCTGCGCCTCGACCTGCGCCGCTACCTCGCCAGCGTCTCCGACCGGCCGGTCCAGCTGACGGTCACGGAGTTCCTGATTCTCCAAGCCCTCGCCCGCCACCCGGGCCACGTCAAGACGCGACAGCAGCTGATGCACGAGGGCTATCCGCACGACACGTATGTCTCAGACCGCACGATCGACTCGCACATCAAGCGGCTGCGTCGCAAGCTGACCAAGGTCGATCCACAATTCGACGAGATCGAGACCGTCTACGGCCTCGGCTACCGCTATCGACAGTCGGGTCAGTCGGGCGGCTAGATGGCGCGCCGGCGGCGGATGACGAAAGTCCTGCGCGCCATCTCGCGCATCTCGATCCGCCTGCTGGCGTTCAACGTTCTGCTGCTCTTTCTGCCCGCGGCGGGTCTGCTCAGTCTCGAAGCCTACGAACGCCAGCTGCTCGACTGGCAGGAGCGCGCCATGGTCCAGCAGGGGCGCGTGCTCGCCGCGGCCCTCGGCGGCCAGGGTCCGCTGACGGCGGAGGCGGCCGAGGCGATCCTGATCAATATGAATCGCGAGTTCGACGCCCGCCTGCGCGTCGTGTCGTCGGACTTCACGCTGCTCGCCGACTCGAGCCGCTTCGGCCCCCGCGCCAACCCCGATCCGGAGCCCGCCCCGGAGTCCCAGACCCGCCAGAGCAAGCTCTACCAGCTCGGCAATTTCTTTTACCAGCTCTACGCCCGCATCTTCCTGCCGCCCGAGCCGCCGCGACGCGACGCCGGCTATTACGACACGGGCCGCAAGCTGGTGCTGCCGGAAATCGAAACCGCCCTCTCCGACGCCTACGGCGCCACCAGCCGCCAAACCCCCGGCCAGCGGTCGCTGACGCTTTTCAGCGCCCTACCCGTCGAGTCCGGCGGCGAAGTCGTGGGCGCGGTGCTGGTCTCCAAGTCGACCTTCAACCTGCTCGAAGCCGTGCACGAGCTGCGGCTGGTGAATTTCAAGCTGATCCTCGCCTCCGTCGGCGCTGCGATCGTCCTGAGCCTGCTGCTTTCCACCACCATCGCCCTGCCCATCAAGCGCCTCAGCCAAAAGGCCATCGACATCCTCGACCGCCGCGGTCGCCTCACCGGCACCTTCGAGCCCTACCGCCGCCACGACGAAATCGGCGACCTCTCCCGCGCCCTGGCCGAGCTCACTCGGCGTCTCGAGGGGCACCTGAATTTCATCGAGAGCTTCGCGTCCGACGTCAGCCACGAGTTCAAGAACCCCCTCGCCTCCATCCGCACCGCCAGCGACCTGCTCGCCGAAGAAGAAGACCCGGCCCAGCGCCAGCGTTTCCACGGCATGGTCCAGCGCGACATCCAGCGCCTCGAGCGCCTGCTGACCGGCGTGCGCGAAATCACCAAGATCGACGCCGCCCTCGACGCGCAACCGGTGGAAGACGTCGCCCTCCAGCCCCTCGTCCGCGCCCTGCTCGACCGCTACGAGCTGCGCTACCCGCACCTCACCTACCGCCTCACCAGCCGCGGCGCCCCCCACGTCTCGGCCTCGCCGGACCGGCTGGTGCAGGTGATCGAGAACCTCATCGACAACGCCAGCGGCTTCACCGCCGACGAGGTCGACGTCAGCCTCGAAGACGACGGCCGCATCGTCGTGCTCCGGGTCCTCGACCGCGGTCCGGGCATCCCCGAAGAACATCTTCACAAAATCTTCGACCGTTTCTTCAGCGACCGCGAAAAGAAGAGCACCGGCGGCCACACCGGCCTCGGCCTCGCGATCGTCAAAGCGATCGTCGAAGGCTACGGCGGCCGCATCGAAGCCTACAACCGCGAAGGCGGCGGCGCCGTCTTCACCGTCCGCCTGCCCTCCGTCTAGGACCCGCCATGCTCGTCGACAGCCTCGAATTCTTCTGCGCCTTCTGCGGCGAGCCCAACGAAGTCGACCTCGACCCCTCCGCCGGGCGTCGGCAGCGGTTTACCGAAGACTGCCAAGTCTGCTGTCGGCCGAACGACGTCGCCGTGCAGCTGGATTTCGAAGGCTTCCCGTCGGTGTCGGCGGTGCCGGAGAGTTGATTGGCTGATTCGTAATCAGCAGGTCGCTGGTTCAAGTCCAGTCATCGGCTCCAGTGCATCCTTCTTGTTTCCAATAGCTTACAGGCCCCAGAGTGCTGGCCGGATTGCCGCCAGAAGGCATTGCGGGTCTCCATAGGGCCTGATTGGCATGTAATCTGGCGGGACCGGCTGAAACAACGGGCTCTAGTGCGACCGCCTGTAACCACCGCCCCAGCCCCAAGCGTTCTCCTGCCCGTCTTCCACCGGCCCGCACTGTTCTACTCAGCCCCCAAGATCCAACCTTCCTCCTGTATGCAGTCTATGACCTCGTCATCTGAAAGCCCTTTGGGGCGCTCCAGGAG
>JBCDKB010000226.1:0-13005 GCA_038747035.1 Acidobacteriota bacterium | reverse complement strand
TCAGCCCGAAGGGCTCAGGCGGTCAAGGGCCGCAAGGAAACTATCGACATCGTCCGCCGCGGTGTCGAAGGAGCACATCAAGCGCACCTCCTGGTGCTCGCGGCGCCAGTCATAGAAGAAGTGGGTCTCCCGCAGGGACTCTGCGAGCCCGGGCTCAATGCGGGCGAAAACGCCATTCGCTTCCACCGGCTCCACCAGCTCGACGCCGCGCTCCACCAGACCGTCCGCCAAGCGGCGGGCCATGGTGTTCGCCTGGCTCGCGTTCTCCCGCCACAGCTCGCCTTCAAAAAACGCGCTGAATTGGGCCGCGATGAACCGCAGCTTCGACGCGAGCTGCGTCGTTTGCTTGCGCTGGTAGCGGCCGGGGCCGGCGAGCTCGGGACGCAGGAAAACGACCGCTTCGCCGAACATCAGACCGTTCTTGGTGCCGCCGAAAGACACCGCGTCGACGCCGACGTGGGTTGTGATGTCGGCGAATGAACAGCCGAGGGCCGCCGCCGCATTAGAAATCCGCGCCCCGTCCATGTGCAGGAGCAGGTCCTGCTCATGGGCGAAGTCCGCCAAGCTTCTCAACTGCTCGGGGGTGTAGACCCGACCGACTTCGGTGGCCTGGGTGATCGACACCAGACGCGGCTGCACATGGTGCTCCACGCCTCGCCCGGTGAGCCGCTCGGCCACCAAATCTGGGGTCAGCTTGGCGCCGGGCGCCTCCACCGGCAAAATTTTGCACCCCACCACCCGCTCCGGCGCACCGCATTCGTCAACGTCCAGGTGGGCGCCGACGGCGCACACCACCGCTTCGTGGGAATGCAGCAAAGATCCGAGGGTGATGACGTTGGCGCCGGTCCCGTTGTAGACGAAGAGCACCTCCGCCTCCGGCGCCTCGAGCGCGTCCCGCATCGTCTCCGTGGCGCGTTCGGTCCACGGATCGGAGCCATAGGCCAGGGCGTGGCCCCGGTTGGCTTCGGCCATGGCCGCCATGATCTTGGGGTGCACTCCGGCGCCGTTATCGCTGGCGAAGCTACGCATAGTCAGATCCTCCCGAAAAGTCACCGAAACCTTAGATCCGCATCAGGACCGATCCATAGTGGAGACCGGCGCCCAGCGCCGTGAAGGCCACGAGGGAGCCCTCGGGGGCCTTGCCCGCCGCCTGCGCTTCAAAGAACGCCAGGGGCAGCGTCGCCGATGTGGTGTTGCCGTACTTCTGGATGTTGTTATGCACGCGCTCGTCCGCGAGCCCCAGCTGTTTCTGCGCCGCCTGGTTGATGCGCAGGTTCGCCTGGTGCATGACCAAGAGGTCCAGGTCCTCGAGACCGAAGCCGTGGGCGCCGAGGGTCTCGAGGGTCACTTTCGGCATCTTGGTGACCGCGAGCTTGAAAACCGACCGCCCGTCCATGAAAGGCACCGTATCACCGCGCTCGATCATCTCCGCATCGACCCAGGGCCGATAGGCGGAGCCGCCGCCGGGTACGTAGAGGATGTCTTTGTGGCCGCCGTCGCCGTAGAGCTTGGCGCCGATAAGACCGCGGCCGTCGTCCCCACGGTGGGCGGTGAAAACCATCGCGCCGGCAGCATCGCCGAAGAGCACGTAGAGGTGTCGAAACTTTGAGTTGCGGGCGAATTCGTCGTCTTCGAGGGGCCCCTCATCGCGGCCGTAGAGAATCTCCCAAGCCCTCTTGCTGTGGGGCATGAGCGTCGAGTGGACATCACACCCCACCAGGAGCACTGTTTTGGCGGTGCCGGAACGAATGAGCATGTCCACGACCTGAAGACCGTAGGCGAAGCCGGCGCACTGCTGACGGATGTCCAAGGCGGGCAAAGCCTCCATGCCGAGCTTGTGCTGGATCAGCGTGCCGGACCCGGGGAAGTAGTGATCCGGCGTCATCGTGGCGCAGACCACATAGTCCACTTCCGCGGCGTCTATTCCTGAATTCTCAAGAGCCTGGCGCGCCGCCTCGGCCCCCAGGTCGGACGATCCCGTGCCGGCGTCCACGTAGAAGCGGGTGGCAATGCCGCTGCGCTCCTGCACCCACTGATCGTTGGTGTCCAGGATGCGCGCCAGCATGTGGTTGTCGACTTTGTTCTTCGCCACCGAGATGCCGGTGCCGCGCAGTAGCGCTCGTGTTTCTGCCATCAGGGGCCACCTCTTATTCAACGATGCGGGAGATTTCTCAGGGGCTGACGGATTTCTCTCGGGCTAGGGGACTGGACTCGAAGGCACGGGGAAGCGCTCCAGAACCTCGGCGACGCGTGCGCACCGAAAGCCCGCTCTGAAAATCAGCAAGCGCGAAAGCGAGGGTTTTCTTCAATGAAAAGCTGGCGAAATGGAGCGGCTTGCGGCGCAGCTGGATCTGTGCCGCCGAGCGGCTCAACGACCGGCCCTCGCGGGACGCTAGAACCGGCGGCGTTTCAAGCGTTGGCGGAAATCCGGCGGCAAGGTCTGGCCGGTGTAGCGCACGACCTGGCGGCCGAGGTCGACGAAGCGATACTGCTTTTTCGGCTTCTTGCCGTGCAGACCTTTCTCGCGGGTCTTGTAGCGCCAGACTTCCAGGGGGGGATCGTCGACCTTGCGGGGCGACTCGAACTCGATGGTGTCAGGCTCGCCGAAGAGGACCAGGATCGTGCCGCGGTCGGTGCGACTTCCCGGATAGGTGCCCTCCGAAAAGCGCTTGTCGGCGTCTTCAGCCCTGGCCTCGAAAATCTGCTGGGGCGTCTTCGTAAACACCTTGGTGCCGGCGTTGCGGGCCTCCCAAAAACGATCGACGAACGCTTCGGCGTCCTCATCGCTCGCCAGGAGTAGGAAGTCTTCGACTTCGCCTTCGGTCGCCATCTCCACCAAAGGGCCCACCAGCCAATGGGAATAATCGGGGCCGAGCAGGGGATTGAAGAGCTCGTCGGGGTCCTTCGGTTTCTTGGCTTCGGCGGGGAACGCCATCGCCACGACCGCCATCGACAGGAAAAGTACGAAATATCGGGGCAATTTTTGCAACATGTCTAGAATAAAGTTGCTGAAGCGCCAATTTCGGCCGCCTTGAGCGGCGAGATCATATCTGGAATCATGGGTACTGTCCAAGGACCCCGCGCTTGCGCGCCTCGGGCCCACTCGAAGTGTCAGGTCGCTCCAGACGGACCCCTTCGGTCCCCTTTTCAGCTGAACTCAGCGCTTCGCTTTCACAGAACGATTCAACCGCACTGGAGATCGATATGGCCCGCGTCAGCATCCAATACTGCGTCCAATGAAACTACCTCCCGAGAGCCGCCGGTCTGGCGGAAGAGCTGAAGAACCGTTTCAACCTCGACGTCGATTTGATCAAAGGCACCGGCGGTGTCTTTGAGGTCACCTTTGACGGCGACCTCATCTTCTCGAAGAAGACCCTAGACCGCTTTCCTGATCACGGCGAGGTCGAGGATTTCATCGCCTCGCGCGTGGCATAGCGAATCGAATTCCTTCCAAGGGAACCCCCGGCGGCGACTCCGGGGGCCGCAAAGAAAAGAGCCAGTCGGCGACTGCCCACTGGCTCTTTTTTCATATCTAGCGACCTCTTTGGCGGGCCGGGTCGGGGGCGCCAAGACGGCCCCCTGCGACTCGCACCGCTATTCGGCCGGCACTTCGCCCTTGAACTTGGCGAAGGCTTGGGCCAGGGCACCCAGACCCGATTCGGTTCCGCGCTGCGACTTGACGTAGTTCTTATAGTCCTTGTCGCTGCCTTCGGCCTTGGATTGCTCGGTACCGAGGGAAATCCGACGGCGCCCCGTATCGACGGAGAGCACCTTCACCTTGACCTCTTTACCGGGCAGGAACTGGCGCTTCGGGTTTGAGCCACCGCCGCCGCCGCCGTCTCCACCGCCCAAGACGGCGAAGGGCAGAAGGCCGGTCAGGCCGGGCTCGAGCTCGATGAATACACCGAATTTCGTCACCTTCTCGACCTTGCCTACGAACATGTCGCCTTCCGGGTAGCGCTCTTCCGCGTCCTTCCAAGGGTTGCCCTCGGCCACCGGGCGCATCGACAGGGACAGGCGCTTGCGCTTGCGGTCGACGTCGTGGACCCATCCTTCGATCTCTTGGCCAACGGCGAGTGACTCGTCTTCGAGCTTCTTGCCGAACGGGAGGCGGGACGTGTGGAGAAGGCCCTCAAGCCCGGGCTCGACTTCAACAAAGAGGCCAAATTCGGTAGCCCGCACGACGGTGCCTTTAAACTCGCCGCCGCTCTTGAAGCGCTCCGCCACGCCGTCCCAGGGGTCGGCCTCGAGGCGTTTGATCGAGAGCGAGATGCGCTTGCCGCCCTTTTCGATCTTGAGCACCTGCACTTTGACCTTCTGGCCGACCGAGAGGGCTTCCTTGGCGTGCTCGATGCGCTTGCGGCTCACTTCGGAAACGTGGACGAGGCCTTCAATATTGGCGCCGAGGTTGACGAAGGCGCCGAAATCGGTGAGCGAGCTCACGCGACCGTCGAGCACCGCGCCGGCCTTGAGCACCTCGCGAACTTTGGCGGCCTCTTCGGCCCGCTTCGCTTTGAGCGCCGCGGCCCGGGACACAACCACGCGCCGGCCGCTCTCTTGAATCTCGATGACGCGAAATTTGAAGCTCTTGTCCAGGTACTTCTTCGGGCTGCGGGGATTGCCGATTTCGATTTGGGAGACCGGACAGAAGGCCGCGATCTTGCCCAAGGCGACGTGGTAGCCACCCTTATTCCAACCGATGACCTGGCCGTCCAGCGAGAGCTTGGCGTCAAGGGCCGCCCGCAGCTGGATCATCTCGTCGCTCTCGATTTCTTCGACGTTGATCTTCTCGTCGCCTTCGCCGTCCGCCTTGACCGACGTCGCGTCATCCGCGGCGGCGCCGGCGGTTGCGGCAGCCTCAGAAGCCGCTTCTTCGGCAGTCTCAACGGCCTCGGCAGTCGCCTCGACGGCCTCGGACGCCACCTCTTCGGCCGCTTCTCCCGTTTCAGTCACCGCCTCAGCAATCGCTTCAGCAGCCTCGGCAGTCGCCTCTTCAGCGGCCTCGACGGCCTCGGACGTCGATTCTTCAACCGCTTCAGCGACGTCGCTTACGGCTTCGACGGCCTCGGCCGCCGCTTCTTCGGCGACCTCAACGGCCTCAGACGCAGTCTCTTCAACCGCTTCAGCGACTTCACTTGCGGTCTCGGACGCCGCTTCGACAGCCTCGGACGCCGCTTCTTCAGCGGCCTCGACGGCCTCGACGGCCGCTTCTTCGACCGATTCGGCGGCTTCGGAAACGGCTTCAGTCGCTGCTTCGACAGCCTCCGTGGCCGCCTCTTCGACGGCCCCGGCGGTTTCTTCGACGACTTCTGCGGCTTCGGATACGGCCTCGGATGCAGCTTCCTCGACGGCCTCGGAGGCGGCCTCCGTGGCTTCAGTCACCGTCGAAGCGGTGGCGTCCGAGGCCTCTTCTACGGCCTGCGGAACGTCGTTAGCGGTGGAAACGGCCTCTTCAGTCGGCGCGTCTTGGTTTTCCGCGTCAGCGGTCGGGTGCTGCTCGGACATGACGGTCCTCCGGCAGGAGCGATCTTACGAATGGATTGGGGAGGTGGGGTCGGGAGACTGCGGGCAGAATACGGTACGAAGCCGTAGGCAGGAATGGCGGCGGCGTCCGGTGGATTTCTGGCGAATTCAGGGTCGTAAGAGGCCAGGCACACGGGAATCGCAAAACGCCAAGGGCCCGCGATTATAGACGAGTGCCCGTCGTTCTCCAAGCCGCCGAGTCACGGCGAAACGCCGCCCGTCCGCGTCGTCGCGGGGGACACCGTCGGCGGAGACGCCGCGCGATTCTCTTCGGATCGCCGCGACGTCACCAGGCGGCTGAACCAGCCTCCCGCATCATCGAGGATCGACTGCAGGCAGGGGATGACGAGCAGGCAGATAAACGTGGCGAACGCCAGACCCGCGGCGATCGTGGTCGCCAGCGGTTGCCAGGTCAAAGACTTGCCGCCGAGCCCGATGGCCATCGGCAACAGGCCGACGATGGTGGTGATCGACGTCAACAAAATCGGCCGCAGGCGCAGACGCCCCGCTTCGACGAGGGACTCGAGCTTGCCCCAGCCCTGCTGCCGGAGCTGGTTGATGAAAGCCACGAGCACGATCGAATCGTTGACCGCGACGCCGGCGAGCGCCACGAAGCCGTAAAGGGTCGTAATCGAAAAGGGGCTCTGCGCCACCAAGAGCCCGAGCATCGCGCCGGTAAAGGACAGGGGCACAACGGCGAGGATCAAGAACGGCTGGGTCCAGTTCTTGAACTGGCCCGTCAGCAGCATGAAATTGAGCAGCAGCCCGAAGGCAAAGAGCGACGCCAGGCTGTTGAAGGCCTCCGTAAACTCCTTGAACTGTCCGCCGTCTTCGAGCCGCACCGCCGGATAGGAAGTTTGAATACTCTCGAAGTAGCGACGGATATCCGCATTGACGGTCCCGATGTCGTTCAGCGATTCATCGACGTCGGCATAGACCGTCACCGCCTGCTGACGGTCGTGGCGACGCAGCGTCTGCGGACTGGTGCCGGGCTCGAGCGATGCGACGGCGGTGAACGGCACCGTGTCACCGTCTGGGGCGGTGAAGCGCAGGGAGGAGATGTCTTCGAGACGACGCCGGGAGTCCTCCGGCAGTCGCACGATGACGTCGAGCTCCTCGTCACCGTCGCGGTAGGTCGCGGCCGTGGCGCCGCCGAATGCGGCGCGCACCGTCCGCGCGATGCGGTTGGCGTCGAGTCCGTGGCGCGCCGCCGCTTCGCGGTCAAGCACGATGTCGAGCTTCGGCTGCCGCGATCGACCGTCGTCCCGGACGTCGAAGACGCCTGGCTGGCGGCGCAGCTCGTCCTGGAGCAGCGTGGCGAATTCTCCGATCGTTTCGAGGTCCGGCCCCTTGACCAGCAGCTCCACGGGCTGGGCCGCCGGCGGACCTCCGTCGAAGGTTTGGAATTCGAGGGTCTTGGCGCCGAGGATGTCGACGGTGTCGCGGCGCAGGGCGGCGGCGATTTCATCGATTGAGCGCTCGCGCTGTTTCGCTTCCACGACGTCGACCCGGACCTGCCCCAAGTGCGGACCATTTTCCCAGTCGTCATTGCGCTGCTGGAGGCCGGCATTGGACGCCACGCCTTCGAGTTCCGCCCTGGGTATCTGCAGGGCCACGGCTTCGACCTGGGCGAGCACCCGCTCCGTTTCTTCGAGCCGGGTGCCGTCGGGCATGGTCACCAGGATGTTGACGTTCGACAGCTTGTCGCCGGCGAAGAGGGAAACGCCGACCAGCGGGATCAGCGCCACGGACCCGACCAAAATCACCAAGCACACCACCGCCGTCACGTAGCGGTACTTGAGCATCGCCCGCAGCACGCGCTCGTAAAGACCCTGGAGGCGCTCCAAGGGGCCGCGCTTCTCCGACTCATCCGGCGGGCGGCGCACGAGCTCGACGAAGTGGCTCGGCAGGATAAAGAAGGCTTCGATCAGGGACGCCACCAGCACCAAAGCGACCGTGATCGGAATGATGCGCATGAATTTGCCCATGGTGCCGGGCATCAAAACCAAGGGCAGGAAGCCCGCCATGGTGGTCAGCGTCGAGATGGTCACCGGCGCCGCGACCTCGCGGACGCCGTCGATCGCCGCGTCGACCACCGACTTGCCTTCCTGCAAGTGGCGGAAGGCGTTCTCCAAGATCACGATGGCGTCATCCACCACCATGCCGAGGACCAGCAGCAGGCCGAAGAGGGTCGAGCCGTTGAGGCTCTGGCCGGTCCAGTCGAGGGCGATGAGGGCCAAGAGGAAAGTGATCGGGATGCCGAGGGCCGCGCACATCGCCGCCCGCCAGCCGACGAAAAACATCAGCGCCACGCCCACCAGCATCAGACCCAGAATCGCGTTGGACTGGAGCACCGTGAGGATGTCGCCGATGACCAGCGACTCGTCATTGAAGAGCTCGACCTCCACGTCCGGCGGCAGGCGGCTCTGCCAATCGGCGAGCAGCGCCCGCGTGTCCTTGACGATCTCGATGGTATTGCCGCGCTCGTTCTTGGTCAGATTGACGGTCACCGCGGCGCGGCCGTTAAACCGGGAGAGGAAGCTCTGCTCTTCAAAATCATCGGTGACGGTGGCGACGTCGCCCACCTTGAGCCGCCGCCCTTCGGCGCCGGCGCGGAGCGTCACCGACGCCACGTCTTCGGCGCCCGTCAGCTTGGCGCGGGTGCGTAAGAGCAGCTCTTCGGAGCCGAGCTTGAGCACGCCCGCCGACAGATTCCGGTCGGCCAAGCGCAGGGCGTCTTCGACGTCGACGAGATCCAGCCCGTTGGCGGCGAGCAGAAAGGGGTCACAGTCGACCAGGATCGCCCGATCTCGGGATCCGAAGGCTTCCACCCGGCCGACGCCGTCGAGGTTCTTGAGGTCCTCTTCGAGCTGCCGCGCCACGTCGTGGAGGATGCGCTCATTGGCGTCCCCGAAGATCGCGACGCTCACCACCGGCTGGAAGTCGTAGGAGTTAAATTCCCGGATCTCGACTTCGTCCACGTCGTCGGGCAAGTCCACCCGCGCGACCTTGGCGCGTACGTCTTCGAGCCGTCGCTCGAATTCAGACTGCGGGATCTGGTCGAATTTCACCCACACGAAAGACCGGCCGTTCTCCGACTGGGTGATGATGGAGTCAATATCTTGGACGCCGTTGACCTCGTCTTCGAGCGGAATCGAGACCAGGCGCTCCACCTCCTCCGGGCTGGCGCCGGGGTAGGGCGTCAAGATGAAGGCCCAGTTGAAGCTCACCTCGGGGTTGAGCTCCCGGGGCATGGTCATCAGCGTGTACGCGCCCACCGCGATGACCACAATCATCACCGCATTGACCAGCGCCGGATTTCGGACTGAGAACCTCGCGGGATTCATGACGCACCGCCTTCGCGCACGTTGACCTCGACGCCGTCGGCGAGGCGATGCTGCCCCTGCACGACAACCAGCTCGCCCGCTTCGACGCCGCCTAAGACGCGGACCCGCCCAGGGCCGATGGCCTCGCTCTCGACCGCGCGGCGCACGGCGACGCCGTCCTGCACCACAAAGACAGCGCCGTCGACCAGCGCCGTGCGCGGCAAGAGCACGTCGCGGTGGCTCTCGATCTCGAGCACCATGCTGCCGCGCATGCCGGGCAGCAGCCGCGGCCCGTCGCCTTGGGCCGCCGCGACCTCCGCTTCGACGAGGTAGGTCCCCGTCGCGGCGTCGGCCTCGGCTCCGAGGTAGCGCAAGCGACCGTCGAAGCCGCGGTCACCGAGGGCGTCGGTGCGGATTTCGACCGCGGCGTCCAAGTCCAGGCGGACCCGATCCGCCTGGGACGCTGAGCCGCGCGCCTTCAGGCGTCGGCTGTCGACCAGTCGCAGCACCGGATCGCCGACGCCCAGCCAGCTGCCGAGCTCGGCGTGGCGTTCGCTGACCGTGCCGGAGAACGGCGCCCGCACGTCCATGTCGGCGAGGCGCTCCTCGAGCACCTGCACCGCCGCCTCTGCTTCGAGGGCCGACGCTTCGCCGGTGGACACCGCCAGCTCGAGCCGGTCGAGCTCGTCTTTGGACAGGATGCCATTCTCCCCGGCCAATGAGCGGCCGCGCTCTAAGTCACGCCGGGCCTGCTCCCAAGACGCCGAGGCCGCTCGACGGCGCGCCTGCGCCTGCTCGAGCTCGGCTTGGGCGGTCGCGCTATCGAGACGGGCCAAGACGTCGCCCTCGCGCACGCGGTCACCGTGGTCAACCCGCAGATCGACGACGCGCCCCGACACTTCCGCCGCCACCGTGACCGCCGCCCACGGCGCCAGCTCTACGGAAAGCTCGACCGTCTCTCGCCACGATTCGATTTCGGTCGACGCCACGGCCACCAGCGGCGTCGGAACCTCTACGGACTCCCCGGGCGCTTCCGGCGCGGCGCCGCCGCAGCCGCTGACGGCCAGGCACACCGCGGCAATCCATAGGATCAGGGCCGGGCCCCGCGGCGTCGGCTGGCGAAAGTTCAGCATGGAATCACTCTCCGGACAAACGATTGTCAAGGGAACCGAGTTTACGACGCACAGCGGCAAAAGTTCACGGGAGAACCACTTCCCCTAGCCATATCCGGCGCCAAATCTCTCGACCGCTGCTCCTTTGCACTCCAAAGCTATGACGCGACATCAATGGGCGCCGGATTGCGCTAGTCTGGATAGTAGTGCCTAAAGCCAGAGACTCGTAGCCAGAAATCTTAAGTCCTCCACGATCTGGCCTCCGAGCCTTCCTTCCAGTCCTCTTTAAACGAAGCCCCCGGGAGTCCCATCGATGTTCCCCCACCGACGCCTGAGCCTCCGCCGCCTGCTGGGTCTGGTCTTGCTCCTCGGACTGCCGTCCTCAGCAGCTGTCGCCCAGCCCGACTTGACCGTTGCCAAGTCCAATAACGTGGGCGGACAGGCGGAGCTCAACGTCGAATTCGATTGGCTGCTCACGGTCGCGAACGGGGGCAACCAGGACGCGACGATCTCCGCGGCGCTTTTTCTCGCGGATGTGCTGCCGGACTCGGGCATGACCTACGGCACGCCGGCGGTCAGCGCTTCGAGCGGTCTCACCGGCACCGTGAACTGCTCTATCGCCAATATGAGCCTCAGCTGCCTGGGATTTAGCGTGGCGCTCGCGCCCGGCGGCAGCTTCACGATCAGAATTCCGACGACTCCGACCGCCAGCGGCACGTTCACGAACCCGCGGGATGGAGGCGTGTGCTCGGTCGACCTGACCGGCGTCGTCGCCGAAAGCGACGAGACCAACAACAACTGCAATAGCGACACGGTGGTCGTCACCACCGGCGCCACCGGACCGGACTTGGCCGTCTCGAAAAGCAACGACGTCAACGACGCCACCGATCTGGCGGCGGGCGCCTTCACCTGGTCGCTTCAGGCCTCGAACGGCGGCACCCAAGCGGCCAGTTTCTCCAATGGCGACACCATCCTCGTCGACAATCTGCCGTCGTCGAATATCGCCTACGGCACCCCGACCGTGCAGTCCACCGACGTCACCGGCACGATCGACTGTTCGATCAGCAGCTCGAATCTCACCTGCAGCGCCGACGGCGCCGTATCGATCGCAGCCGCCACCGGCACCTTCACCGTCGACGTGGAAGCCACGCCTTCGGCGTCCGGCACTTTCGTCAACCCTCGAGCCGGCGGCTCGAACCGGTGCGCCGTCGACCCCAATAACGTCATCACGGAAGGCCTCGAGGACAATAACGACTGCGCCAATACGGTGACCGTCGCCGACTCGCCGGACCTGACGGCGACCAAGACCAACGACACCGGCGGCGCCGGCGTCGTTGGGGTGCCTTTCAACTGGTCGATCAAGGTCGACAATATCGGCGGCGCCGGCTACACCGAAAGCAGCTTCGCGATATTCGTGGACAACCTCCCCGAAGCGAATCTGACCTACGGCACGCCGTCGGTTTCCAATCTGAGCGGCGTCACCGGCACCATCGCCTGCGCCATCGAAAGCAATACCCTCAGCTGCACCCCGTCGGGCGGCGCCGTCACGCTGGACCCGGGCGGTAGCTTCACGGTCAGCTTCTCAGTGACGCCGACCAACGCGGCGACTTTTGACAATCCTCGGAGCGGAGGATTGTGCGCCGCCGACGCGCTGGCCCGGGTGCCGGAGCTGCGCGAGGACAACAACAGCTGCTCCGATTCGGTGGTGGTGACCACGGGCATCACCGGCCCCGACCTGACCGTCAGCAAGACCAACGATGTCGGAGGCACCGAGGAGATCGCCCGGGCGCCCTTCACCTGGACCCTCCAGATGACCAATGGCGGCGACCAAGACGCCACATTCTCAAGCGGCCAAACCCTTCTGACCGACGAGCTTCCGACCGCGGATGTTAGCTACGGCTCGGCCACGGTCTCCAACCTCGTCGACGTCACCGGTGCGATCCAGTGCGGGATCAGCAATAGCGTGCTCTCCTGCACCGCCGACGGCGCCGACGTCACTTTGGCCGCGGGGACCGGCAGCTTCTCCGTGAGCTTTGAACTCACGCCGTCGACCACGGGCTCCTTCGACAATCCGCGCGCCGACGGCATCTGCGCCGCGGACCCGAATGGGGCGGTCACCGAAGGCGATGAAAACAACAACACGTGCTCGGACTCGGTGACCGTGACCGCCTCCCCTGACCTCATCGCCACCAAGACCAACAACACCGCCGACGTCGGCGACATCGGCGTCCCGTTCACCTGGACGATCGAAGTCGAAAATATCGGCGGAGCCGACTTCGCCCTCCCCCAGAATTTTCCGCTCCTCGTCGACGGCCTACCGGATGCCGGCCTGACCTACGGTGTCCCCGCGGTGCCGCAGTCGAGCGGCCTCACCGGCACTGTCGAATGCGAGATCGACAACGGCGGCCCGTCCCTGATCTGCACGCCGACGACGGGCGCCATCTCCCTCGCGCCGTCGGGATCGGTGACCATCAGCTTCACCGCCACGCCGACGGCTGCGGGCACCTACGACAACCCGCGGGCGGACTCGGCCTGCGTCGTCGACCCCGCCGGCCAAGACGCGGAAGTCTCCGAAGACAACAACGAGTGCTCCGACTCGGTCGTGGTTCCGCCCGAAGCCGCCCTCGGCCTGACGAAGACCGATAGCTCGGACCCGGTGGCGGCCGGCGACACCGTGACTTATACCGTCGCGGCCGCGAATGCAGGGCCCGACACCGCCACCGACGTGGTGGCCTACGACGTGTTGCCCGAAGGTACGACCTTCCTCGCCGCGGGTTCGTCCGTCGGCTGCACCCAGCCTTCTGGCCTCGTCGGACTGCTCGCCGCCCTCGACGCGACGGCCACCTCGCCGCCGAGCGGCTCGAGCGCCACCGCCCGCGCCCTCTTGGTGCTCGACACCGCGGACAACTCGCTACGCTTCGCCCTCGCCACCTCGGGACTGACCAACACCGCCACCGCCGCCAGCCTGCGGCTGACCGGCGGCACACTCGTCCATGAGCTTTACCAGGGGTCGCCGGGATTTGACGATGCGAATCCGATCGCCG
>JBCDKB010000225.1:0-13071 GCA_038747035.1 Acidobacteriota bacterium | reverse complement strand
GGCGAGGCGCATCTGGTCGTGGTTGCGCAGGAAGGGGGCGTCGATGACGCCGTCGGGGTAGAGCTCGGCCATGGCGTCGAGCACTTCCATCACCCAGAAAGCGGTGCCGTCCCGCAGTCCGCGGACGATCGCGTCGGCGATCGGAAAGTTGAAATTCATCGGCAGCTGGTCACCGCCGACGACGCGGTCCGTGTCGCCGAAGAAGGGCGCGATCTTTTCGGTGCTGGTCCAATTCTCGCCGACCAGGATGGCCGTCGGATCTTCGTGCCGCACCGCCGCGGAGAACTCGCGCAGGAAGGCGTAGGTGTCGGGCTGGGAGTTCTGGAGCTCGCCGGGGCCGCCGGCGAAGAGGTGGCGCGTGGCGTCGAGCCGGAAGCCGTCGACGCCGGCGGCGAGCCAGTGCAGCGCGAGTCGCTTCATGGCCTCGCGGACCGGCGGATGGGAGAAGTTCAGATCCGGCATGCCGGACCAGAAGATGCCGTAGAAGAACGTACCGTCGCCCCGCGGACTGCGGTGCCAGGTCGGACCGCTCCCCCACGGCTGGGTCCAGCCCGGGTCGTCGGCGCGCCAGACGTACCAGTCGCGGTACGGCGAGTCCGCCACGCTCGACGCTTGGAACCACGGATGGCCACTGCCGGTGTGGTTCATGACGAAATCGACGATGACGCGCAGACCGCGCTCGTGGGCGGCCTTCAGAAAGCGGGCGAAGTCGGCGTTGCTGCCGTATTCCTCGTCGACGCTCAGATAGTCGACCACGTCATAGCCGTGGTACGACGGCGACTCGAACATCGGCATCAGCCACAGGCCGTCGACTCCGAGGTCGTCGTCGGTCGCCGGATCGCCGTCGTTGAGGTAGTCGAGTCGATCCGTGAGGCCGGCGAAGTCGCCGACGCCGTCGCCGTCTTCGTCGGCGAAGCTGCGCACGAAGACCTGGTAAAACACATCGCCGCGCAGCTCTTCATGCCGCCAGTCGGTCTGGCCTTCGCCGGCGGTCACGGCGACGGACTCGGAGGCGGACTCCGCCTCGATTTCGAGAGCGCCCAAGGTCGCCAAGAGCGCGGCGAACGCGAGGCCGAAGAAGGTCATTTTGGCGTCGGTCAACATCGCTAAACTATACCGTCCGCGGCCTCGCGCTCTGATGCCGCAGCGTGGCAAAATAGCGCCATGGAAGAGCGGATCGGTCACGGACCGACCAGCGCACCCCGCCCTGTCGAGGCGGGGGTTAGGCGATGAGCCACGACTTTGACCGCGCCCGCCGCGCCGCCTTCGTCAGCGATGTCGTCCGCCTGCTCCGCCGCCAGCCCAGGGAGCTGCTCGACTTCGACGAAGTCCAGGAGCGGCTCCAGCTGCGGGGACTCGTCGACCGCGGGGTGCGGGAGATTCCGCTCGACCTCATCGTCGGCACCCTCGGTCGTGCGCGGGAATTCAATCGACTCTTTCTGCCCCGCCAAGACTCGACGCGAGAGCGCTGGCGGCGAGTCGCCGAGCTGGCGGAGGGCGCGCTCGGCTTTCCGCCCATCGAGGTGTATAAGGTCGGCGACGCCTACTTCGTCATCGACGGCCACCACCGCGTGTCGGTGGCGAGGCGCTTCGGCGCCGACTCGATCGAGGCCTACGTCAAGGAATTCGAAACGCGGGTCCCGCTCGCGCCGACGGACTCGGCAGAGGAGATCCTGCAGAAGGAAGGCTACGCCCGCTTCCTCGAAGCCACCCTCCTGGAGCCGCGGGACGAGCACGAGTTCATCACCACCATCGGCAACGGCTATGAGCGGCTGCTCGAACACATTTCGGTCCACCGCTACTTCCTCGGCTTCGACCGCGGCTACCCCATCGCGTGGAAAGACGCCGTGACGCTTTGGTACCAAGACCTCTATCGGCCGGTGGTCGACCTCATCGAGGAAAGCGGCGTCTGCCGCGAAGCGAAGGGTACCGAAACCGACCTCTATCTCTACGTGATGGACCACCTCCACCGCCTCCGCGAGCACGGCGGCCAGCCGGAAGCCGGGCCCGAAGAGGCGGTCGAGGCGCTGTCGGAGTCCCGCCGCGCCGAAAGACGCCTCGGTCGCCGGGTCCGATCGTGGCTCGGGGCGTCTCCGTCATCAGAAGAGGAAGCCGAGCAGGAGTGACGACGGCGGGTGCGATCTGACCCGAGCCGCCCTATCAGTCGTCCCCGTGCGACGCCTGCCGGTCCGAGAGGGCGACCAGCTCCCGCACCCACTGCGCATCCGCCGGGCCGAGGAGATCCTTCAGGCGCCACGACCAGTTGCCGTCGGCGATGCCCGGGGTGTTCATACGAGCTTCTTGGCCGAGGCCGAGCACGTCCTGCACCGGCACGACGGCCCAGCGCGCCACGGAGGTCAAGGCTGCGCGCACCAGGTCGCGGTGAATCGTCTCGCCAACCCCGCCGAGGTAGGTCGTGATGCGTCGCTGCTCGTCTTCGGAGAGCGAGCCGAACCAGCCGACCGCGGTGTCGTTATCGTGGGTTCCGGTGTAGACCAGGGTCGGCTCTTCGAGGTGATGCGGGGCGTGGATCGTCTGCGGCTCGGAGAAGCCGAATTGCAGCACCTTCATCGACGGCAGGCCGGCGTCGCGCCGCAGCTCGTGCACGTCGTCGGTGATCTCGCCGAGGTCTTCGGCGATCAGCGGCAGGGGCTCGCCGAGCGCGTCGCGGAAGGCGTGGAAGAGGGCCAGACCGGGTCCCGGCGCCCACTCGCCGTCGCGGGCGGTCTCGGCGGCCGCCGGCACCCTCCAATAGCCGGCGAAGCCGCGGAAGTGGTCGAGTCGAACCAGGTCAGCGATCTCCAGATTCGCCTGCAGGCGCTCCACCCAGAATCGGAAGCCGGTTTCGGCGAGGTGACCCCAGCGGTAAAGCGGATTGCCCCACAGCTGGCCATCGGCGCTGAAGTAATCCGGCGGCACGCCGGCCACCGCCGTCGGGCGATTATTCTCGTCGAGCTCGAATAGCTCGGGGTGGGCCCAGACTTCGGCGCTGTCCTGGGCCACGTAAATCGGCACGTCGCCCATCACCTGGATTCCGCGCTCCCGGGCCGCCTCCCGGAGCTGCCCCCACTGGCGGTAGGCCACGACCTGGAGGAAGCGCTCGAAGCCTATATCGTCCGCTTGCTCATGGCGCAGCGTCGCTAAGGCCGACTCTTCCCGGCGCGCTAGGGGTTCGTCCCAGGTCCACCAGCCGGCTTGGTCGTAGCGACGACGCAGGGCTTGGAAGAGGCACCAGTCATCCAGCCACGCCCGGTGCCAGGTGTCGTCACAAAAGCTCGTAAAGCCGCTGGCGATCTCTTCAGACGGCTGGTCTCGACAGCTGAGCCAGGCTTTCCGCAGAAGCGGTGCCTTCGCCGCGCGCATGGCTTGGAAATCGCAGTGACCGGTATTCGCGACGCCGGCCCCTTCCAGGTCGCTCAAATCCAGCAGCCCGTCGTCCACCAGGCGCTCGAGGGAAATCAGAAACGGGTCGATCGCGAATGCGGAAAGCGCCGTATAAGGCGAGTTCCCCGCCGCCGACGGACCGAGCGGCAGGATCTGCCAGAGTCGAAATCCCGCCTCTGCGGCCCAGTCCAGGAACTCGACGGCGGAGCTGCCGAAATCACCCGCTCCCCACGGGCCCGGCAATGAGGTGGGATGGAGAAGAACGCCAGCCGTGCGATGGTTCATAGGTCGAGTTACTACGCGACCCTCGCGCGAATTTCAAGCTCCGGACCCCACGGCCTTCGAAGAAGTGCCCTCGAGCGGGCGGCCTTGGACAGGCCAAGCCACTCAGCAGTTTTTGGGCGGCATGTGGCTTCGGGACTCAAGGGCCTCGATGGCCGACCGGCTGTGCTCGAAATGGGTCGAATCGGCGTCTGCTCCCTGCCGCAGCAAATCCAGCGCACGACGGTGCGCGGCGAGGCCGGATTCGAGGTCGCCGCAGCCGACGGTGGCCGTCGCTAGATTGAATAGAGTCGAGTACCGATAAGGACTCCCCGGCCTTCGCCGTGGCGCGGGCGAGCTGAAACTCGCCGCCGCCCTCAGCGGGATCGATCGGCGGAGCCCGTGGGCCGGCGACGTGGTCTTAGAGTGCCCGAAAGAACCCTAACGGAGCGGGAAAAGCGCCGCCAGGACCTCGGCCATCCGGCCCTGCCACATCCCCCAGCCGGGGCCGTCGTGGGTTTCGATGACCTCCGGGCGATAGCCGCCCTTCTCGAGCGCCGCGACCAGGTTCTTCGCGTCCGCAAGGCCGTCGAAGCTGGTCCCGGCCCTTTCGAAGGAGCTCCAGTGGATAACGATGTCGAGGTCGTGTTTCTCGCCCCCGACGGCGGCCAGGAGATCGTCCTCGAGCTGGCCGTTCCGGTAGGACTGGGCGGCGACCTTCGACACGGCCTCCGGGTGATGCAGCGCGAGGTACATCGCCGCAAAGCCCGTGTCGTGGGCGAGGCTCTGGCCCATGACGCCCCGGGACTCGCGGCGGGGATCCGTCCGGTAGGTCCGATCGATCAGGGGAATCAGCTCCTCCACCTGCGCTCGGGTGAATCGACCGGTCCCCGAACCGCCGGTCTCACGCCACGAGATCGGCACGAAGGCGACGATCATCGGCGCGATCCGGGTGCCGATCAAGTTGTCGAGGCTCCTATCGAGCTGACCCCGGGCCACCGCCTCATTGCCGTCGTTCACCAGAAGGAGCGGATAGCGCGCGTCGCCTTCGCCGTAACCCGGCGGCAGGTAGACCTGGACCTCGCGCTCGTTGTCGAGCTGCTCGCTCTTCCAGGCTAGGGTCTCGAGGCTTCCGCGCGGGCCCTCGGGTTCCCGCAGGTGCGACGGCTCCCGCCAGCCGCGGGTCGCCAACACCGACAGCTCGCCATCACTGCCGGCGACCTTCCGGGGATTGGACGGGTCAGTCATCTTTTCGTCGAAAACCGAGAATTGATAGGTAAAAACAGCCTTTTCGGGAAGCTCATAGCTGCGGAAGTAAAAGTCCGTTCCGTCAACCCGGTGCATCACCTCTTCGCTTTCGTCGCGGATGAAGTTGCCGGAGACGGCCAGGTCCGCGACGTCGCCGCGGAAGACGAAGTGCACGAGCTTCCCTTCCAGAACCGGCAGCGTCGGATGCTCGGCCAGGAATCCGTCGACCATCGCGCGCTTGTCTTCCGACGCCGCCAGCTTCTCGACGAAAACACCGAAATCGCCCCTCAGATCCCAGTCGACCCCGGCCCGCTCGGCTTCGCCCGCGGCCTCGGTTCTCGCCGTGACCCCGATCGCTCCGATGTCGGTGAGATTGCGAACGAAAACCCGGCCGTCCGCAAAGCTCGGCCGCGAGTAGTAGCCGCGGTCCAGGGCTTGGACGCGCTCGACCTCCCGGTAGGCCTCCGGCGTCGCCTCCACGACCACCACTTCGCCGGAGCGGGCGAGAATCACCAGGTGGCCGTCGACCAAGATAAGGTCCCCCTGGCCCGGCGGCCGCGACTTCCACTGCGTTTCGCCCGTCGCGGCGTCTATGCAGGTCAAAAAGTTGCCGGAGTAGCCGTAGATATATCCGCCGTAAGGTACCGGCACCGCGACACCGCCGCGCAGCGATCGGGAGCGCCAGACTTCCTCGACCGCGTAGCCTTGGGCGCCTCGGCTGACCTGGAAGAGCGCCGCCGCCGGGTCGTCGGTGAGTAGGATGGCCCCCTCGCCAACCGGCACCGGCTGGGTCAAGCCGAAAGCGCCGCGGTCGCCTTCGGTGTGTGGGTGCTTAAACAGCACTTCCCCCGTTGCAGGCGCCAAGCCGAGAAGGTTTCGATTGGTGATGGCCACCACGAGGGTCTCGCCCCCCACATCGAGCGTCAGCGGCGACTGGTACGCGACCCGATCATCACCCGCTGTCCACCGGGACTCACCGGTCTTGCGGTCGAAGGCCACGACCGCGCGGCCGTCGGTGCCTCCGACCTGCACCACCAGCAGATCGTCCACCGCCACCGGCGTTGTGGTGAATCCGTAGTGCGGCTTCACGCCGCCGAAGTCCGCCACCAGATCCCGGCGCCAGAGCTCTTGTCCGTCGTCAAGAGACACGGCGAAGAGGCCGCCCCAGGCGCCTAGACCATAGACCGCGCCCCCGGCGACGGTCGGCGTCGACAAGGGACCGTCGTCGGAGCCGTCGTGCCCTTTGTAAGTCTTGGAGATCCGATAGCGCCAATGCTCAGCCCCGGTCGCCGGGTCGAGCGCCACCAGGTGGTCCGACTCGCCGTCCGAGAACATGGTCAGGAGACGCTCCTCGGCCACGACGATTCCCGAGTAGGCCGAACCCAAGGGTTGCGACCACGCCCGCTCCAAGCCGAAAACGCCGGCATCAAAGACGCCGTGGCCGCCGGAAGTCAGGTCGCCGTGCGGGCCGCTCCACGTCGGCCAGCCGGCTCGATGGAGCGCCGGGGAGGACGAATTTGTGACTTCTGACTCGGCGACGGCCACACCGGCCGACGCCAGCGAAGCGATACAGATCAATGCGACTCTTTTCGGGTGCAAGACCAACTCCTTAGCGATTGAGAATCGACTCCAGGCGCGGAGCGCAAGGCACGCGGCCCCAAGCTCGACCCTGAGTCTTCGCCAAGTCCCCCCGGCGGACCAGGAATGGTTCCGTGATCGGTGTGATCTTGTTGTGATCCACCCCAAAGGCCGGGCCGCCCGGCGCCGAGTCAACCGGCAGGGCGGCCGTCGGTGGGGACGAGTCCCGGGCTGAAACCGGCTCGATCAAAAAGGCCCCGACGGCTGCCGCCGTCGAGGTCTGTGCTTCAGGACAAGGCGAAGACTTAACGGCGTTTCAGGGCACGATGCCCGACCAAGCCGACAGGTCCCCCGACTCGAAATCATCCTGGAAGATCAGGCAGGCGTTCTCCGGATCCGAGTCATCGCAGTCCCTGTCTGCGCAAAAACCATCGGAGTCGCCGTCGCCTGAGGCATCGTCGCCGAGGCACAGGTCACAGCCGTCGGGGACGCCGTCGAGGTCGGCATCGAGGGCATCGTCCGAACCTTCGCAGGCGTCGGCGTTGTCACATACGCTGTCACCGTCGCTATCCCCCGAGGCATCGTCGCCGAAGCACGTGTCGCAGGCATCGCCGACACCGTCGTCGTCGGCGTCCGCCTGGTCGGCGTTGGGGAGATCCGGGCAGTTGTCCGTCGGGCAGGTGTTGGCGTCGAAACCGGGGTCGCCGAAGCCGTCGGCGTCAGTATCCGTGCAGGTGTCGCAGCCGTCGGCGGTGGCGTCACCGTCGGCGTCGAGGCGGTCGTCGGATCCCGGGCAGGCGTCGCAGCTGTCGCCGGCTCCGTCGGCGTCGACGTCGGACTGATCCGGGTTCGTCGTGTCGGGACAGTTGTCCAAGAGGCCCGGCACATCGTCGGCGTCGACGTCAGTACCGAAAAGCCGGCCGGCGATGCCGGTGCCGCTGCCGTCGATCGCCGAGTCTTGCCAGACGACGAAGAAGGTGCCGTCGGCATGGCCCGCGACCGCGGGATCCACGGCGACGCCGCCCCCGTCACTGACCTCAAAAGGCAGCACGCCGACCACCCCTTCCGTACCCGTCGCCGCCGGGCTGCCGTCGGCTTCGAAGAGCTGGGCCTGGATGCTGTCCTCATCCTCCTCTCCGAAGACCACCAGGAAGCCGCCGTCCGGAAAGGCCGCGACGTCGGGATCCTCGCTATCGGAGCCGCCGGGCGCGGTGATTTCGCGGGGCAGCCCCACCGGCGCTCCACCGGAGGAGACCGAACGGACGAAGATGCTCTGCCTGCCGCCAGGGCTTTCGGACTGCCAGGCGACCAAGCCAAGGCCGGCCTCGTCCGACGCCACGGAAACGCCGAAAGCCTCCGCGTCGGCCACCTGCGCGTCGACCCCGGACGGATCAGCGGCGGCGTCGAGTGCTTGCAGCCTGACGCCGGTGAGTTCGTCGGCCCAAGCGACCATGGAGCCCGTCGGCAGGCCGGCGACGTCCGGAAAGAGCTGGTTGTCGTCGGCGGTCAAGAGCTCCAAATCGGCGGCTGCGCTGCCGTCGGCCAGGAACGGCCGGGCGACGACGGTCGATGAATTCTGGCCGCCGACTCCGAAACCAGAGGCCGCGATCTGGAAGCCGTTCGCCGTCGACGCCACGCTCGGGAAGTCCACCCGGCCGATTTCCAAAGTCAGCGAAAGCTCGTCTCCCAGCGGGGCGCCGTCGATCTGCGATGATCGAGACGCCTCCGTCGGCGATCGGGTCTGGCTCGATGACGGCGACGGCATCCAAGACGGCGGCGAGCCCGGCGTCGCGTCGGTCACGGTGAATCTCTACGACGCCGGAGACGTCCTCGTCGCCTCGACCATCACCGACGCAAGCGGCGCCTATGCATTTTCGCCCGGTCCCGGCGAGTACTACCTCGAATTCGTGTCGCCCCCCGAGCTGGCTTTCGCGCCCCGGGACCGGGGCCACGACGACGCCACCGACAGCGACGCCGACCTCGGCTTCGGCACCACGTCGGTCTTTAGCCTCAATGCGGGCGAGGCTGACTTGTCGCGCGACGCCGGCTTCGAGCCGGTGGGCATCGGCAATCGCGTCTGGGACGACACCAACGGCGACGGGCGTCAGCAGCCGGGCGAGCCGGGTCAGCCCGGCATCGCCGTACGCTTGCTCGATGCGTCGGGGACTGAGGTCGCCACGTCCACGACCGACGCCGCGGGCTACTACCGATTCGTCGGCGTCGCGACCGGTACCTACCGAATTGAAGTCGTCGCGACAGCGGACGGGGTGTTTTCGAGCCCGGATGTGGGCGGTGACACCTTTGAGGGTGACCTCATCGATAGCGACGTCGATCCGGCCACCGGGCGAAGCGAACTCTTCGAATACACCGCCGGATCGGCAAATCGCCGCTGGGACGCCGGGCTGCGCATCATTCCGATCTTCGCCGATGGTTTTGAGTCTGGAGACTTCTCGGCCTGGTCCGCGGTTGTGGACTGAAGACCGGGCGGTGGGCCCAAGTCGAGCCTGCAGATCCGTTCGTTCTTGGTGGCCGCCGCCAGAAAAGGCGGGATGACCTGCTCCTCGGGGGCGCAGGCCCAAGGCCTAAGACCGTCCTCCATACGGCCCGCGTGGCCCGGGCGGGCATTGACACCTCGGTGATCGAGCTCGCTGCCTTCAGCGGCCTTGGGCGCCGCCGCCGCTCCTTCCATCGCCACCGGCGACTCCCGGGGCTATTCGACTCAAAAAAGGGGCTCCGCTCCCGAGCGGAGGCGCGGAGCGCCGACCCCGAACAAAGTCTAGGGACTCCGCTCCCGAGCCGAGGCGACTAGAAAGCTAAAACAGCGCACTCTCCCGACAAGTCGACGACGCGGCGTGTCGCTCGCCGCCGACGTCTCAAAAATGACACCGGGACAACTCTGCCCCCTTTCCATGAGTGCCACCATGAAAAAGAAGATCTCTCGTGCCCAGCTCCTATTCGTCCTCGCGCTGCCTTGGCTACTCGGCCCCAAACTCCAAGCCTCGGCCCCAAACTCCAAGCCGAATCAAGGGTGGCGCCGATCGGCCCGGACTTCCAGGTCAACACCTACACCGCCGGCGGCCAAAGCGCCCCGGCCGTCACGGCGCTTCCGGAGGGCGGCTTCTTGATCGTCTGGGAGAGCGAAGGGGCCCGGGACGGCGACGGTCTTTCCATCCACGGCCGGCGCTTCGATAGCGCGGGCCAGCCGGTGGGCGACGAGTTCCAGGTCAGTACGTCGTCGATCAACAACCAGGAGATCGCCGCCGTCACAGCCACGCCGGACGGTTCCGTCCTCGTTGCTTTTCGCAGCAATAGTTCCGAAATCCTCGGCCAGCTCTACGAAGCCGACGGGGCCGAATTCGGAGCCGAAGCGGAATTCCAAAGCACGATCGACAGTGAGCCCTACAGCTTTCCGTCGATCGCTTTTCTCAACGACGGCACCTTCCTCCTCAGCTACACGCAGACCCGGGATGCGAACCTCTACACGGCTCGCTTCGACACCGACGGCTCGGCCCTCGGCGATCGGATGCTCATCAAGGACCGGCCGGACTCACTCGAGCTCGGTCCATCCGACCTGCTCTCGCGGGACGACGACTCCTACGTCGTCGGCTGGGCAGGCACGACGACCTCGGGCGTCGACGCCGACGGCTTCGGCGTCTTCCTGCAAGCCCTCACCGAGGACGGCGGCAACGACGGCGATGAGATCGCGGTCAACAGCTACACCGCGGGCGCCCAGCATTCGCCGCGTCTCGTGGAGCGCCACGGCGAGATCGTGGTCGTCTGGCAGGACGACGCCCAGGACGCCAACGGCACGGGGGTCTATTTCCGTCGGTTCGACGGAGACCTCGCTCCCCTCGGCGACGAGGCGCGGCTGCTCGATGCGTTTGACGGCGACTACGGGGCGCCGGACATCGCGAGCCGGGAAGACGGGACGACCCTGGCGGTCTTCGAGGGACCGAACGGCATCCTCGCCAGCTCCCTCGACAGCGCGGGCCTTGTCCACTCGCCATCGGGCTTCGCCGTCGCCGAATTCGGCTCCCCGGGCCAATCTGAGCCACGGGTGGCGGCGCTCGTCGAGGGTTTCGTCGTGTGTGGACTGAAGACGGCGACCGCGATGGCTCCGGCCAAGGCGTCTACGCTCGCTTGCTCACCACCGACCGTGACGGAGACAGCATCGCCGACCCCGAGGACAGCTGCCCGCTGGATGCGAATACGGGCCAGGAAGATCTGGGCGGGGACGGCTTCGGAGACGCCTGCGACACCTGCGCGGCCCTCTTCAACCCGAGCCAAGAAGATACGGACCTCGACGGCGTGGGCGACCTCTGCGACAACTGCCCGCTGACTCCGAACGCCAGTCAGGCGGACGCCGACGGCGACGGCCTCGGCGACGTCTGCGACCTCGTTCGCCTCGGCGACCGACGACGGCAACGGCATCCAGGACGACGGCGAGCCGGGCGTCCCTGGCGTCGTGGTGAGTCTTTATGACCTCTCGGGCGCGCTCCTCGACTCCACGGCGACGGACGATTCAGGCGCCTATGCGTTCTCCCCGGCGTCAGGAAGCTACGTCCTCGAGTTCATCCCGCCCGCCGGCATGGCCTTCGTGCCCCGCGGCCAAGGCGGCGACGACGACGCCGACAGCGACGTCGACCCGATATCCGGCACCACCTCGATCGTGAGCCTCACCTCCAGCCAGACCGACGTCTCCCGCGACGCCGGACTGCAGGTTCTCCCGATCTTCGCCGACGGTTTCGAGTCGGGCGATACCTCGGCGTGGTCGGAGGAGGTGGTCCAGTAGGTCCGAGCACCGCCGCTTTCGCCCTTCAAAGAAAGAAGAACTCTCCCCGCGTCAGCTCAAGACGCCTCCGTTCTGGGCCTGCCAACGTCCCTGCACCCTTGATTATTTAACTGTTGCAATTGACTGGCCTATCGCACCTCGGCCGGCTAGACTTCGTCGACATGGCCATTCGATTCCCCAAGGGGTCCGCCGGCTGCGCTGCACCCGGGAATGTCCGAGACCGGTCCAGCGGCCGCCTAACCGCGGGGTCCTTGCAGGGCCCCGAAGCCCCCTAGAGCCTATGCCCCTTTCCGCTTCTTCGTCGCTCATCGGCTTCGGGCTCGCCGCGTTCCTCGCCGCCTTGCTCTGGTTTGACCGCGAGCGAAGGTCCGAATCGCGCATACTGGCCGCGCTCTTGGCGGTCCACGCCGTAGGCTTCCTGCTCCGCTATGCCTTCGTGAGCGGCTCCGCCTTCGTGGCCTATCTTCCGTTCTTGGTCTTCCCTGTGATGTCCTTGCACGGCCCGCTGGTCAACGACTTCGTGCGACGAAGCCTCTTTGGTCCGCCGCCCGCCGGCCCTCGGCGCTTCGCGATACTGATAGCCCCGGCCCTCTGCGCCCTGGTCTTCGGGTTCTACTTCTTCAGCATCGCCGACTTTCGTGACCGGGACGCGGTCCTGGCCCAGTCGGGGCCCATCGCCCAATTTACGCGCACGATGTTTCTGATGGTGGGGATCTATTGCGCCGCATTCTGGCTCCGAGCCCTGGCGGCACTCCGCACCTATAGGCAGCGCTATGAAGCCAATTTCTCAAATCTAGACAGTCTCCGTCTCGATTTTCTCAAGGCATTCGTCGGCTTCGTCGGAGCCGTCTACGCGTCGCATACCGCGAAGCCGGTGATCAGCACACTCTTTGACCTCCGTTTGCCGGTGACGGCGCTCGAGGGTCTCATACTGCTCGGCCTGACCTATCTGGTGCTCTACTACCTCGTGCGTCGGCCGCAGATCTTCTCGCTTTCGGCCGAGACTCCGGAAGTGCCGGTGGCGCCCACGGCCGACCGGCCGGATCTGACCGAAGACAAGGCCGCCGAAGTCCCCGCGGCCGGCTCCAACTCATCAGCCGCCGAAGCCGCCGAAGCTGCCGAAGCCGTCGGAGCCGTGGGAGCGACCGCGGCGGCAGACGCGCCCGGGCCTGCGACGACAGCGACAAAAGACGGTGCGAAATACGCCCGGCAGAACCTGGACGGGGAGGCCCGCCGCGCACTACTCCAGCGCATCCAGACCCATATGGAGAAGGACCGTCCCCACCTCGACGGCGAGCTGGCGCTGGCGGACCTCGCGGAGGCCGTCGAGATCCCCAAACACCATTTCTCGATGGCGATCAATATTGAGCTGGGCCAAAATTTCTTTCAGTTCGTCAACGGCTACCGCGTCGCCGAGGCTCGCCGGCTGCTGGCCGACCCGTCCCTCGCTGACGAGAATGTGCTGAGCATCGCTTTTCGCGCCGGATTCCAGTCGAAGGCCGCGTTCAACAAGGTGTTCAAAAAGACCACCGGGCAGACCCCCGGCCAGTATCGAGCCGCAGCGTCCAGCTAGGCGCTACGCCGCCGAGCCGCAATACGGAGCTTGCGCCCCGGAGCCGGCCATCCCGGCGGCGCTTGTCGTCTCGATGATGGAGACCCCCTCGACACCAGAAGGCGAGAGCCGACCGGGCGTTCGCGCGGGTTCCGGCGTGTGTTTGAAGGGGTCGACTCCGCCAGAGGGGCGCTCCGATGTCGGGTGTCGAGGCCGAGCGAGTGAGAGGAAATCCCCCGGGGCTCTGTCTATGGGG
>JBCDKB010000224.1:0-13111 GCA_038747035.1 Acidobacteriota bacterium | reverse complement strand
CGTCAGATCGCCGGTGCTGGCGGCGAGGAAGCGTTCGCTGTCGATTCTGACGCCACTGGTCATCGTCGTGAATGTGGGCGTTCTGCTCTTGATGGTGGCTTTCGTTCGTCGGTGGCTCCAGCCGCTGGACCGACTCGTAGAGCGTGCTCGCGCGGCGGGCTCTGGCTCGGCCTCGAGTGAAATTTCGGACCTGATGCGGACATTCGAACGGGCCCTTGAAGAGATGACGGAGCCCGAAGATGGGCTCAAGGTTCTCGAAGGCACCCTCGTGCGCAGCATGCAGAGCGGCGTGCTCCTCATCGACCGCGATGCGACGGTGCTGACGTTGAACGAAGTCGGCGCCAAGATCTTGAAGGTGCAGGACGCGTTGCCGGAAGAAGGCGCTGCTTTGGAAAACGTGTTGGCGGACCATCCGGCGCTGTGCGAGCTCCTGCTGCGGGCGATCGGCGGTGAGGCGACGGTCCTGCGTCAAGAATGCGCCCTCGAGATTGAAGGTCAGCGCCGGGATCTCGGCCTGACTGCGCATCCGCTTTACGAGGACGAGGGTCAAGTCCAGGGCTGGCTCGTGATGTTCGCTGACCTGACGGAAGTCAAGCGGCGTTTGGCGGATGAACGGTTGTCCGAAAACCTGCGGCAAATAGGGGAACTCACCGCCGGCGTGGCCCACGAAATGCGCAACGGTCTGGCGACCCTCAAGGGCTACCTCGCACTGATGGAGCGGTCTGGACCGGAATCGGTGGAAGGCTACTTGCGAGAGATCCGACATGAGACGGACCATCTCCACCGGGTGGTTGAAGACTTTCTCGACTTTGCCCGCCCTGGAAGCGTCAAGATGCAGGACTTCGACCTCGCGGCACTCCTTCTGCGTCTCGCCGCCGACCCCGCCCGGCTCGAGGACGACTCGATGCCCGCCGTGGAGGCGCGCTTTGAGGACGGAGCCGAGGGTGCGGAGGTCCAGGGCGATCCGACCCTGCTGACGCGGGCGCTGTCGAATCTGGTGATCAACGCCCAGCAGGCGCAAACCAGCGTCCCCATCCACGACCCGGTGCTGATTCGCCTGTCCCCAGACCGTATGTCCGGCACCGACGGATTCTCCATCCGGATTGAGGACCAGGGTCCGGGCGTGCCTGAGGCCTTGCGTCCCAAACTCTTTGACGCCTTTGTCTCCGGGCGTTCTGACGGCGTCGGGCTCGGGTTGGCGCTGGCTCGGCGCATCGTGCTGCTGCACGGTGGCGAAATCGAGCTCCAGGATCGGGAAGGAGGGGGGACGGTGGCTTGGGTGTTTCTTCCGCAGCCATCTGGCAAGAATGTTACAAATGGTAACGATCAGTCGGGGGTAGACTAAGGGCCTACCGTCTGATGACCCCGGTAAAGGGGTGAAACTTCAAGGAAATGGCGTGACCTGCATCGGGCCGAGGTAGCTGGCCCGTAGTTTGCTTAGATAGATATTCGATCCCGTCAATAAACGGGGACCCCCTACCCGGGCTCGACACTGCCGGCTGATCAACGGTCGGCCGCACACTTTCCACCTCCCTCCCCGAGGTGGCTCGCGGAAGCAACGTCGAGCTTGGACATCGCAAGAAGAGCTGTAACCTCCAGCCGTTAGGTTGACGACCCACGACCTACGCCGCCGTTTTAGCCGCCACCGCAGCGAATGGCGAGCCCGCCCCCAGGGCACGGTACCGAAGGAGTCGAGCATGATCCGGGCTCTCGACATGAGAAAAAGCAACGCCACCACGTCCATATTCCTCGCCCTCGCGGCACTTCTCTTGGCCGCCACCATCGCGAGCGCCGATGACCGCGACCTGCTTCGCGAGAGTCAATCGGATCCGTATGTATTCATGCTGTTCGACACGTCGGGCTCGATGCACTGGACACCGCCGTGCACCGAAGACGACGCGCGCTCCGACATCGACCCTTGGGACGGGCACTGCACCTCGCTTTGTCCGTTCGATGACCCGGGCTGTCAGCGCATTTGCCCGGATCAAGGCTGTATCGAATACGCCCAGGACGCTTCGGCGTCAACGCCGATTGAAGTGATCGTCGACGACGAAGACGCCACTTTCACCGGCGATTGGGACCCGTCGTCCTCCGGCGGCCACAACGGCGACTATCTCTTCCTGAGTGCCGGCGAGCTCGGTGACATCACCTACAACGCGACGCTGCCGGAAGACGGCGAGTACCACGTCTACGTGCGGTGGATCCAACGAAACCACCGAGCGGAGAACGTCAAGACGACGATCAACCACGCGGACGGCAGTAACTACCTCGAGATCGACCAAAGCGACGGCACCTTCCCGGATTCCTTCAACTACCTGGGCACTTTCCGGTTTGAAGCGGCGACCGACGCCCAGGTCATCATCTCCAATCGCGACGCCGACGGCGGCTCCGCTTCGGCGGACGCCGTGCGCTTTTCGCGGCTACCGCCGCCGAGTGGGTTGGTCTGCAACGCCATGGGCTACCGCTGTCAGCAGCCGCTCTGCCCCCAGGGCGATTGCCAGGCGCCGCTCGGCGCCGACGACCCGACCTCGAAGTTTTTCCAGGCGCGACAGGCCCTCTACGAAGTGCTCGGCGAGGTGCCTGACGTCAACTTCGGCTTCGGCTCTTTCGAGCAGGATCAGACGGGCCTTCTTTTTCAGCACTACATGTATCGCGTCGCTGACCAGACCCCCCTCGGCCTAGCCCAGCAAGAGTTGAACGATCTCCTTGACGTGGCGGATCAGGTCGACTTCACCTGGCCGGTGATCGGCGGTCAGGAAGTCCTCGGCACCGGAGCTCCCTACAACACCACGTCCGGCGTCAGTGACGACAATCGCATGTACGACTGCGACGGGGAATTCGGTAACCCCGGCGACGATGGCTACGACGATGACGATGAGATTGGCTGCACGCCGCAGCGCCCCGCGGATGTCGAAGATATCTGGGAGATGGACCGCCTGGCTCGGATCCCCAAGCTGGGTAAAGACACTCTGGAAGTCACCAACGTCTACGTGCGCGATACCGATGGTGATGTCTACCGAATCCGCTATGAGCCGCTGACCGGCGGCACCTACTCCTTCGCCGACGCCACCTTCGGACTACAGATCGACTTTGAGCGTTGCACCAACGACAGCTGCACTTCCATCGACTCGCTCATCACTGACCACGCGATCTATTACGACTTTGTGTCGAGGTATAGCGAGTGGCAAGGACAGGCGGAGCGCTATCCGCAGCGAGCCGGCGGCTTCTTTGACAACGAGGCCGGTGTCCAGGCGACCAACACCTGCAACGGTCTCGAGCCGAACGACGACTTGGATGCCAACAACCCGCTTTATGACGTCGGCGGCGCCGATGATGACGCCTGGTGGGGCTACACCATGAAGAATCCATGGCGATTCGACCCCCGCGGCGATTCCGATATTGACGGCACTCCACTCACCGAGCGGGTCCCCTACCTCGACTACGGCGACTTTATTCCCCTCGACTGGGACTACAAGAATACGGACCACCTCCGTCGACGCCTCGCGCCCAACGCTTTTCAGCTAACGGCCGGAAGCAATATCGCCAATTCGATCGTCGAGTACGAGCTGACCGGAGAGACGCCGGACTTCCGGACCGCGGCGTACTTCAAAGACACCTACGATTCCCAGAGCACCACCTATCCGAATCGGCGTCGTCTCGAGCTCAAGGACCAGCTGGAGGGTCCGCTCTACGCGCGCGGATCGACGCCGCTCTACGCTTCCCTCGCCGACTTCGCGGAATGGTATGCCGGTCCGACCGGCTGCACCTCAGGTTCAGATGCTCCGTGCGGCTGGCGCGCCTATGCTGAGGTCTTCGACCTGAACTGGGCCTGCAAGCGCAAGTACGTGCTCTTGATAACCGATGGCGATGAAACGTGCGACCCGGTGTCGAGCGCCTGCTCGATCGCTTTGACCCTCCGTGATTCCCTGCAAGTCAACACTTTCGTCGTCGGCTACGGCCTCGCCGAAGGCAGCGGCAACGCGCTCCAGTGCATCGCCAACAACGGCGGTACGGGTGAGCCGATCTACCCGCGCAATAAAGACGAGCTGGTGGAGGAGCTGCTGAACGTCTTCGACCAGGTGAGTGCGGAGTCCCGGGCCTTCGCCTCCGCCTCCCTGCCGGCGGTGCAGTCGACCGCGGCGGCCAATATCTTTCTCTCGAGCTTTGTCCCGATCATCGGTAACTCGGTGTGGCCCGGCCGTATCGACAACTTCCGTCAGCCGCTGCCGCTCACCGATGACCGTCGTCCGGATATCTCGCTCAAATGCGACGCCGATCGCCAGTCGGCGTGCCACCTTTGGGAAGTGGGCGAAGAGCTCTTGGAGCAGGCCCCCACGGATCCCGACAATATGACTCTCGAGCCGCAGGAGCGGTTTGAGATCCGCATCGGCCGCGACGACGACGCCACCACCGTGAATGAGGGCGATGACATCGACGTCAAGAGCCGCCGGGTCTTCTACGGGCAAGCCAATAGCTCCCGTGAACGCCCCGGTCCGCTCCGTCTCTTCTGGCCTCCGGACCGTCAGGACACCTATACCGACGCGCAGGTCGATCGACTCGACCTCGCCGAGATGATCGTCCCCCAAGACGATCTGTCGCTCTACTACTCCTGCGATCCGATGACGGAAGACTGCACGGCGCAGGAAATCGCGCTGGATGCGGCGCTCCAGGAAGCCGTCAAGAACACGGTCTCGATCAAAGAAGAGAATCTCCAAGACGGTGAAGGCAATCTGGTGGCCTGCGTCGGTGATCCGAATGACCCCGACAACCTGCCCTGCCAGTACGTCATGGGTGACATCTTCCACTCGAATCCGGTAGTGATCACCAGCCCGAGTGACTTCGACTTCTTCCGCCAAGACCTGTGCGGTACGCCGCCCCTCTCGGGGCAGCCCAACAACTGCGTACCGCCCGAGCAGTTCGACTCCGCGGCCGACATGCGGGAACGCGGCTACCGAGAGTTCGCGCGCCGCAACGTGTGGCGTCGGCGGATGCTGGCGGCGGCCACCAATGACGGCCAGATGCACTTCTTCGACTCGGGCAAGTACATCCAGATCCAAGACGAAGAGCTGGGCGATGTGGAAGTCTTCACCGACGGCACCGGCAACGAGCTCTTCTCGTACATGCCGCGCATGGCCATGCCGATCGTGCGTGACCAGGCCGACGGCGACAACCATATTTTCTCCCTCGACGGCACGCCTCGGATCGATGACGTCTTCGTCGATCCGGTCCCGGATGAATTCGGCAGCTACGACCCGAACCAGCGCGAATGGCGCACGGTGATGATCGCGGGCATGCGCGAGGCCGGCGATACGTTCAACTCGCCGACCGACGTGGCCGATTTCGAAACGGGCTATTTCGCGCTGGACATCACCTACCCCGACGCCGTATCACCGGCGGTCAATGACCTCACCGGCGATCGTCTGATCTACGCTCCGTACGTTCCAGACAATCCCGGCAAATTCCTGCCGGACTGCTTGGACGTCGACGACGAGTCAGGCCGCCAGGTGGCGGTGGACACCCCGGGTTGCCGGAGTCAGTCCAATGAGCTCACGCCGTTCCCCTTGGAGCTGTGGGTCTTCCAAGACGAGGTGCTGGTCAACGGAACCAGCTACTTCCTCGATGACGACCGCAATGGCTTCCGCGACCTCGGCGCGACCTGGTCCGTTCCGGTGATCGGCCAGATCGCCGTGTGCAAGGCCGGCGGCACTCGCTGCGCCGCCGGACGGCCGACGGACGGGACCGGTGACGACGTGGAAACCCGTTGGGTGGCGATTTTCGGCGGCGGTCTTGACGCCGCGAATATCAACAACCCGCAGCGGGGCGACTGGTTCTTCATGGTCGATATCGAGACCGGTGAAGCGATCTACCGCCGCCAGGTGAACGGCGCGGTGCCTTCGGATCCGGCGGTCCTCGACATCGATAATGACGGCATTATCGATCGCGTCTACTTCGGCACCACCGACGGCACGATGTACAAGATCGACCTGACGGCGGACGACGGCGGGGATGTGCCGTCGATCACGACGGAAACGATCTCCGACGATGACGTCATGGGCTGGACCGCCGCCGCCGGCGAAGACAACACCGTCGACGTCCCGCGGATCACCTCGTCGGTATGGGACCCATTCCCGATCTTCAACACCGGTTCTCCGATCTATTACCCGCCGGCGGCCTTCCGGATCCCTGAGCTTGAGCAATACGGCCTCGCCTTCGGCGTCGGCGCTCGGGAAGATCTTTGGGAAGAGTCGGGCTTTGAAGGCGGTTTCTTCGTGATCGTCGATGACGACTTCACGCCGACATCCCCGGGCGTGCCCTTTGACCGGAACTCACTGGTTCAGTTCGACTGGCAGGAAGAAGACCCCATCAACAGCGGCTCGGCCATCGACGCCATCGACGCCAGCGGCAATCTCCTGCTGCTCGACTACGGGAGTACCGGGTTCCGAGCGGGCTGGACGATTGAGTTCCCAGAGGACTTCAAAACTACGAACGAAGCGTTTGTGTTGGCGAGGATTCTGGTCTTCTCGGTCTTTGATCCGCTGACCATCTCGATCGATACCGGTGATCCGGACGCGAGCTCCGCGGTCTGCGCCCAGACGGGCACGACCTACTCCTTTGTTCTCTCCCTCGAGAACGGACGAGGCCTCCGGAGAGAGGATGACGGATCCGAACCTCCGACGGCCTGCGGCAACCGGAGCTGCGAGCAGATCGGCGAGTTCACCACCGCCATCCACGTCGACCCCAGGTTCGATCACAATGAGCCACCGGATGGCTCGGCGCAGAATGTGGGCAACTATACCGGTAGCGAAGAAGACGACGAATTGAGCAACGCCATCCGCGAAGCGGTCCTGTCGCAAAACCCACGCTCGTGCCAATTCAACGAGAAGTACGAGTTCCTGGTGTCCGCGCTGCGGAACTCGACGGGTGTCAACGTCTATGCGTCGATCCCGCTCGTGATCTGCCCGGGCGACTGGAAGCAGTAGTCAGCCGGTTGGCTTCGGCTGCCTAGCCACTCGAGGGCGCCCCGCGACGTGGGGCGCCCGCCGGTCCGGCCGACGCTCGGCCGGTCTAGCCAAGTCGTGTCTGCGCGACGGATGAGTTGCCCCGGCGTCCGCCGCGTCTTGCGGTGTTATCGACGCATGAATGGACTCAGAGCGCATGAATGGACGTAAAAAATCTGGACGATATAGCCGAATGGCCCTATTGAAGGAACCCTATCTTGGCAGAAGCGTTACGAAAAGTAACAAGTTCGTCAACAAAGATCCCTTGCGTCTCGCCAGGAGAGCACAGTAAAGACCAATGAAATCAACGACTTAAAGACAAGCCGGCGAAATAGACTAAGCTGGTACGAGATCTGCTTTATCGAGAAGTAACGCGAGGAATAGCCATGCAAAGCCTAAGAAAGCCATTGAGAAGAAGATTGAGATCCGGATCGGGTTTTACGGTCCTGGAAATTCTCGTCACCTTGGCGCTCGTTTCCATCATCGGCGCCATTTCTCTCTATAGCTACCAGCAGTTCCGTCCTCGCCTCCATCTCACCAATACGGCGCGAGAGGTCATGGCTTTTATCCATCGCGCGCGCCTGACGGCGATCCGGACCCACAATACGGTGACGATCTCGGTCGAAACGGAACTCGGAGCCGACGGGACTACCTATAACCCGACGGGCATCCGGGCGGACCGCCTGATCTTGAGCCGCGTCGACGCGTTCGGCAATACCGAAGAGCTCTCGAGCTACCAGCTGCCGAAGAGTTTTCCCCCTATTTATGTCTGGGGAGATGGCGAGACGACGGTGCACGGTGCGAGCAGCGTCTCGTTCAGCGGCGACTCGCTCACCATCAACTCCGACGGCACGGTCTCGGATACCGGCGCCTTCCGCTTTTCTTACCCCAAGGACGGCACCCGGAACATCCTGGAAGTCGCCGTCTTGAGCCAGGCGGGCTCGCCGCAGATCCGCAAATTTCTCGCGGCCAGTGACCGCCCCTCCGCCTTGTCATCGCAGGAATACTTCACGGAAACGACGGCCGCGGGCAGTACCCAGAACCTCTGGGTTTGGTACTAGGGCCATCCGGCGAACCCTATTTGGAGCGTGAATCGACTATGTATCGTTTCGAAACATCCCCCACCGCCCGCCGCCGCCGGCAATCCGGCATGTCCCTCGTCGAGCTCTTGATCGCCTCCGTGATCCTGGCCGTGGTCTTCGTCGGCATCGTGCCACTCTTCGGCCGCGCCATCCTCAGCAATAAGCGCGGCGGCGACGCCAGTCGCATGTCTGGCTTCTTGAATACCTCGATTGAAGCGATCAACCAGATCAGCCTGAACTACCGCACCTTCAACAGCTCCTTCCTGACGAGTGACGAGATCTCGCAGCTCGAGCAAGATGATGACGACGGCGTGATCAGCAAGTTCAAAGAGCGGGCCCGCCAGGTGCCGGCCAGCGTGATCGGCGAGAACTACACCGCCCTGCCGACCACCTATTGGACCCGCGGCGCCCGCGACTCCGTGACCCAGGCCGACGCCTTTGTCGGGGACGAAGGCTGGGTCACCAGCACCGGCCTCTCGTCCGCCGAGGGCGAGGTGCTTTGGCTCCGCGATCTCTACCTCTACAACTACTACCTGGCCGACGTCCACATCGGCACCATCGACGTCGGCACCCAGAACACGCTGATCCAGCAGGGCCACCCGAAGCTCTTCGATTCGCCGCAGGTGTGGAATACCAACAACCTTCCGGACATCCGAGAAGTGCGGGTCGTTGTCCGCGCCTCCTCGTCCGCCACGCCTTTGGGCCCCGGTAGCCTGATGGCCGTGAGCCACTTCAAAGCCTTCTAGGGGATGACGACCATGATCAAGAAGGCAAGAGCCTCGCTTCGCAAGAGACATGACGAACAGGGATTCTCCCTGGTGGAGATGCTGGTCGTCATGGCCATGATGGGTCTACTCATGGCCGGGTTGACGGTGGTCTTCTCCCGCTCCAGCTTCCTCGCACGCGCACAGACGGAGCAAGCGAATATGCAGCAGTCGCTGCGTGTGTCGCAGCACGAAATGGCGCGCTTCCTGCGCATGGCGGGCGCCGGTGGGCTGCCGATCACCTGGACCCAGACCGTGCCGACGGATTTCAAGGCCGATGCGCTGCCCGTGGACTACGAAACGATGGGGTCCTTCCCGACCAACGGCTTTGCCGTCGCGGTGGCGAATAACACCGCCACCGGTACGACGATCCCGGCGAGCATCTCTGACGGCCTCACCCCCCACTGGGTGATTCCTGGCAGCGATATCTTGACGGTCCGGGGTGTATTCACAACGCCGGTGTTCTACCTATCGGGGCAGTTCACCCAACAAACGGAAGTGTTGCCCTGGGTTGACAGCAGCGACGATACGATCGGCGGAGCCGACGCCGAGGTCAGCATTCCGAACCGCGTTTCGGGTTCCTTCTCACAGCCCGTCGAGGAGCTGATCGAGGTGCTTGAAGAGAAGAAGGACAACGGAGTTCCGGTGGCCTTGCTGGTCCGGGACCTCACCAACCCCAATGCTTACTTCGTCGTCCAGTGGGACGCCAACCGCTCGCCGGCCGATCTGACAACGGCGCGCTGCGGCAACACCACGACCCCATCGAGTTGGACGACCACCTCGGCGGATCCGAGGGAAAGCGTGGAGTGCCTGACGATCAACGTCAAACTCGACGCCGACGGTGATGAGTCCTACGGCGCTCAATTCGCGAACCTGGCGATGGGTACCAACTTACAGTCCAACGCCGGCAGCATCGACGTCTCGGTGCCGAACGCCGCCAACCGCCTGACCCTTTCGGTACCAAAGCAGGTGGGCTCGATCGGCATCCTCGAAGAGTTCCGCTTCTACGTCCGCGCCGAATGGGAGATCCCCGGTGACAAGACCTCGCGCCTAACCCCGGTGCTGAGCCGGGCCGAGTACATTCCTGGAACGGAAGTGCTCATCGAACGGGTGGATATCGTGCAGAACATGCTGGACCTGCAGATCGCTATCGGCATCGAAACCAATAGCGCCATCGGAGCCGCCGGATTTGCGTCGATTGACGACGTCGGCAGCGCTGACGACGAAGTCCTCTTCAACCATCCGGACGACCTCCTGGATGGTGCTATCCAGCTGGCGGCCTTCTCGCCGCAAACCTGGTTCAACCCGGGCCTTGAATTCCACTATTTGCGCCTGACGACAGTCTCCCAAGCGGCGCGACCCACCACCGACAACTGGGTGCCGCGCATCGGACCGATCGAAGATATCGACCGCACGGCGAGCTTCGAGGTCGATGGCGTGACCTACAACTACAACAACGATCGGCTTTACCAGCGCGGCTATCTGCAAACCGTCGTTGAGATGAGGAATTTGAAATGAAGAGCGCAATGATTCGCCGTCACGAGCGCGGCTCCATGTTCCTGGTGGCCTTAGCCGCCCTCGCCATCTTGACGGTCATCGGCTTATCCCTCGCCATGGTGACGGAAACGGAAATGCTGCTCGGCGCCAACGAGTGGGTGATCACCGAAACCCACTTCGCCGCCGAAGCCGGCGTCACGACCCAGATATCTAAGCTTTTGGTCTCCCACGACCTGAAGCCGGTGGACATCGTGACCCAGTCCTTCTTCAGCGCGTCGGATGACCCCGCATATGCCCAAAGCTCCGCGGACGGCGGTCTGAGCATTGATCAAGAATTCTTCCGCATCGGCTTCGACATCAAGAGCACGGGCCTGCAGCCGATCGCCCTCGACGTGATGCCCTATTCAAAAGCCAATGAAGGCTCGCCGGATCAGTTTTACGGCGGCTACTTCAACACCATCGTCCGCGCCCAGCGGACGGCGTGGAACGGAACCTTCCGCAGCGTGCCGACCTGTGATGACCTGGAACGGACGTTGATCGGCCAGAAGCACGTGGACTACGGCTTCTACCACAGCCCGATCGGTGCCCTGAGCGCGGAATCGCTCATCGACTGGGAGCGCTCCGGTGTCGATTCCTCGAGTGGTGAGATTTTTTGCGATGACTTGAATGCCACAGCCAACGACACCCTTGAAAAAACATTCACCTTCTAGCGACCACCTCTCCCACGAGCAGAAATCACTTCAATCAGGTCTGTTGAGGATTAGCGCCTGAGCCCACACCCGAGCCCCTGCATCCGAGCCCTCATCTAGAGCCCTATATTTTTGTGCCCCAAAACGGGTCGAGCTAGCCCGCCGACCCGCTTCGAAAGGGAGTCCCTTATGTCTCGTTCGTCCTTCCGATTTTTTTTGTCTTTACTGTTTTTATCTCTGGCATCTGCGCCTGGAATCAATGCTGACGACAGAGAGCTTCTGCGCGATACGTCAGCAGATCCTCAGGTTTTCATCACCTTGGACAATTCGGGTTCCATGCACCGTACCGCGCCCTGCGACGCGCTCGATGCGGCCCTGGATATTGATCCGTGGGATGGCGTCTGCACCTCGGTCTGTCCGCTAGACGACGCGTCGTGCGCCCAGGTGTGCCCCAACTTTGGGTGCATCGAGTACAGCGTCGAAGCGGACGCCGACGACATGATCGAGATCACCGTCGACAATGTCGACGCTACCCTCGAAGGCGCCGCGGCGAATTGGACACTGGACCTCGATACCTACACGACCAAGATCGGCGATGACTTCGCCTATGTGCCGGAGGGATCCACCGGCGCCATCGTTTTCGAGGCCGACCTTCCGGAGGACGGCGAATACCACGTCTTTCTCCAAGCGCACCGCATCCGCAACAATGACGAGGCGATCGACGCCCGCGTCACGGTGACCCACGCCGACGGTAGCAACTACCAGGAAGTTGACATGGCGGCCCGCGATATTTCGAGCCAGTTCAACTACGTGGGTACCTTCCGGTTCTCGGCGGCCCAAACCGCCGTCATTCGGGTCGACAACGAGACCACCGGTGACGAGATCTTTGACCAGGGTCAAGCGGCCGACGGCACGCCACAGGCGATCACCGCCGATGCGGTCCGATTCTCTCGGATGCCCGAACCGTCCGGAGGGCTGACCGACGCCATGTGTCTCGCCAACGGCTGGCGCTGTGAACAGCCCCTATGTCCGGCCGGCGGCTGCCAGGCGCCGCTCGGCGCCGACGATCCGACGTCGAAATTCTTCCAAGCGAAGCAGGCGCTCTACGAAGTCCTCGGACAGGTCGAAGGCGTGCACTTCGGCTTCGGCACCTATGAGCAGGACGATACAGCTGTCATCTATACGCACCGCAGGATGAGGGTCCGCGAGACCAAAGACGACGGCGTGACCCCGCAGGACACCTTCAATGCCCTGCTTGACCCCGCGGACCGGCTGCTCGGTTTCGACTGGCCGATGATCGGCGCTTTTGAGGTCTTCGGTACCGGAGCGCCCTACGACAGCAACGGCAATACGGTCGACAACAACCTACAGCTCGAGAATCAGTGGAACTGCGGGACGGACTTCAACGACATCCGCGGCGACGCCGGCTTTGAAGACGACCATTGGATCGGCTGCACCCCTGGCGAGCCGGCGGATGTCGAAGACATCTGGGAAATGCAGCGTTTCTTGCGCATCCCCCGCTTGGGCCGGACCGCGTCCTCGGAAACGCGGCTCTATATTCGCGATATCGACGACACGGTCTACCGCATCGACACCGAATACCTGGGTTTCAACAACGGCCTCTCTTCCCCGGCCTACGACTACACCGACGCGGTCTTCGGCGTCCAGTACGACCTCCACCGCTGCAACAATGCGACCTGTTCGAACTCGACGTCGCTGTTGATCAATATGGAGGGTTGGTACGACGCGGCGGGAAACTTCACCGACGCGAACCAGGTGCTCTCAAGGCGCAACAACCCGACGACCTACTTCCAGCGCAACTCCACCGTTTACAACCAGATCATGGCGGAGACACCGGGCTCGTCATGCTACGAGCGCGGTCTTGAGCCGAATAACGACCTCTTCTATAACGAGGCCCCCTACGACGACTTCGTGACCAACCTCCAGGACGATGCCTGGTGGGACTACGGCTACACGAAGCCGTGGCGGTTTGACGAGCGCGGCGAAAAGAACGTGGACGGCACCCCCCTGTCGGGGATCTCGACCGGCGATTCGATCTTCTACGACGGCGATCGTCAGCG
>JBCDKB010000223.1:0-13122 GCA_038747035.1 Acidobacteriota bacterium | reverse complement strand
GGCGGTGCAGGAGGCGATGGTGGTGGCCGACGTCAGCGGCCGGGTCGAAGACCGTCGGCGGGCGGACGCTGAGATCGGCGGACTGATCGAGCGCCTCGAGCCCCAGATCCTCGGGGACGCGGGCGAGGGGACGACCGCCGAAGGACACGAAGCCGCCGCGATCGTCGGCGACCCGGGCGCGGACGATTTGGGTGACCTGTCATGGCTCTACAACCAGCTCGGCACGAGCCTGCTGGCGCAGGGCGAGTACGGGCGCGCGGCGACCGTTTTCACCAAGGAATTCGAGCTCACCCGCCGCCTGGGGGAAGAGTCACCGAGCGCCATTGTCAGCGCCACGAATTGGGCCCAGCTCACGGTCTATGTACTTTCTGAGGGGCAGCGGGTGCTGCGGCTGCTGCCGGACTATCGGGAGATGAACGACCGCCACGGCGGCGACCCGAGGACGTCGGCGTTCATTGACGGCCTGCTCGCCGAGGCGGCCCTGCTCGAAGGCGAGGTCGAGACGGCTGAGCGCTCGGCCCGCCGCGCGGTCGAAAGACTCGACGGCGATGACGGGTTCCGCGGCGGCTGGCGCGCCACGGCGGTGACCCTCCACGCTCGGGCCTTGGCCCGGCTCGGGCGGGACGCCGCCGCCAGAGCGGCCCTCACGACCGTCGCGCCGCTGTCCGACGCCTTGGATTCTGAATTTGCGTGCCGATTTCGCCTGGCGCGTCTCGAGCTCTTGGCGAGAGCTCCCGGGGCCGACGCCTCGGAGGTTGACGTCTCGGAGATTGACGCCGTCGTGGAGCGCTGCCGCGCCGTGTCGGCGCCCCTGGATGACCTGCCGCCCGGCCTCGCGCTGGCGGCGGCGCAAGCGCGGGAGGCCTTCGGATCCGATCCCTAGCCGGGCTCTTTCTGAGATGTCCGGGCCGAGGATTCAGGGTCCTGGCGCGACGTCGGGGGCGCGGCCCATCTCCGCGGCGAGCCAGGCGCGTACGGTTTGCCAGTCCCGCCGAATCGTTCGCTCGGTCACGTCCAGCAAGCTGGCGGCCTCCGCTTCGGTGAATCCTCCGAAATAGCGCAGATTGACCACCTCCACCAGCCGAGGCTTGACCGCCGCGAGGCCGCGGAGGAGGTCGTCGATCTCCACCATCTGCTCCGGCGATTCGCTCCACTCCGGAAGCGCCTCCGCGACGTCGGCGTAAGGCACGTGCGGGGCGCCGCCGGAGCGCTTACGGGTCAGCTTGGCGCGGGCGTGGTCCACCAGGACGTTGCGCATCGCGAGGGCGACGGTGCGCATGAAGTGGGCCTCATCTCGCCAGGCTCCGACGCCCCGAACCTTGAACCAGCTTTCGTGGAGTAGGTCGGTGGTGAGGAGCGTGTGGCGGCCGCCGGCCCGGCGGCGCTTGGCGCGGGCGACCTGTTTCAAGGTGTCGTAGTGCTCCGTCATCAGTCGAGACGCGAGCTCGCCGTCGAAGGGCCCCAACGATTCGGAATCGGCCGCCATGGCGGCAGCCTAACCCAAAGCGATCACCGACCTTGGTGGACGGAGGATTCCGCGTCCGCCTCTTTCCGATGTCGCTCCGCTTAGCGTCCCGTGGCGACCGCGGCGGCGACCAGCGGCTCCGGCGGGATCGCCGGCAGCTCGGCGCCGGGCTCCGCCAGGTGGTGGCTGAGGGTGAGCTTCCAGAACCTTCGGTCGCCTTCGGTGAAGGCGAGGGATCGCATCGTGGAGTAGCGATTGAACGCGAAGTCGTCGGATAGCGCCGCCGTCGGCGTGCCTTCGAGCTCAAACGCGCGGTACGGCAAGCGCTTCGAAGACGACACCTCTTCGCCGCGCTCGATGAAGGCGCGCACCGCGGCCCCCAGGGGGTCGTCGCCGCGCATTTTGGGAGTCCGCTCGCGCACGAAGATGACGAGATCACTCTGGATCCCGCCGTGGCTGAACGACCATTTGCAGTCGGACTTATTTTCGCCGAATCGGCCCGCCTCGCCGGCGGCTTCGGTGACGGTTGATGGCTCGACGCCAAAGAGCTGGGCGACTTGGTCGGGCGTCAAGGCGGCGCAGGCGTCAGCCGCCGGCGCGGGGGAGGCGCCGGCGCAGGTCAGGGCCAAGAGCACGGCGGTGGAGAGCAGCGGGGCGGTCCAGCATCTAAACATCGCAAGGTCCTCGTTCGGGTGAAATCCCGTGTAATAGGAGGACCGAGATCGTCGACGCCGACCGGACATCGGCGTCGATCTTTGATGTCTATGGGGTATTCCTAGGCGCTACGAAGACTTCTCTTCGTGGTACTCCTCTTCCGTATTGATGTCCCAGATATTGGCCTTGTCGGTCCGCCCTTCGATGATGTTGTCCACCGCGACCATGGCGGTGAGCATCGAATGGTCCTGGTTGTTGTACCGGTGCATGCCGTTGCGGCCGAGCAGGTAGAGGTTCTCGATGCCGTCGATATAGGAGCGCAGCTCCGGAAAGCGATCGTAGGTCCCGAAGTAGGCCGGATAGGTCTTGGGCATGCGAATCACCACCGCATCCTGGACCACGCCCGCTTCGATGATGTCGATGAGCTCCATTTCCTTGCGGCCGAGCTCCTTAAGCGCTTCGTCATCCATGGACCAGAGGTCGTCGCCTTCGTTGCAGAAGTACTCGAGGCCGATCCACACCTTCGACGGGTCCGCCACCAGGTACGGACTCCAATTGTTGAAAATCTGCAGCCGGCCGACCTGAACTTCGGGTTCTTGGATGTAGATCCAATTGTCGGAGATCAGCTTCGAGCCCTTGTCGCGGATCTTCAGGCGGTCGACCAAGAGGCCGACGGTGAAGAAGTCGCGGTAGACCAGGCCGTCGGAGATCTCCCGCATGGCGGCGGGGGGGGCGGGATCCATGGAGCGCATGAGCTCCTGGATCGGCATCGTCGAGAAGAAAATGTCGCCTTCGATTTCCCGCCGCTCGCCGCTCTCCGCGTCCTCGACGACGACGGCCCGCAGCGATTTGTCGTCGCGCATCTTGAGGCCGACGACGTTGGTCTCCATGTGCAGCTCGGCGCCCTTGTCGGTGATGCGCTTCGCGACTTCTTCCCACATCTGGCCGGGGCCGTACTTCGGGTAAAGGAAGCGCTCGATCAGCGACGTTTCGGTGTCTTTTTGCGAGACGTCCTTCGAGCCGCCGAAGACGTTGCGCCACAGTGAGGTGAAGAAATGGCGCAGGGCCGAGAGGATCGAGAGGCCCTTGATGCGCTGGGCGCCCCATTCCGCGGAGATATTTTCGCAGCGCGTGCCCCAGACCTTCTCCGTATAGGACTTGAAGAAGGTGAGATAGAGCTCGCGGCCGAAGCGATTGATCAGGAAGTGCTCGAGGTTCGATTCCTTGCGGATCGGAAAGGCCATGCTGCGCAGATAGCTGAAACCGATCTTGATCGTTCGAATCAAGCCGAGGTTGGCCAGCGTCTGCAGACTCAGGCTGATGGGGTAGTCAAAGAACTTGCGCAGATAGTAGATCCGCGAGCGCCGGGAGCGCACCAGCATGACGACGTCTTCCGTTTCGGGATCGATGGGGTCGTCACCCGCTTCGACGGTGCGGGTTTTCTTGTGGTAGGTGATTTCGGCGGTCTTCCCCGGGACCGACTCCATGGGCATGATCTGGAACCACCAGTCCATGACGCGGTCGGATTTGGAGAAAAATCGGTGGCCGCCGATGTCGATGCGGTTGCCCTTGTAGCGGACCGTCCGCGCGATACCGCCGAGATAGTCGCTTTTTTCCAGCACCACGGGCTGGATATCCGTGCGCTCCTGGAGCTCGTAGGCCACGGTCAGTCCGGCGGGCCCGCCGCCGATGATGACGGCGGTCTTGGAATCGGCTGTCGACACGAAATCAGCTCCCGTCAAAGTCGAGGGTCAGTTGGCGTCTAGTGATTTTCGGCCCTCGGTCTCGCTTCCGCCTTCGGGGTCCAGATCGCTTCGTCGGGTGGGGGCGACATCGCGAATCGTGCTGGCGGCGGAGCATTTCCGGAGGTGAGAACGGCCTGTAGAGGTTACCAGACCCGTCCCGTCGCCACCGGCCAAAAGGCCCTGGGCAGACCGCCGTCGGTCAGCCCTCGGCGAGACCGGCTCACGGCCAGGGTGTGACATCATTCGCCGTACCCGTGCGTTTAGAGGACCTCTTCCCAAAGCTCGGTCGCCACCGCGCGGCCGCGATCGGCGGCCTGGGTGCCGTGGTCTTGCTTGGCTACCTGCTTTTTGTGCTGGTCGGCGTCACGGGCCACGAACCGTGGTTCGACGAGGCGCAGTCGTGGCTGTTGGCGAAAGACGCGTCGATGGGCGACCTGCTGCTCCGCTACCTGCGCTACGAGGGGCATCCGCCGCTGTGGTACTTCCTGCTCTCGATACCCGCCAAGCTCGGCTGGCCCTATGTGATGGCGAACGTGCTGTCGGGGTTGACGATGGCGGTGGGCGTGCTGCTCTTCCTGCGGCTGCCGGCGGTACCGTGGTTCGTGCGCGTGACCGTGCCGTTCGGCTTCTTCGTCGCCTTCCAATACGCGGTGGTCGCCCGGGCCTATGCGCTCTTCTTGCCGGCGTTCATGGCGCTCGCCCACGTCTATCCGCGTCGCCGCGAGAAGATTCTGCTCTTCACCGCCATTCTGGTGGTGATGTCGAATATCAGCTTGCACGGCCTGGCGATCGCGTGGGCCTTCGCGGCGCTCTACGGACTCGAGCTGGCGACCGAGGTGCGGGCGGGCGCCCGCCTGACGAGCGCCGAATCCTGGCGGCACCGCGTGGCGACGGTGGTCTTCGTCTTCCAGACCGCGGCGCTCTTGGTGGTGCTGTGGCCGCCCAATGACCTGCTGATCGGCGGCGCCCTCAGCGTCGAGCAGAGCATGCGCCTGCTTCAGGTCATGCTGCCGCGGCTCATCCTGCCGATGCTGGCGATCAACGGCTTCATCGCCTCCGCCTTGGGACTCTTCTTCCTCGCCTGGTTTTGGCGTCAGCGCGTGCTTTTCACTTTCGCCGGACCGTTCCTGGCGGTGACCGCGATCACCAGTCTCTATAGCAACTACTGGCACGAGGGCCTCTATTACTTCGTGTGGCTCTTTGCCTTTGTGCTTTCGCTGCGGATCCCGGCGCCGGCGAAGTGGCGCCGCGCGGCGCTGACGCTCGGCACGATCGTCCTGCTCCAGCACTGCACCTGGGCGGTCAGGACCTTAAGCTATGACGTGAAGGAGCCGTACTCCGGCAGCCAGGAGATGGCGGCGTTTATCAAGGCGAATGACCTCGACGACGCGAAGCTCTACGGCGTCGGCTTCACGACCCTGGCCCTGCAGCCGTATTTCGACGAGCCGCTCTTCGACAACTACGTCACCTACGGCGACTTCACGTTCTGGGACTGGTCCAAGTCGACGCCTTTCTTCCACCCGAATGCGGAGGCGACGGTGCGGGGCATGCGGGCGAAGTTCGATGAGCATCTAGCCGAGAACCCGGACTTCATCGTCATCGGCTACAAATTCCCCGGCGACCGGCTCTATGAGCAGTGGATGGCGGAGCGGCCGAATTACAAGCACGTGAAACGGACGAACGGCGCCCTCTACTGGAAGAACCGGAATATCGAGGTCGAGAGCTACGACCTCTTCGCCCGGCGTCGTTAGTCGGTGTGACTTGCAAACGACGCCCGGCGGGAAGCGGGCGGGCCCGTTCTCAGGTCTCGCGCAGCAGGCCGGTGATCTGACGCCGCGAAGCGGCCCACGCCGCCGGCAGTCCGCCGACGATGCCGGTGATCACGGCCAGCAGCACGCCGCCGGCGAGCACGGGCGGGGTGAGGGCCAGCTCGAAGGTGATCTCGCTGAAGGTCAAGAAGTTCGTCGTGCCGGCCTTGAGGCCGTTGAGCGGTAGGGAGAGCAGCACGCCGACCAGACCGCCGAAGAAACCGAGGAACGCCGCTTCGAGTAGGAAGGCCGTGAGGATCGAGCCGCGTTTGAAGCCGAGGGCGCGCAGGGTGCCGATTTCGCGGCCGCGGTTGGCGATCTGGGCGTACATCGTGTTGGCGGCGGCGAAGCACGCGCCGAAGCCCATCAGCACGGCGAGCAGCAGGCCGAGGATCTTGAACTGTTGCGTATTGGCGGCGCTCTGCTCTTCGTAATACTGCATCTCGCTCTTTACCGCGATGCGCCAGCGCTGGTCGCCTTCGATCGTTTCGGTGAGCGTCGCCGCCGAAGCCGCGGAGGTGGTGCGCAATCGGATCGACGAGACGTAGTTGGAGCGTCGGAAGGAGTCGCCGATGTCGGCGATGGCGCCCCAGACTTCGGATTCCGCGCTGCCTTCGCCCGCCTCGAAGATGCCGACGATGCGGAAGTCCATCCGTCCGAGGGTGACCGACTGGCCGATTTCGAATCCGGTGAAGCGCCCGACCAGGCGTCGGCCCACGACGATCTCGCCTTTGCCGGGCTCGAAGTCACGGCCCTCGACGATGCTCCACTGGGGCCGCACTTCGCGCGCCGCGTCGCCGACGCCGCGCACCACCACATTCGACTCGCTGCCGTCGTCACGCTCGAAGATCTGAAGAATGATCACTTCCCCCGACGCCAAGGGCTTGCCTTCGGCGTCGATTTCGATGCCGGGCAGGGTCGCGATGTCGCGGAAGACGTCCATGCCCTGGGCGCTTTCGGTCTCCGACCGCGCGCCGTCCCGGAGCACGATCAGCGTGTCCGGATCGCCGCTGGCGCGGAACGCCTTCTCGAGACCGACGCCGAGGGAAAAGACGCCGATGAAGACGAGCACCACAAAGGCGATCGAGAACATGGTCATGAAGGTCGTGCCCTTGCGCACGAAGAGGCTGCGGATGTTGTATTTCAGCGGGATTTTCATGACTGCCCCGTGTCGGTGGTCCGTGGCGAAGACGGCTGGGATGTGCGCGGTTGCGGGTCCGGCGGGCACTTTGGAAGCTTCACTAGCCGACCCTCCGGAGTCCGTCGACGATCGAGCGCCCGGAAGCGGCGAATGCCGGGACGACGCCCGAGAGAAGACCGATCGCTAGGCCGACGGCGAGGGCGATGCTCAGGATTTGGGGGGAAGCCTGCATCGTGCCGAAGACCGGGAAGACGCTCTCCATGGCCTTGGCGAAGCCGCTCACCAGCAGCGCGCCGAGGCCGGCGCCGAGCACCGCGCCGAGCACGCCGACGAGCAGGGATTCAAAGAGCACCAGCGACGTCACCTGGCCGCGCTGAAATCCGAGGGTGCGCAGCACCGCGACCTCCCGCGTTCGATCGCGGGCGGCCATGGCCATGGTGTTGGCGGTGATGAAGAGGATCGAAATGATGATCGCCAGGCCGATGGCGCCGAGCAGCAGGCGCACGTTTCCGAGCATCTCGAGGAACGAGAGGGCGAAGGCCTCCTCGGTCTCCGCCCGCACCGGCGCCGCGGAATTGGCGAACATCTCTTCGGCGGCCCGGGTCACCGCCGGCACGTTCTCGGCGGCGTCGAGGTTGAGCCAATACGTGCCGATGATGCCGGGATTGCCCATGGCCTCTTCCATATAGCGCCGGTGGAAGAAGAGCTGTTTCTCCTGGGACTCGGCGTCGGGCTGCTCGAAAATACCGCTGAAAACCAGATCCAGATCGAGGGGGAAGATGTCGCCCTTGACGGTGATGCGATCGCCGACCTCCCAGCCGTACTTCTCGGCCAGGATGCGGCCGGCGATAAAGCCGGAGCGGTCGGCCCTCCAGGCGTCAAGCACCTCCGGAGTGATCTGATAGTCGCTGAAGACGTCGAAAAGCGTGTCCGGGTCGCTGCCGAAGCGCGGGAAGAAGTTCTCCGGCTTCTGGTCGATGTAGGTGCCGCCGAACCACTGGAGCGGCGTCACCGCCGTGACGTGGTCGAGGGTCGCCAATCGCTGGGCGTAGGCCTCCGGCAGCGAGAACGTGAGCGACACGCGGTGGCGAACCACCACGCGATTCGCCGCCGTGCCTTCCGTGCTTTCGATGGCGGCGAGGAACGCGGAGCCGAGGGTGAAGAGAAAGAGCGCCAAAGACACGCTCGACAGCGTCAGCAGGGTGCGCATCTTGTTGCGCAGCAGGTTGCGGAGGATCAATTTGCCCATCGTGCCCCTACCCCCTAGTCGCCGTCGTTGACGAGTTGGCCTTTGTGTAGGCGAACCAGGCGCCCGGCGCGGCCCGCCGCCTGCGGGTCGTGGGTGACCATGATGATCGCCTTCTCGAAGTCTCGGTTCAGCTGATCGAGCAGGTCGAGGACCTCGGCGGCGCTTTCGGCGTCGAGGTCACCGGTCGGCTCGTCGGCGAGCAGCAGTGTCGGATCGGTGACGATGGCGCGGGCGATGGCGACGCGCTGCTCCTGGCCGCCGGAGAGCTGGCGCGGATAGTGGGTCATGCGATCGGCGAGGCCGACGACTTCGAGCGCCGTTTGCACCTTCTTGCGCCGGGCGGCCTTCGGCAGCCGGGTCAGGGTGAGCGGCAGCTCGACGTTCTCGAACGCCGTCAGCACCGGCAGCAGGTTGTAGAACTGGAAGATGAAACCGATATGCCGGTGGCGCCAGCGGGCGAGGTCGCTCTCGCCCAGGGACGCGACATCCTGTCCGGCGACCGACAGGCTGCCGCCGGTCGGCTGGTCAATGCCGGCGAGCAGGTTTAAGAGCGTGCTCTTGCCCGACCCCGACGGACCCATCAAAGCGACGTACTCGCCGTGCTGGATCTCCAGGTCGATACCTTTGAGCACTTCGATGTTGAAACTGTCGCGGCGGTAAGACTTGCGCACGTTGCGCACCTGGACGACGCTATGGGGCTCGCTCATGGCAACCTCGGTTTTAAGGTGATGTGGAGAGGTGGGATGCGTGGGTAGGTTCTTGCGATCGAGGTTCTTGGGATCAAGGCTTGGCGAGGCGAACCTTTTGCCCGTCCTCGAGGGCTTCGAGCGGGCTCACCACCACCTTCTCGCCCGCGACGAGGCCGCCGAGCACGACGTAGTCCGTGCCTTCGACCTCGCCGAGATTGACGGTCCGCCGGTTCAGCACGCCTTCCTCCAGCACGTAGACCTCGGAGGCACCGTCGATGAGCGCGGCCTGGGGCACGTAGAGGATCGGCTCCGCGTCGAGCTCCTCAGCGGAGGTTTCGTCCTCGAGGAAAGTCACGGTGCAGCTCATATCCGGCACCAGGCGATCGTCGCGATTGTCGATCGAGACTTTGACCTGGACCACCGCCCGCTGGCGGTCCGCCGTCGGCACGATTTGCCGGAGGCGGCCGCGGTAGGAAAAGTCCGGCACCGCGTCGACGCTGATCGTCGCCGGCTGGCCGCGCTCGAGGCGGGCGATATAGCTCTCGTTGATGTCGGCTTCGATCTCGAGTGAGGTCGGATCCGCCATGCGCAGGATCGCGCCGGTCGACTGCTGGGAAGTAAAGCCGCCCGGCGCCACCATCTCGCCGACCTCGACGTTCTTTTCGATCACCACGCCGTCGATCGGCGCGTAGATCCGGGTGTAAGCGAGCTGGGCCTCCGCGGAGGCCAAGCGGGCCTGGGAGAGCTCGAGCTGCGCCTTGGTGACGTCGAGCAGGGTGCGGGCCGCGTCGAGGTCCGCTTGGATCCCGACCTCCGCGTCGACCAGACGTTGCTGGCGCCCGGCCTCGCGTTCAGCGTCGGCGAGGCGGGCGCGCACCTCGAGCTCCGAAGCCCGGGCCTGGCGAACGGACGCTTCGAGGTCGTCACTATCGAGCACGGCGATGAGGTCGCCCGTGTTGAGCGTGTCGCCCTCTTCGACCGGCAGCTCGAGGATCCGACCAATCACCTTGGCGCCCACCGCCGCGCGGGCGCGGGCGTAGGTGTAGCCGGTGGCGGTGAGCACCGTTGATTTCTGGGTCGGCGTGACCTGGCGCACGCTCGCGACCTCCACTTCCGGTAGCAGGAACGGCAGCTCGACGTAGCTATAGACCGCCCACGCGCCGACGGCGAGCAGAACGAGGGCCAAGAGCCAGCCGACCCACCCGGCGCCGCGGCGCACTTCGAGCTCCTCGGGGTCCATGCGCAGCACGGAAAGATCCGGTCGCGATCGCGGTGCGTCTTTTTCAGCCATAGTAGATGCTCTCCTCGTGTCGCCGACGCTAAGTGTCGCCGACGCTACGTGTCGCCGACTCGGCGACGGATACTCGGGTTACGCTCGAGGTTTCCCAGAGTTCGCCGCCGTCGGTGAATGGCGGTCTCTTGTCGGTAAGTGTCGCAGCAGGGCGGTCCGGTGCCGCAGAACTGGCCAAGTCCGCGGCCCGGCCGACCGGCCGTTCGGGCGCGGGCAGCTTCGACCGCGGGACGATCCGGAGCCGCCGCCAAGGACCTGCGTGATGTGTGGGCGAGACAAGGCCCGAGTTTACCGTGGGTGCGGCGCAACGCCGCGTCCGCTAGACGCCTCGGGTGGCGGGGTCCCAGATGAACTTATGCACCTGGAGCTGGAGGCGGACGGGCAGCCGGTCGCGCAGGATCCATTCGGCGAGGGCCTGGGCGTCAAGCTCGCCGTGGACCGGCGAGAAATGGACCGGGCACAGATCGGGCAGCCCCCGCTCGAGGACCAGGTCGCGGGCCCAGAGGTAGTCAGCTTCGTCGGCGAGTACGCACTTCACCTCGTCCCGGGGGGTCAGCACGTCGAGGTTCGGCCAGTGATTATTCTCGCTCTCGCCGCTGCCGGGGCATTTGATGTCGACGATGCGGTGGACCCGGGGATCGACGCCTGAAATGTCGAGTCCGCCGCCGGTCTCGAGCAGCAAGCCGTAGCCGGCGTCGCAGAGATCTTTGAGCAGCGGCAGGGCCCCCTTCTGGAGCAGCGGCTCGCCGCCGGTGAGCTCGACCAGCGGGCAATCGTATTGGGCGACCTCGTCGAGGATTTCTCGCCGGCTCATGGAGCTCCCTTCGCGGAAGCTGTAGACCGTGTCGCACCACGTGCAGCGCATCTGGCAGCCGGTCAGGCGGATCAGGATGCAGCGCTGGCCGGCGAAGGTCGACTCGCCTTGGATCGAATGGAAGATCTCGACGACGCGAAGCCTGTCGGCGGCGGTGCGTTTCGGCGTCGATTCGCCGGTCTCAGCGGTCTCAGCGGTCTCAGCGGTCTCGGCGGCCTGGGGCGGCGGAGCGATTCCGGAGCTCATGGTTCACACCTGGGGCTCAGCGCTCAAAGATGGCGCAGCACGTCTGGGTTTCCCACAGCTCGACTTTCGACAACGTGACGCGACCGGCGGCGGTCTCGTCTTGGGCGAGTCGGCCCTCGATCTCCGAGAAGATATAGGCGGCCAGATTTTCGGCGGTGGGATTACGCTCGTCAAAGGGCGGGATGTCGTTGATCACCCGGTGGTCGAAGGGTCCGACGACCTCGTTCATCAGTGCCTTGAGCCGTCCGAAGTCGTAGACCATGCCCATGGGGTCGAGCTCTTCGGCCCGGAGGTAGACCAGCGTGCGGTAATTGTGGCCGTGCAGGTACTGGCACTTTCCCGGGTGGTCGGGAATGTGGTGGCCGGCGGCGAAGCCGAATTCTTTGAGCACGGTGTAGGGCACGATGGGTGGATCCTGGAGGCTGAAGTGGATTTTTTGAAGAAATTCGAGAAATTTGGTCCGACAAGCAATCCGTTATCCCGGGGGGAGCGGATAAGCGAACGACGGTCCGGGACAGACCGTCATCCAACAGGACTCAGAGGTTTCTCTCCTCCCCCCGCATCGACTCTCCGCGATGCGGGGTGTTTTTTTGTCCCCGCATCGGGTCCCGGAGAAGTCGAATCGGGAACCGCCCCCGGCGCCCGGGACGGCGCGTGGTGGGGGCGGTGGCTTTTGGCCGACCGGGGCCGGCGGATCGTGGCGCTACGGCGCCTCAGAGGAGCTGCCGCAGCACGTACGGCAGAATGCCTCCGTGGTGATAGTAGGCCACCTCTTGGGGCGTGTCGAGTCGGACCTTGACGTTGAAGGTCTTGCTGCCGCCTTCGCCCTTGGCTTCCACCGCGAGCGTGCGGCCGCCTTCGAAGTCGGACTCGACCATCTCTGGGATGCCGGCGATGTCGAAAGTCTCATGGCCGGTGAGGCCGAGCTCTTCAGCACCTTCGCCGTCGGCGAACTCGAGGGGCAGCACGCCCATGCCGATCAGATTCGAGCGGTGGATACGCTCGAAGCTCTTGGCGATCACCGCGCGGATGCCGAGCAAGAGCGAGCCTTTGGCGGCCCAGTCGCGGGATGAGCCGGTGCCGTATTCCGCTCCGGCGAGAACCACCAGCGGCGTGCCTTCTTTCTGGTAGCGCATCGACGCGTCGTAGATCGACATGTCTTCGCCGGTCGGGATGTGCTTGGTGAAGCCGCCTTCGATCTCCGGCACCAGCTTGTTGCGCAGGCGCACGTTGGCGAACGTGCCGCGCATCATCACCTCGTGGTTGCCGCGGCGCGAGCCGTAGGAGTTGAAGTCGCGGACGTGCACCTCGTTGCCGCTTAGATATTCACCCGCCGGGCTCTTGAACTTGATCGCGCCGGCCGGAGAGATATGGTCGGTGGTCACCGACTGGCCGAGCAGCGCCAAGACGCGGGCGTCGGCGATGTCGGTCGGCGTCTCCGGCTCGCGCTCCATATTCTCGAAGTAGGGCGGCAGGCGGACGTAGGTGGAGTCGTCTTGCCAGTCGAAGGTCGCGCCCTCCGGCGTCGGCAGCTCCTGCCACTGCTCCGGACCGGCGAAGACGTCGGCGTATTCGTCCGAGAACATCTCGGCCTTGAGGCACTGGCCGACGGTATCGGCGATTTCTTTATTCGAAGGCCAGATGTCCTTCAGGTAGACCGGCTCGCCATTTGAACCGTGGCCGAGCGGATCCTTGGCCATATCGATGTCGACCCGGCCGGCGATGGCGTAGGCGACGACCAGCGGCGGCGACGCCAGGTAGTTGGCGCGCACGTCGGGGCCGATGCGGCCCTCGAAGTTGCGGTTGCCCGACAGCACCGAACAGGCGACGAGGCCGTGGTCATTGATCGCCTTCGAGATCTCGGCCGGCACCGGACCGCTGTTGCCGATGCAGGTGGTGCAGCCGTAGCCGACGGTGTGGAATTTCAAGTGCTCGAGGTAGACATCAAGCCCCGACTCTTCGAGGTAGCGGGTGACCACTTTGGAGCCCGGCGCCAGGCTGGTCTTGACCCACGGTTGGG
>JBCDKB010000222.1:0-13219 GCA_038747035.1 Acidobacteriota bacterium | reverse complement strand
TCAGCGGCGCCTTCCAAGAGCCGACCATCCTGCGCATCGCCTACGCGTTTGAACAGGCGACGAAGCACCGGCGGCCGCCGGAGTTCAAGCCGAATCTCGGTTTCGCCTAGCCTCTTTCGCGCCGGGAACTCCACTCCGCTGCCCGCGTCCGCCCTGGACGCGGGCTTTTTGGTTGCATTCGGCTTTCTTCGGCTGGAACCTAGGCCTCGCTATACTCCCCGCCTCCCAATCAACTCCGGAGATGTGTCCATGCACCGCCACCCCGTCCGCGGCCTCCTCGCCCTGTGCGTCCTCGTTATCTTCGCTAGCGGCTGTGCCTCCATCGGCCTCGAGCCGCCGGACCTGACCCTCGCCGACCTCTCGCTCGAGAATATGACTGTGCTCGAGTCGAGCGGCACCGTCACGATCCGGCTCTCCAATGCCAATCCGGAGCCGCTCCAGATCGACGGGATGGCCTTCGACCTCCGGCTGGACGGCCGCAAAATCGGCAAAGCGCTCTCCGATGAAAAGCTCGAAGTGCCGCGGCTGCAAAGCGTCACCGTCGACGCGAATATCAACGTGAGCCACCTCGCGATCGCCACGCTCGTGCCGCAGTGGATGGAAGCGGAAGAAGTCACCTACGACCTCTCGGGCAAGGTGTACGTCGTCACCGAGTTCGGCCGTCGCGCCCTCAAGGTGAGGCAGTCCGGGCAGTTCGATTTCAACGGCGACGGGCCGGTCGACGCTCCGGCTCAATAAGACCCGAGCCCCTACCCGAGAGGCTCGTCGCGACGCATTCGGCCGTTAGAGCCATGGTTTTGGACGTTGGATCTTGGCACCCCGGTCGCCCCAGGCTTCCCCGGTACGCTTCCCGCTGGCTGTCATTTCCACTTTCAAAACGAAACCGTTCCGAAAGCGAAATCCAGACCTTTCTTTTCAACTTCTCTTATCCGCAGGCTCGTATCGATCATGCTCGCTGCCTGTCTCGCCGGTCCGTTCGGAGTCGACGCCATGGCCGACAGCGCTGAACCGCTGGTCGTTGTCCTCTCCGAGCCGATCCCAGCGCAGCTCCCCGACCCCCACCGCTACTGGCGCGGGAGCCTCAACTCGATCTACTCAGGCGTCTTCGAAGGCCTCGTCGAGATCGGCCCGGACGGTGAGCCCGTCGGCCAAGAGGTCTTCCGCGGAGTGAGCCGGCGGCGATAAAGGCGTTCAAGGGCCGGCGGCGACGGCCGGGTCAAGACCGAGCCACGCCGCAAGTTCACTCCAGGTCTGGCTTTGACCCATCAGCTCATTGTGGCCGACGCCGTCGAGCTCCACGACACGGCTTCCCGCGGGGAGCCGTGTCGCCAGCCGCCTTCCTTGCTCCACCGGGATCAGTTCGTCCGTCGCGCCGTGGACCACCAAGGTCTTAAGGCGCAAGGACGCCGCCGCGTCGCCGGAGTGGTACCTATCCTTGAGCGCCATGTTGACCAGCATCCCCGGAAAGAATCGTTTCGCCAGGCTCGGCAGGTCGTGCCACGGCGACAGCACCGCCAGGGCCGACAGCTCCTCCTCCACCGGCACCGCGACCTGCATGGCGATGGCCGCGCCCAGCGACCAGCCGACGATGGCGTGCCGGCTCTCGGGAAAACGATCCTGGAGCGCCCTGAAGCCCGCGATCCCCGCGGCCGTCAGCGACGCTTGGCTCGGCTTACCGGTCGAGCGTCCGTAACTCGGGTAGTCGATCGCCAGGGTGCTGGCGCCGAGGCGGTGGAACTCATCGAAGAGCCCCGACCAGTGCAGCGTCGCCAAGTTCTCGCCATTCCCGTGCAGGAAAAGCACGGCCACAGAGCTCCCCGGCCGCTCCCGCGCCCAGGCGACGATCTGGTCGCCTTCGGACGACGTCAAAGTCAACGCTTCAAGCGGCGCCGGCGGCGTCGCCGGGACCGGCACCGGCGGCGCCGGATAGAGCATCTGTCGGACGAGTAGATCCATGGAGAGACTCGCGAGAAAGGGCGCCGCCACGAGGAATAGCCCGGCGGCGACGAGGAGGCGTTTTTCGGGCGTCAAGGTCATCAGGCTCCTGCGGATCGCTTCCAAGCCTTAGACAGACTAGGGCCTCGAAACTATCCCAAGATGACCCCGGCCTTCGCTACCGTTGACCGCGGAACACCGGAAGCTCAGTCTGGCCCGGATCCGGCGGCGACGCTCCAGCCCCTTTTTCCGGAACTTCTACAGCGACCGCCCCGGTTCTCAGGTCCAGAGCGACGGGTCCAGAAGTTCCAGCATTTCCTCGATATGCCCTAGACCTTCAGGTGTCCACTTGGCCGAGGGACTGTCTCCGAACTTGTCACGGAACTCAGGATCGATCAGCTGACGGCAGTAGTCCTGAGCCGTCAGTCCCGCTTCGTCTTTAAGGTCGGTTCTAGCGCCGCGGCCGAGGAGAAACTCGACCATCTCCTTGATCGCCCACGGCGAGTTGTCATCACCGAAGTCATTCGGCATGACCGTGAACATCAAGGCCGTACAGCCGGCCGCATTTTGATAGTTCACGTCGAGGCCGGCGTCGAGGATCTTGCCGGCCTGCGCTCGGTCACAGGCGTCGGAGACGGCGTGGATCAGGCTTTGAAAGGAGTCCATGCTAGGTCCCTAGACCCCTAGATCCGCGGCGACATGTGCACCAGGTGGAGGGTCCCGTCCGGCAGCCTTTCCAACGCGATGGTGACTTCTCGCCACGACACGGGGCTTGTTGGCTTGCCGTTCTGAGAATTCACACCCTGCCGGATCTTCCGCGTCGAGTGCCGAATGTAGAGGTCGTCTCCAGGAGCCATATTGAGAATATCGGTTGCGTTGTCGTTCAGGGCGTCCCGCAGGTCTTGCAGGGCGTGCCGACGATTGCGATAGACCGTCGTATTGTCCTTTCTGATCCTCATCCGCGCCCGAGAGTCTACCGACCTGTCAGAGGCTCCCTTCCGGGGGATATGGTCGCCGGCGTGGCCCTTGAACTGCCGACCGCGGGAGTTGACCAGCCCCAAACGACCTTCGGAGGCCTTGATGAGTGCATCCGCGTCATCGAGGGTCGCGTTGGGGACACCGTAGGTGACCGGACACGTATTGTGGGCGAGGATTGAGGTCCGCCCGACGAAGTACGTATGCCGCTTGGCGACTTCGAAGTTATAGACCTTCGTCTCGCCCCTCGTGACCTTAACCGACTCCAGCTCGACGTAATCGCCGTCAATTGTCGTCAGCCGATCACCCGGCACCAAGCGGGCGGCGAAGACCCAACCGCGTCCGAGCACGAAGAACGGATGTTCCGCCGTCGCCTCGATCGTCTCACCGCCATCGACGGTCAGTTCATAGATCTCGGAAGCTTGCCGCTCGAAGAGCCGGACCACTTCGCCGAGGACCCGTTCACCGGTCTCATCGTCGACCACCCAGACGTCGTCGCCGACGGTGATCTCTTCGATCGGAACCAGTCCGTCTTCTGTTGCGATCAGAGTCTCCGCCGTGAAGCAGTCGCAATCAACGGCCGACTTCAAGCCCGGCTGGGACGTCGATGGAGCATCCGGTTCGGGGCCGTCAAAGGCCTTCTGGGGGCTGGCTTTAGGTAGCTCGGCGTTGTCGAGCTTGGAGAGGCCCTTGAGGGCTTTGGCTCCCCTCGCCGCCACCCCGCCGGAAACCACCTCGAAAAGCATGGCGCCGACGAGCTCGCCCTGTTCCTCAGGGGACGCATTGACATATTTGGTGACGGCGTTGCTCGCCGACTCCATCAGGTCGATATCGTCCCAGTTCTCATAGAGGTACTCGACGCCCGCCTTGATGCCCTTGGCGGTCTCGATCGGGTGCAGGATCGCGTTCGCCGTGCCTTTAGCGGCATTGACGGCGCCGTTGACCTGCCCTTTCATGAACTTGTTCGACCGCTCCCGGGCCTCGTCTGTGAACAGCTCGAGGTCGGCGTAGCTCCGCGGGTCCCACCAGTCGCCGAGGGCCATGCCGCTCGGGTCGCGGCCCATATTCGGCCGCCACGCGACGAAAGCATAGAGGTTCGGGGAGTCGATATCGGCGAGGGGATCCTCGCTGAGCCAGGTCGCGTTTCTCGCGTCGTACCAGCGGGCCCTGGCGAAGCTGAGGCCAGAAACCGGGTCGGTCCACAGGCCGTGGAAGAGGGCCGTCTGGCCACCCGGGAAGCGGCCGCCGAGCGTGTCGCCGGCGGCCCGATAGTTCTCGAAGCCGGCGGCGAAGCTTTGGTCGTAGACCGGGTCGAAAGTGCCGTCGGGCACGGAGAAGACCGCCGACTCGGAGCCGCTGTAGGAGCGCCCGTTGCGGTCGAGCAGGCCATCGTTGAGGCGCACGCGGTAGGTCACCCCGCGGGTCCAGCCCGACCGGAGCAGCACCTGGATCTCGTCGGCCGATTCAGCGAGGCCGACGGCGACCTGGCCGCCGGCGACTAGACGCCAGCCGCCGAAACCTTGCTCTTCCACCACCAGACCGTCGGCGAGCGTCGAGGCGTCCACCGCGGCGGACAGCTGCAAGCGTACGGCGCCAGAACTCGCCGTCGCCGGGTTGGGGACGACTTGGTTGACGGCACCGCCGGCGGTCTCTACGGACTCGAGCCCGATCTCGAACCGCGCTCGGCGCAGCTCTGGACCGCGCTCGACGAAGGCCTCGCCGTAAGGGGTGTAGAAGTAGCGCGCCGGAATCACCGGCTGCGTCGGATCGGCGGTGTCTTGCTCAGACACGATGCCGACGACGGTGCCGAGCTCATCCCGCAGATAGGTGTACAGCGAGGCGGCGCCGCCGAAGGCGAGGTCCTCAACCGCCACCTGGGTCGCCATATCGAGGCCGCGCGCCCCTGGCACGTAGGTCTTTCGCCAGCGGGCATCGGTCTCCGCTTCGTCGCCGTAGCCGACTTCAACGACCAGGTCCTCACCGTTCCAGACGTAAACCCGCTTCTCGATGAAGGGCCGCGCCGCGTCATCGACGACGCCCTCTGGGAGAAGGCCATAGTGGCTGCGGGAATAGAGGCGCCCAAGGGCGTCATAGGCGAAGCGGACCTGGTGCCCTGCGTAAGGCGTCTCGCCGTCCGGCCAGGCGTCTTTGACGGTGACCGCCAGCAGCTCAGAGCGCCAATTCCATAGGTAGACGAAACGATCGTCTTCCGAACGCCGACCGACCTCGTCATATCTGAAGAGCGAGCCGTCACGACTCAGGATCCGGCCGTAGGCCCCCGTTTCGACGCCGCCGACGGTTCCGGCGGATTCGTTGACCAGGCGATCGAGTTCGTCGCCCTGTCCATAGCCGTAGCGGAATCCGCGGGTTTGGCTACCGGGCTGACCGCTCAGGCCACCGCGTCCGGGCACGGCGTAGGCCAAGCGCACGCCGGAGTCGTACTGCCAGATCCAGCCCATGCCGGCGAAAAGGTCGAGGCCGCCGGTCTCCCCGGGCAGCACGGCGCGCCCGATCTTGGTGCCGTCCCGAGGATCGCCTTCGGTACCGCGCCAGCCAAAGGCGAATTGCCCCCAAGGGTTCGTGGGCTCTTGCAGCGCCGTGGCCACCGGATCAACGCCCGGCGACGCCCCCCAGGACAGCGTCCCGAGACGCCACATGGACGTGCTGTCGTTGCCGTCCGGCGGCTGCGGACCCCGGCCGTCGATATAGCCGTAGCGCGCTGAGGTCCCTAGCGGCCCCAGGGTCGTCGAGGCATAGAGTCGATCGAGACCGCCCCAGGTGAACTGGGCGCCGAGGCGGGCCAGCGTCAACTCGCCGCCGAGGGCCCCGACTTCCGTCGTCCGGTCTAGGGTGTCGAAGCGATAGGAGAACCCTTGGAAGGGGCCGCCGCCGTGCCCGACGCCGGCCGGGAGGCGCACCTCGAAGGCGCGGCTGAAGGCATCGAAGGCCCAAGACAGCGGGGCACGCTGGCCGAGCACTTCCGAACCGGGCCTCGATCCCAAGTCATAGCTGGGGTAGCTGACGGTCAGCGCACTGTCGACCCCCGCCGCTCCGGCGACCCCGCGTCGAAGTTGGACGTGACGGGAGAGGACGTCGTAATCGGTGAAGTCCCCGTCATCCAAGGCCGCCAAGCTGGCCGGAGGACCGCGGGTGAGGCGCGGAACCGAAGAACGCTCGCGATTGGCGGCGTCGTAGGTATACGTGACTTCAACGCCGTCCCGGGACGTGACGGTCGCCACCGTGCTGTCGAGGTTGTACGTCTTCAGCTCGGAGGTGCCGTCCTCGTAATCGACCTGGATGATTCGGCCGGTTCGGTCCCAGGTGTAGGCCGTCTCCCACGGCTCGCCGTCGTCCGTCGTCACCAGTTGCCGGACCATGCGGCCATCGAGGTCGTAGGCATAGATGGTTTGACCTCGGCCGTTGGGCCGCATCACGCGGAGCTGGCGTCCGGCGCCGTCCAGGGCGATGCGCGACTCACTCTCCTCACCTTCGCGCACTCGGATGATGTTCTGGCTGCCGCGGTCATAGGTCGTCCTGACCCTCGACCCGTCGCTGCTCTTCGTTTCGACGACGCGGCCAAAGGCGTCGCGGACGTAGTCCACCCGCTGGGTCACGACCAGACCCGGCTCACCGGGCACGCTTTCGAGAGTTTCCATGCCGTCCGCCCACGGCGACGCGTTGTCGGTCTCGTAAATGTAGCGGTGCGCATAAAGCGCCGGCTGACCGATTTCGCCGCCGAAGCGCCGCTCCAGCACCCGGCCGGTCTCCGCCTCGTAGAGGGTCTCTTCTTCCCGCCTCGCCCTGGACCGGTCGAGCTCGTCCGAATTGGAACCGGCCGGACCGCGGAGGACCTGGGAGACCCTGGCGAGGTCGTCATAGTCGATCTCGGTGACATTCCCTTCGCGCCCGTCCGGTCCGGCGGAGAGGACCTGGACGATGCGCTCCGGCTCCCCGAAGCTCGTGAGGGTGGTCTTCGTCTGCGATAGCAGCGTCGGCCCGGCACCCGGTGCAAAAGGATCGCCATCCCACGTCGTGACTTCCACCGGATGGTCGGCTCGATCAAAGCGAGCGAGCTCGTGGGCGCCGGTCGGCAAGATCTTGAGGAAGGGTCGGTTCCAGACATCAAAGCGGTTCCGCCACACGCCCTCGTCGCCGTCCGTCCAGAACACCAGGCGATTGCGATTGTCGTATCCACTCAGCGTCTCGCCAGCGTCACCGATCGTCGTACCGGCGACGCGGCCCGCGTCGTCGTAGCGATAGACGGTGACTAGGTCCGGATGGGCGACGTTCTTGGCTCGGTCTTCCTGTAGACGGCCGTGCTCGTCGTAGACCAGCGCCTGGACTTGCCGGGCTTGGTTGGTGACCTGGCCCGGGGAAAGCGGGTCGGAAAGATGGGAGACGCTGCGGCTCACCAGCTGCTCACGGGCGTTGTAGACGTAGTGCTTCTCCACCCAGCGGCACTGCACCGACCCATCGGCGGCGACGTAGTCTTGGAGGTGGCGCTCGCGCACCACGTGGCCCGCGGCGTCGTAGGCCCGCTCGTCCTTGGTGCCGCCGCCTTCGCCGCATTCCGCGGCGCCGACGGAGCGGTAGCGACCGTCGGACTCACCGGCGGTCTGGCTGACGATGCGATCCCAGGCGTCGTATTCAGCGGTTTCGGTGGTGCCCTGGGAGGTCCGGCGCTCGGTGACGTTGTACTGGTCGTCGTACTCAAATTCCGTCCAGAACGCCGGCTGACCGATCTTGCCGTATTCAGAGCGCTTCAGAAGACCCGCATCTTCCCGGTCCTTGTGGTCCGGGTGGTACTCCATCATCGTGCGAACCGGGTTCGAGGCGCCGCCGGTGAACTCGGTGTTACGACCGAAGTCGTCGTACTCGAAGCTGCCCGAGACCCCTTCGGCCTCAAAAGCGAAGCCGCTCGTGTCGTCGACCTTGGCCACCGGGATGTCGATACCGCGGGTCAAACCGTCGGTCATCGACGCCACCAGGTTGTCCTCGCCGTAGCTCGCGCCGTTGACGATCTCGGTGTATTCCGCCGAACCGCGGCCTTCCTGGGTGGTCGCTTCGGTGACCACCTTCACCACGTTGGCGATCTGGAGGCGGTCCACCTCGCCGCCGGCCGTGCACTGGCCGCCCGCGGCGCCTTCGTCATCGGGGTAGCAATAGGTGGTCAGCCCGCCGTCGGGCTGGCGGACCGTTTGCACGCGGCCGTCGTCGGTGTAGGTGAACTCGGGGCCGACGGTCTCGAAGAGCGTCGTGCCGTCGGTCTGGACCACCTCCAGCTCTTGGCGGAGCTGGGAGATTCGCCCGTCCTCGAGGGTGTAGCGATACTCGTGGTTCCACGGCGCGCGGACGGTCACTTCTCCGACCGGGCGAGTGTCGGCGGTGAACGCCGGGTACTCCAGACGCCACTCGATGCTCGACGCTTCGTTATTCGCGTTGCCCGGCGTCGGGAACCCGACTTCCACCAGTCGCCCGGAGCTTTCCTGGTACTCGAAGCGGGCCCGCGGCACGGCCACGCCGGACTCGAGGAAAGTCGGCAGGAAGTACTGGTGGAGGCGCAGCTCGGCGAAGTCGCCGTGCAGCACCGCCGTGGTGTTGGCGTCGCTCGGGTCGACGCCGAACGGCGGGTCGTACTCGTAGCGCATGGTCGGACGCCGGGCGCCCTCGTAGGAGAATTCGGCGAAGACGCCCACCGGGTTCTCGACCTCCGGCAGCTTCACCTCCTCGAGCAAACGATCGTCGGAGAACTCGTACTCCACCGTCCGGTCCACGAAGTCGGTGATCTGCTTCAGCAGACCGTATTTTGGCCCGTCGCCGCCGCGGCCCACCGGTCGCGGATCGTCGAAGTACTCGAACTCATAGAGACGCCCGAGGTCGTCCTCGACTTCGATCAGCTGGCCGAACGGGTCGTAGCGCAGCTGGAGGGTATTGCCCTGCTCGCCCGCTTCTTCGCCACGGCGGTGGCGGTCGCTGATGGTCACCAAGCGACCGGACTCGTCGAATTCGGCGATGTCGTGCTGGCGACCGATCAGGCGCCAGCCGCGGCCGGCGAGCTTCTGCAGCCGCAGGTAGACACCCTCCGGCGCGGCGTAGCTGCCGGCGGAATCGTCTTCGTAGCCCTCGGGGATCGTGCCGGTCGTCGGGTAGAAGCGCCAGACGTGGCCGTTGCCGTCGTGGTACTCCACTTCCTTCGTCGAGCCGATCTCCCGCAGGTGCGAGAAGAGACTGCCGTGCCAGCCGGCGGCGCCGAGCGGCGAGTAGCCGAGGGTGTGGGAGCGGTAGGTGCGGTCAAAGGCGAACGGCATGCCGCGGCCGGACACGCGGTGGTCCGACTGCTGGAGCAAGACGTCGCCGCCGGTGAGCGCCACCGACACGCCGGCTTCATCCGGCGACCAGGTCGCCGCCGAGCGGCCGGGCTCGGCCAACGACACCTGGAGCGGCGACGGCACGGCGTCGGCGGCCGCGGTCGTTTCGACGTAGCCCCACGGCAGCTGGTAATTCTCACCCTGCCCTTCGAAGAACTCGATGGCCTCGCGGGTGCGCTGCTGGACCTGGGCCGGCGCGTCCGGATCCACCGCGAGGAAGGCCCGCACGTAGTGGCCGGCGAGCAATTCCTTGATGCTTTCGAGCTCGGGGTCGTTTTCTTCCCCGTCCTTCGGATCCGGGAAGTAGGACGGCCAGTCGCAGCGGCGGCACTGGGCCTTTTCGTCGGCGGTCTTGGAGCCGAAGACCGAGTCGCTATCCGGCACGTCCTCCAGCAGGTAATCGCGGCGGGCCCGCGGGTCGGCGACCAGCAGGATCGACTCTTCGGACTCGTAGAGGTTGTAGGCCGTCGACAGCTGGCCGCCCTCGCCGTTGACCTCATCCGCCGGCGCGCCTTCGTCGCTGCCGACGCCGAGGCGACGCAGGGTCACGGTCACTTCCTGGTCCGGCCAGCCCGGGCCGCCGGGCATCGACACCGACGGGCCGACGTCTTCTTGGCCCAAGAAGCGCTGTTCCGGCAGCGAGCGTAGGCTCTGGACCCGAGCGGTGACGACGTCGCCGAGCACGCCCGGTAGCGACAGGCGCAGCTTGAAGGCCGCCGTGGCTTGGCGCTCTTCGTCGTCGCGCTTCTCCTGCGCCTCCGTCGGATCGAGCGGCTCCGCGCCCGGGTCGTCGACCTCGAGCGGCACGCCGAGGGGCACGAACTCACCGGTCGCCCGCTGCACCGCCGGCGGTCGGGCGTTGTCGGGCAGCTCGTCGATCTCGTCCTCCTCCGGCAGGTAGAGGCCGCTAAACGTGAAGCGCGGCGACTCGAGCGGCACCGAAATCGGACCGCGGGCGTTGTCCCACGTCGTTAGCAGGCCGGTGCCAGTCTGGTCGACGGCGATGTGGCCGGCCTTCCACGGCGCGTTCACCGACAGCCTGGGCTGCGGCTTGTGCACCTCGAGCATCGGCGACACGTTGACGAAGCCGAGATCCCAGGCGTGGATCACCGGCGGCCGGCCGGGCTTGGTGTAGTCATTGCCGCCGGCGTAGAGCAGGCCGCGGTCCTCGTCGACCTGGATCAGCAAGGCGCTGTGGCCCTTGATGTGGAGGTGGCCGATCAGATTCGGCTGGCGCAGCTGGCGCGGCGTCACGTCAAAGACGTAGATGCCGGCCATGCCCATCGAGACGAAGAGCAGGTCGCTCTGGCGGTAGAACGCGTTCTGGCCTTCCGGCGGCTCGCTAAAGGCGCTCGAGTAGGCCCCCCGAATGCCGCGGTCGAGCCACACCGCGTCCTTGGCGACCGCCGTATCGCGCAGCCACGCGAAATCGCCGCCCTGGTCCGGGTAGAACGAGATCGACGGGTCGATGAAGTCGATGCACGCCGCCAGCTCGCGGAAGAGCACGCCGCCGGGGTCGATATCGCGGGACACCGTATGCAGGGCGCCGACCCGCAGGAGCGGCGAGTAAAGGTCGATGCGGCCGGTGCCGCGGCAGTTCTGCCCGTCCTCGTCGCAGCCCGTGGGGCCGAGGGGCGAGACCGCCGGCGTCATGCGAATGCCTTCCGGTCCGGACCCGAACTCGGCGCACGACGGGAAGTCGACGCTGGCGCCCTCGAAGAAGCCCAAGCGCCGGCCGCACTGGCCGCCGCCCGGCGTCGGGAACGGCTGCGGCAGGTGGTAGAAGCGGTTGAGGTCGAGCACGGTCAGGCCGCTGCCCATCATCGCCATATAGCCGAGGGCGCGGATGTTGTAGCGCACCTGCAGTCGGTCGCCCTTGCGCGCCTTGATATCGGTGACGCGGAAGCTGCCGTCGCCGGTGGCGTCCGGATCGGGCCACTCATTCTCGATATCGAAGGACCAGGACTGGCCGGTCGACAGGTTGTCGATGGTGACGCGCTGGAAGCGGTCGTGGTCCGGCTCGCCGGTTTCGTCTTCTTCGTCAAAGCACGAGACTTCCCGGAACTCCGGCACCGGCGGCGCCGCGGAACTCTGGTCGAGGCTCGGCTCCACTTCGCCGTCCTCGGCGCGCTTGAGCGTCGACTTGAGGGTCAGGTCGAAGGTGAAGAAGCCCTCGTCATCCGGCTGCAGCGAGGACAGGTCCTGGTCGGTGTAGGCCTTGTAGAAGGACTCGAGCTCGAGCACCCTCCCCTTCTCGTCCTGGGTCAGGACCTCGAGGTCCATCGGCGTGCCGGACGGCAGGGCCCCCGCCGCCGCGAAGCTCGACGCTGACATCACGCCCGGACGCGGCATATAGCCCACGCGCACCGAGCCCGCCGTGCCCTTGAAGCACGGTTCGTCGCGGGCCCAGGCCGGCTGCGAGCTCGGCGGCGGGCACTCGGCGTCGGCGTCGCGGACGTCTTCGATACGCAGCGTCTTCACCGCCCAGGTGCCGCCGAAAAGGCTGCTGTAGAAGAGGCGGTTGTGGCCGTCGGTGGCGAAGGTTCGCGCCAGGTCAAAACCGTTCTTGACGGCGTGGATCTCGAAATTGCCTTCCCCGTTGGCGCCGCTGGCGTCGACCGCCACCAGGCGACCGGCGTCGGTGGCGACCACGAGCAGGTTGCCGAAGCGCAGCATGTCGCGGGCCGTCTTGACGCCGCCGAACGGGAAATCGCTATCGCCGAGCGAACCGACGACCTCCGCCGGCACCTCGCGGGTGGCGAACTCGAAGACCTTCGGCGCCGTCGACCAGTAGGTCAACGACGGATCGTCGCCTTCGGCCCGCAGGGCCTGGGGCTTGAGCTCGAGGCGGAAACGGTGGCCCGCCGCCAGCGCCGCCGTCGGCACCACCACCAGGCGTCGGCCGTTCTCGACCAGGTCGAGCTCGAAAGGCACGTCCCGCGGGAAGCCCGCTACCGAGCTGCTCGAGCAGCCGTCCGACGGTCCGAGGTCCTTGAAGGTCGCGACCTCGGAGTTCTCGCGGTCGAGCACATCGTCGCTGAGACTGCGGTCGAAGCGGAATTCCAGCGAGCTCAAGTCGTCGGACTCGTAGTCACCGGCGGTGAGCACGAGCAGCATGTCGTCCGTGCCCTCGAAGGACCCCGTGCGCCAGCTCTCGCCGTCGCCGCAGATGCGCGTCGTCGGCCCGGCCTTCGGCCCCCGGGGCGACTCGTCGGCGTCGGTCGGTTCGAGCGGCGTCAGGTCGAAGATCGAGAGGCGCGTATGGTCCGGCAGCGGGAAGCCCGTGCGGCCTTCGAGGGAGACGCGGCGGTTGCCGTCGCTCTTGGCTTCGATCTCGAGGCGCAGGAGATTCTCCCGGTCCTCTTGCGGCGCGGTGAAGCGCAGCAGATCAAAGGGCACGGCGTCCACCAGCATCGGCGCCTGCGGGTCCGAGCCGGCGAGCGGGTCGACGACGACCACGTTCGGCCCGCCGTCGGCGGGCAGCGGATCGTAGGCCTGCTGGCGCACCACCCAGCCCGTCGCCGTATCGCGGCGCGCGATCTCCAGCGGCTGGTCGGTGATCACCGGCAGGATCCAGAAGTTGCCGCGGGAATCCCTGGGTTGCGGCAGGTGGACCCAGAAATCCGCCGCCAGATTGGCGATCGCTTCATTGCCGATGCCTTGGCCGAGCGGGAAGAAGCCCAGGGGACCGACCATCAGCGCCCACTGCGCGCCCTGCTCGTAGTACCAGGCGGCGGTTTGCCGCAGGGTGAGCTCCATCAGCAGGTCCTGGGCGAAGCAGCGGCCCAGGCCGCGGGTCTGCACGTCGCGGCAGGTCTGCGGCGGATTGTCCATTTTGAACGCACCCGCCACCTGCGGCGCGGTCTGCGCCTGCGGTGCGCCGCCGGTCTCCCCCGCCGTGCGCAGGGCGGCGTCGAGCGCCGCGCGGTCCGGCTCGGCCT
>JBCDKB010000221.1:0-13269 GCA_038747035.1 Acidobacteriota bacterium | reverse complement strand
TCGCCGGCCAGCCCCGGTCGGCGGATGGCCTGTGCTACGCCGAGGCGGTGGAAGATGGACGCCTGCTGACGGGGTACCTCACCGTCGACATCGTCAATAACTGCTCGGGGTCGGGCGGACCGACACCCCAAGACACCGGCTACTTCGGCGACTGCGCCTCCGGCCTGGCGAGCAACGACAACGTTTTGTGGGGAGACTTCTTCCTGATCGACGCCGCCGGCGACCACGCCCAGGGCGAGAAGCTGGTCTCCGTTCCGGCGGATCAAACCCGAATTGGCAACGATATCTGCGTCGATCCGCCGTGCGGCATTCGCAACTTCAATAGCTTCTGGTACGCCGAAGGCAATCGGTTGCCCTTGCCCACCGCCTACGAGACAAGATTTCTTCGCGGCGGCGACTTTGACGGCGGCACCGAGCTGATCCTGTGGGCCCGCGGCCAAATCGGACCGGCGGAGTGCGGAGCGCCTGAAGTCGCCGACCGTCCGCTTTTCCGGTTCGACGTAAGAACCGAGCGCGGCGAGTCCCTCGGTAGCCACCTCGTCGAGTCCCGATCGCTGGCCCGGCGCCTGGTGATCGGCGGCGACGAGATGCCGATCGGCGACGGCTTCGGGCGCCTGCGCCTCGAATCCGAAGGGCGCCAGATGTGGGCGATGCCGGTGATCAGCGCGGAGCAGCGATTCGGCGTCGGCCTCGACGCGACCCCGGTCGCCGATCTTTGTTTCTAGATTCCTGCTTCCACCGAAGACGGGGGAGGCGAGATCGGGGGGGCGGAGATGTCGAATCGGATCACCAACAAGCAGAAGCAAGCCGCCTGTAGCGACCACTCGGAGCCGCCCAATCGCTGGATGAAGCTGTGGACCGTGCGCAAGCTTCGACGGGAGCAGCTGGACTCGGAGCTCGAGGAGATCGAACCGCGACTCCGGACTCCCGGTTCAAGAGATCCGAGGGCGCTCCGTAAGCGTCACGACCGCTGCCCCGTGTGTGAAGCGAAACTGGTCAAGCTCGGCAAGAAAAGGCGCTATCCGCGCCGCTGCGTGACCTGCGGCGCCGTCCACCAGAAGCCCCTGCGGTGTCCTTCCTGCGGAACCCACCGCGTCTGGGCCGGCCGTTTGGGTCGGTGGTGCCGCGGGTGTGGGAGGCCTTTTGAGGCGTAGGTCATGCGGCGAGCATCCGCGCGCGGTGACGTCGGCGGACGCGAGATTCGCGCCTCGTCAAAAAATCGAAGGATCTTTGAGGGGGTTGCACGGCGCTTTGCGATCTAGGGGTGAACGGGCGGCTGAGCCGCTGACCTTCTCACCTTCACCCCCCGGAGTACGCGATGTTCAAAAATAGCCTATCCCCCCGAATCGGTTTCTTCCTGTCCCTGTGCCTGATGACGGCCAGCGCCCACGCCGCGGCGCCGGAGTCGGCTGAGCTGCGGCTCGATCAGGAAGGCGCCTCTGGCTTTACCGTCAACAGCTGGGACGTCTCAGCCGAGGCCGTCGCCGGTCTGCGTCTCGACGAGGACGGCTCCAACGGCTTCGCGGCCCATCAACTGGACGTCTCCGAGCAGCCGGCCGCTCCGATCCTCCGCCTCGATGAAGACGGATCGGTCGGCTTCGCCGCCCACCGCTCCGAGGTGATCGAGTCCCCGGTTGAGCAGCCCACAGCGCCGGCGCTGCGCCTCGACGAGGACGGTTCCCTGGGCTTCGCCGTCCACCGCCTGGACGTCCCCGACGCCGTCCCGGCGCTTCGCCTCGATGAAGACGGCGCCCCCGGTTTCGCCGTCGTGCGCTAAGCCGCCGGCTCAATAGGCCTAGGCCTCTCGCCGCCGCGTCGCGCTCCGCGACGCGGCTTTTCTGCGTCCCGGAGGAGATTGAGCTCCAGCGGGAGAAAAAAGTTGGCGAACCTTCCGGGCGTTCGTCGCATGGTCCGGTGGAGTGACAAGAAGTCGCTCCTTGACAACCTGACCGTGGAGAAATCGCCATGTTGACGAATAGTGTCCAGACCCGTTGCCAAGCTCCTTTTCAGACTCTCCGACGCTCCATCATCGCCGCCGGCTTCAGCTCCTTGATGCTGCTGGGCGTCAGCGCCGCATCGGCCGCTTTTCCTTATGAGTATGAGTCACTTCCCGCCGACTTCTTCGGCGACGATTTCTGGACGGAGCATATCGACCTTACGGGCGGCGAGCCGGAGCCGGAGATAGTGCTCGAAGGCCCGACCCTGGTGGTGATTTCGAACCTCGAAGAAGGAACCGAGCTCCGATTCGCGACCGAAGGCAAAATCATGGTCTATGCCAGGGACCTCGGCCTTGCGGAGAGCTGGTGGCTCCAGGACTCTTCCGGCAGTCTCCTCTCCTCGGGCCATCCGCTGGAGGTCGCCTTCTTGACCGACGGCGGGGCCGCGTCGTTGGAGTGGGGAGCCATCCAGACCGATTGCAACAACCCGTTCACCCACCTCGGAGACAATATTGTGACCCGAACCGGGAAGTTCGGTTCGGAGGCTGCTGCTGCGGCGGCGGCGAGCGCGGCCGTGGCGCCGACGGTCCAGCAAATCGCCGTGGCCGCGCGCGATAATCTCGAGTGTCCGGTCGACTGCCCGCTGCCTTCGCTCGTCTCGGTGACGTCGGGGGTCTACAAGAGCAGCGGCTCCTATGAGTGGATCGCAAGCTTTCTCTGGGGCTCGGATATTTACATGGGCGAGGCGGAGTACCACTTTGCCTACACCTTGGCCTGCAAGAAGCGTTGACCTCGATGGAGATGGTGGAAGTTTCGCTCGCCGGGCCGACGGCACGGATCAGTGCCGTCGGTTGGGCAGGGCTTAGAACCAGACCTTGAGGGGCTATGATGCAGCCAGGAGTCGCCGTGGACGATCGATCAGAAGATATCCAACCAACGGTCGCCGAACCCCGGTCCGCCGGAGAGCCCCCGTCGACCGCCGCCGCGTCGGGTAGCCCCGGTCCGCGGCTGCTGGCCGAGGTTTATGACGAGCTGCGTCGTTTGGCGCGGGCGAGGATGGCCCGCGAGCGCCCCGGCCAGACCTTGGAGCCGACGGCCCTGGTGCACGAGGCGTGGCTCCGGCTGGGCGGCGACAAGTCTCGGCACTGGGACCACCGCGGACACTTCTTCGCCGCCGCGGCGGAAGCCATGCGGCGCATTCTCATCGAGCGGGCGCGCCGTATCGGTCGGCATCGTCACGGGGGCGGGCAGCGTCGGACTTCGCTCGGCGCCACCCTGGCCGACGGCTGGTCCCCCGACGCGTCGACGCGCCTCGACGTCGCCGAGCTGCTGGCCCTCGACGGCGCCCTCGACCGCCTGGCGCAGCGAGACGAAGCCATGGCGAACGTCGTGCGCCTGCGTTTCTGGGCCGGCCTCACCGTGGACGAGGCCGCCGAGGCGCTCGACCTATCGGCCCGCTCAGTCAGCCGTAAATGGACCGCCGCCCGGGCTTGGCTGCTGCGGGAGCTGCGAGACTGGCGCCCGCCGGGCGAGTGATGAGTGCCACCGGCCCAGGGGACTCGGACTGGGATGAGCTGTGGAATGCCTTCCACCGCGTGCTCGAGGCCGATGGAGAAGAAGGCGCCCGGGCGCTCGCCGCGCTCCCGCCGCGACTTCGGCGGGAAGTGGAAGAGCTGCTCGAAGCCCACCGCAAGAGCGGCTCGTGGCTGCGGGTGTCTAACACGACGCCGGTCCGCGACGCTTTGATCGGCGGCCGTCTGGGGCCCTACCGGCTCTTGCGGCAGCTGGGTGAAGGGGGCATGGGCTGCGTCTACCTCGCTGAGCAGTCGGAACCGGTCTTCCGCCGCGTCGCGCTCAAGACCGTCCGCGAAGACTGGCTGCCGAAATCTGCCGGTCAAGGGCGGGCCTCGGCGCTGCGACGTTTCGAGGCCGAGTGTCAGGCCCTGGTGCTGATGAACCATCCGAACGTGGCGTCCGCCTACGAGGTGGGCCTGGACGTGGTCGACGGCCGCGGGGTGCCGTGGGTCGCCATGGAGTGGGTGAGCGGTCTGCCGATCGACGAGTATTGCGACCGCTACCGCCTCAGCTCGGAGCAGCGCCTGTCGCTCCTCTTCGAGGTCCTCGCCGGCGTCGGCCACGCCCATCGCAAGGGCATCGTGCACCGGGATCTCAAGCCGTCCAATATCCTGGTGACCGTGCGCGACGGCGTGGCCATGGCGAAGGTGATCGACTTCGGAATCGCCAAAGCCCTCGGGCCGGCGCTGGTCGACAGTCCTGCGCTGACCCGTCTCGGCGCCTCGATCGGCACGCCGGGGGCGATGAGCCCCGAGCAGGCGAGGGGCGAAGAGGTGGAGGCGACGAGCGACGTGTATTCCTTGGGACTGCTCGCGTATCGTCTGCTCTGCGGCGTGTCGCCGGCCTTCGGGGCCGAGCCCGGTCGCGTCCCCCAAGCGCCCGTCGAGCGGTTCAAGGCCCTGGCGGCGGGCGATCAGCAGGACATCGCCGCCCGCCGAGGAGAGCGCGTCCAAGACGTTCTCGAGAGGATCCGGCGCTTTGGCCCGTGTCTGCTCTCTGCCCTCGATCCGGATCCGTCCCGTCGCCCGCGCGACGCGGGCGCCTTGGCCGAGGCCCTGCGGTCCGCGGACCCGGCGACGGGTTGGCGCCGGCGGTGGCCCGGAGGCTGGGGGCGAGCTCCTTCTCGCGTCGGCGCCATCGCCATCGCCGTCGCCGGGCTGGTCTTGGTCGCGATGGCTTTCGCGGGCCATCGGTTGCTTCGGGACGCGACCCATCCGACCTCCACTTCTTCCCCGATGTCCGCTGCGCCGCCGCCAGCGGAGGCTCCGGTGCGGGATCGAAGACCGGCGGTGGCCGTGACCTTCGATGATTTGCCGTCCACCGCCGAGCTGTCCGTAGGCGAGACCGCCGCCCTGACCGAAGGGCTCCTCTCCGAGCTCGACCGCCGCGGGATTCCCGCGACGGGCTTCGTCAACGCGTCGAGGCTTGACGTCGCCGGGGAGCTCGATGCGCGGGCTGACATCCTCCGCCGCTGGCTCCGCGCCGGCCATGGCCTGGGGAACCACGGCGCCCGTCACCTATCGCTCCACGGCGAGACGCTCCCCGACTTCTTGAAAGATATCGACGACGGCGGGACGGTCCTCCGGCGGCTGCTGTCAGAGTTTGAACAGCCCCTGCGCTACTACAGGCACCCCTTCTTACAGACCGGCCGCAGCGCCGAGACGCGTCGCGAGGTCGAGGCGCACCTTGACGCCGAGGGTTATCGGGTAGCGCCGGTGACGCTCGAGAACCACGACTGGATGTTCGCCGAGGTCTATGCGCAGCGTCTCGAGGCCGGCGATGCCCCGGGGGCCGCCGACGTCGCCCGGGCCTATCTCGAGTTCACCGTCGACGCCTTCGACTTCTGGGAAGACGCGTCGATTCGTCTCTTCGGCCACCGCCACGCCCAGGTGCTGGTGCTGCACGCCAACCGGCTCAACGCCGACCACTTCGCGTCGGTCGCCGACCTGCTGACCGCCCGCGGCTATCGCTTCATCGACCTCGACGAAGCGATGGCGGACCCGGTGCTCGGCAGACCCGACTCCTATACCGGACCCGGCGGCGTTCTCTGGCAGTTTCGCTGGGCCCAGACGCTGGCCGGCGTCGACGTCGACTGGAGTGCCGAGCCCGAGCCGCCGGCCTGGATTGTCGACGGTTTTGGGGCGCCCGGGGACTTCGTCGAGTGACGGGCTAGCCGAGGTCGCCGAGCACCGCATCGACCGCCGCTTCGCAGTGCAGGCGGGTGGTGTCAAACATGGGGAGATCCGGACGGTCGGGCTGCTGGATCAGGCTGCAGATCTCGGTGCAGCCCATAATCAGGCCCTGGACCCCGTCTTCACGCACCATGCGGTCGGCGATCTCGAGATACCGCGCCTTCGACGTCGGTTCAATACGGTCTTTGACGAGCTCATCGAAGATGATGCGGTCGATCTCTTCACGCTCCTCGTCGGCGGGCACCAGGATCTCAAGGCCGAAGCGGTCCGCGTAGTGCTGCTTCAGGTAGTCGAGCTGCATGACCGCTTGGGTGCCGAGCAGCAGAATGCGTCGGAGCCCGGCGGCTCGAATCGCCCGCCCGGTGGGGTCTGCGATGTGCAGCCACTCGACATCGCGACCTTCCACAATGTCCGCCATCGGCCGGTGGAGCGTATTGGAAGCGACGATGATCAAGTCCGCACGGGCCGCCACCAGCCGATCGACCTTGTCCGCCATATACGCTTTCAGTCCCGACCAGTCCTCGGTGCGCAGCATGTGTTCGATATTGCCGAAGTTCATACCGACGATCACGGTCTCCGCCATATCCCAACCGCCGAGGCGCCGGTTGGAGATCTCGTTGATGAGCTGGTAATAAATACCGGTGGCGACGTTGCTACAGCCCCCCAGGATGCCGATGGTTTTCTGTGCGAGGGGTCTTGGTCGTGGTGCGTCTTCCATAGGGCCGCAGGATAGACACGGCGGTACGGCACTGTCTAGGGGCGGGGGCTTTCGGTATGGGCGGATGGTCTCTGGGGCCGCTGATAGTCACCGTCTTATTTCTTAAAACCGACGGATCTTGCGGAGCCGGTTCACGGCAGGCCACGAAAGGAGTAGAGCGCTGTGCATTTTCCGAAGTTTTGGGCGCGGGGTGAGTCGACGGCGATGGTGGCTCGGAACCCGCAGACGGGGGAACCGAGACCATTTCAGTGCTGGGGTTGGTCCGACCTCAGCGTGGACGAGGCGCGGCAGGTCGGCGCGCAGCGGGCGGCGCGGCTGGCGGCGCGGATTCGCGGCGGCGAGAAGCTGGATCGCTACAGTTACGGGGCTCCGTTCCGGGAGAAGGTCGAAGCGCGGTGGCAGCTGGAGGGGGACGATTCTGACCCGTGGGTGATCGTGTCGAGGAACGCCTACGGCTGCCGCGTGCTGAACGCCCGGGATGTCTTCTTCGCCGATATCGACGCGCCCGAGGTGGAGCACTTTTGGAAAGCCATTTTCCTTGGGCTCATCGGGCGGGGGGAGAAGAGACGGGCGGAGGCCCTGGAACGACGTCGCGAGTGGGAATCCGAGGCCTGTGAGCACATCAAGAAGGTACTGGCGGTTGAAGGTGCGAGCGGGCGGGTCTACCGGACCTACGGTGGACTTCGCTGCCTCCTGACCCACCGCCCATTTGATCCCGTCGACGAACGGACGCTCTCCTTGCTTCAACGCCTCGGCAGCGACCCGCTCTACGTCCGCCTCTGTTCGACACGTGGCTGTTTCCGGGCGCGGCTGACGCCGAAGCCGTGGCGCTGCGGGGTGCCGGCGCTCGACGTCGAGTATCCCTGGGAGACCGAGGAAGCGAAGGGGCGAGTGGATTCCTGGCTGTCGACCTATCAGGAGGTCCATTCCCGCTACGCCACCTGCGAGCTCGTCACGACCTTCGGGACCGGCAAGCCCGGGGAGCGGATGGCCGCGCTGATCGAGCACCACGATCGGGAGACCGGCGTGGACTCCGGTCGCCCGCTGGCTTAGCTCAAAGGCCGTTACCGCAGAAAGAATAGGCATCGATGGAGTCTCCCCGAGGGCGACTCGAGGTCGAGCCGACGGTCAATGAAAGGCTCGAAAAGCCGCCCGCCCTCGGGCGGCCGGCGTTGAAGCGGGAGCCTCAGGCTCAGGCGGCGGTCAGCGCAAGGCGGCGGTGTAGGTCTCCAGCAGGGCGGCGAACACTCGCATATTGAAATTGTTGTAATCGGCGTTCGACAAAACGTCTGAGGCGTCGAAGCCGAAGACCTCGCTCCAGTACCAGAGGCTCTCCGGATCCTCGCCTTCAACCAAGCACTGCTCCTCGCCGGGCATCGCGTCGGGATCATCGAGGGGCGCGTCGCTATCGCTCGTCGACTCCTCGGCGGGGTCGCCTTCGTTCTGATTCGAGCCGTTATTGGCCCCGTTATTCGAAGAGGAATTGCCGGAGCTGGAGCTTTGATTCGATGATTTCGGGTCGTTCACATCACACCCGGAGGAACCGAGATAAACCTTATTGGTCTTCGCGCAGAGGCACGGCTCGTCGTAGAGCACCCGGGCGAAGCCGCAGCCGAGGTCGTAGGTTCCCTGTCCGCGGTCTTCGCGCCAGTTCCCCCCGGAGCCCAAGGCCCTCTCGAGCATCGCGTCGACCATGGCTTGGGCCTGCACCACGATGTGGTCGAAGTTGACCATGGCCGCCTGCACGTCGATGTCGATGAGATGGGGATCGACATCCACCAAGTACGGCCGCTCCGCCATCAGCGCCCGGGCGATCGAGTCGGAGATCGTCGGCTCGTTCTCGATCAAGCACCCGAGGAAGTCCCACACGTGGGCGCCCGCGATGTCCCCACCCGCGATGGCGATCCCGACCTCGGTCCCCGCCAGCTCCGTGCGCATGGATTGGAGGCGCGCCGAGAGCTCGACGATCGATGCGGCCTTGAATTCACGGATCCATTCGCCCTTGCGATGTTCTTCCACCGCCAAGGCTTCGCCCTCGATCGTCGCTGCGGCCAGCGCCGCGCATTTCGCGTGGGGCTGGACGGCTTTGGCCTCGGCTGAAGGGGTTAGGCCAGAAAGAACGGCATAGGCGGTCAGGACACTCGTGGCAAGGATTCCAAGTGGATTTTTCATCTTCATATTCCTCGGGACAGTCGACTTTTCCTCAGGAGAAGCCAAGTTGCTTTCGTGGGTTGGGTCACGTTCTCCTCGGCGGCACGGCGCAGGGCTATACCGTGCTGCGGTGCACATCGGGGGAGGGCGAAAACCTTGATGGGGTGGACCAGATCACGCCGGCGTTGGCGTGAGACTCCATGCCGTCAGTGGCATTTCTTCTGAGCGCTACCGCTGAATTCCGGCACACCTCTTAACGCGTGGAGGGCAAGATAAAGGGCCAAAGACTTGACACTTGCAGGACCGGAGTCCATCGCCAGCCTGGCCTGGACGGCGATGGCGGTTTGATAGAGTCGGAGATCAAACGTTTTAGAAGAAGAAAATGACGCTCCGCGGCCGGGCGAGCGCGCCTGCTGACGGCGCGTGTCCAGCGCTGCGGCGTGCCGCGGGGTGCTTGCATTCGCCTGCCTATCGGCCGGAAAGGATCTCTTGATGAAGCTCTCGTCACCACGGCTCTCTAGTCTCTTATGCTGTATCGCCACCGGTATTTTCGGGCTGCTTGGCCTGCTCCCGGTCCCGCTCGGCGCGCAGGTGGCGGGGGAGACGTCGCCGATTCCCGGCTGGGTCAGCGCGCTGACCCTCGAGGAAAAAGCGTCTTTGGTGACGGGGCAGAACGCCTGGCAGACCCGGGGGATTCCGCGACTCGGAATCGAACCGGCTTGGATGGCCGACGGCCCCGTGGGGTTACGAAAAAGCGACGGGATCGAAGTGTCTGAAAGCCTGCCGGCGACCTGCTTCCCGTCGGCGTCGGCCATGTCGGCGACTTTTGACCCGGGGCTCATCGAGCGGCTCGGCGCCGCGCTCGGCACCGAGGCCCGACTGCGGGACGTCGACCTCCTGCTCGCCCCCGGGCTGAACCTCAAGCGTCACCCGCTCGGCGGACGAAATTTCGAGTACTACAGCGAAGATCCGCTGCTCTCGGGAAAGATCGCGGCGGCCTTCGTGCGCGGCGTGCAGGCGCAAGGCGTCGGCGCGACCCTCAAGCATTTCGCGGTCAACAACCAAGAGCACCGCCGCATGACGATCGACGCCCGTGTGGACGAGCGGACGATGCGGGAACTCTACCTGCGGGGCTTCGAAATCGCCGTCAAAGAAGCACAGCCGCAAGCGGTGATGAGCGCCTACAACCGCGTCAATGGCGTTTATGCGTCCGAGCACCCAAGACTCTTGAATGAGATTCTCCGGGAAGAATGGGGATTCGAAGGGCTCGTGGTGTCCGACTGGGGGGCCGTCGACGATCCGGCGGCCTCCGTGGCGGCGGGGCTCGACCTCGAAATGCCGGGTAATCCGCTCTCTCCGCCGCTGATTGTGGAGGCGGTCCGCTCCGGTGCCCTCGCTGAGGATGACCTGGACCGGGCGGCGGCGCGGGTGCTCCAGCTGGTGGTTCGTCAACGCGCACAGGCCCCGGTCGAGGCCGGCGTCGTCGACTCCGACCTCGCCACGGCCCATGCGGAGAATCATGCCTTGGCCGCGGAGGTGGCGGCGGCGTCGATGGTCCTGCTCCGCAACCAAGATGACATGCTCCCTTTGTCCGCGGAGCGCGGAGAAAAGCTGGGGGTGGTCGGACGCAACGCGTTCTCGCCCCGGATTCAAGGCATCGGCAGCTCCCAGATCCACACGACCCACGTCGACGTGCCTTTTGAAGAGCTGGCGGCCCGGGGAGGCGCGCACGGACTCGCGGTGATGGCCTGGCGGATCGCCTACGCCGAAGGCGGATTGACGGCGGAGCAATCGACCGCGTTCTCCGAGTGGCTCACGACCGTCGACCAGCTCGTGGTCTTCGTCGGACAGGAGGCTTCCCACAATGCGGAGGCTTGGGATCGTCCGTCGATGGAGCTGGCGTCCGGCGACCTGGAGCTCGTGGCGGCGGCCCGGGCCGCCGGCAAGCCGATGGCGGTGGTCGTGGGCGCCGGCGGCGCCGTCGAGCTGGCGGGCCTCGGTGCGGAGGCGGTGCTCTTCACGTGGCTCGGGGGTCAGGCCTTCGGCGGCGCCGTGGCCCGGGTCTTGTTGGGGGAAGAGGATCCGGGCGGCCGTCTCTCCGAGACTTTTGCGTCGGTCGCTGATCATCCGAGCGACCTGAACTTCCCGGCGGGGCCCCGCGAGGTGATCTACGGCGAGCGTCTAGCCGTCGGCTATCGCTACTTCCAGGGTTCTTCTGGACGCGAGCCGCAGTTTCCTTTCGGGCACGGTTTGTCCTACACGCGCTTCGACTATCGCAGCGCTCGGGCTCCGGAGAGGCTCACCGACGCCGGCGGGGCGCTCTCCGTGCAGGTCGAAGTGGCGAATGTCGGGGAGCGCGACGGTCGAGAGACGGTGCAGGTCTACGTGCGGTCACTCGACCCGTCACACGAGCGCGCCGACCGGGAGCTGGTGGCTTTCGCTAAGGCCGAGATCCGAGCCGGCGAAAGCCACACCTTCGACATCGCCGTGCCGGCCGAGCGCTTCGCCCACTTCGACGATTTCCACGGACGCTGGGTGGTCAACAGTGGTCGCTATGAGCTGTTGGTGGGGGCGTCGGCGACGGATATCCGGCACGTGCTTCCGTTCCGTATCGAGTCGGGGACGGCTCCGCGTCGGATCTTCGCGGTGGACGACGTGATCGATGACATCGTCGGCGACCCGAGGGGCATGGCGCTCGTCGACGGTCTTCTCGAACGGATTGGCCAACGGCCGCTTTCGGAGCGGCCGGCCGATGATTTCTTCGGGGCCATCTTCCGAAATATGCCCTTCAAGAAGCTCTCGGCGTTCTCCGGCGGTGCCTTAAGTCTCGAAGCGCTCCAAGCGCTTCTGGAGCTCGCCAATAGCGATCTTGATCCGGAGCAAGTGAAGGCCATGCTGCGAGAGCAGGCGGCGACGCCGCACTAGCCCTAATCATCGGTTCGAGTCCGCCCGACCCCGCGGGCCGGACCCATCGCACCGGCGGTCCATAGAAAACCCGCAAGCCCATTAAAAAAATCGGCCAAGTCCCGCCGCCGGGTCTTGGCCGATTTTTAGCTCGGCGGCCGATGGCCGCCGAGGTCACTGGCGCAGCGCGTTACGGGAACTCGACGTCCCAGGCGTTTGCGTTGCCGCCCTCGAAGCCATCGCTGAAGATTTCGCCGGTGCCGCAGCCCGGGATCGTGAAGGAGCACACGCGGGTTTCCCAGGCGAAGGTCGTGGTGGCCGAGATGTACTCGCCGGTGAACCAGAAGGTGCAACCGTCCACCGGATCGACGCTCATGGAAGAGTAGTCGTGCCAGCGGGTCGTGCCGGTCTGCGAGCCGCCACCGGCGACGCAGGTTTCCTCAGCGTTGAGGCCCATGCCGGTGTCACCCGCGAGCTGCACGGCGTAGCGCAGCGACGGCGAGGTCGTGGTGCTGACCGTGGAGTAGCCGACGGCGATGTTGCCGGACTGGTCCTGGGCGATCGAGCCGAGGCCGCGGTTGTCGCCGTCCGGCGACCAGGTCGACGACTGAAGCACGCCGATATTGCCGCCGCCCGTCAGGCAAGAGTTGTCCGAGATGCAGTCGATATCGAACTGCGTCCAGTGCACGCCGCCCTGGTCGGAGCCGACGTCAGCGGTGTGGTTGACCACCATGCGGAAGGTGGGGTTGCTCGGGTTGAAACCGCGAACCTGGGCGCGGTACATCGTGAACTGCCCGAGGGTGTCGAGCCGGTTGGTGGTGCCCGGCTGCTGGAAGCAGGACGCGAAACCGCAGAGCTCGGAGTCGAACTCGACGCCGGCGCTGATGAAGGTCGCCGGGGTGAGAACGGAGTTGCCCGGCGTGTCGAAGTCGGAGCACAGCTGCCAGAACTGGTAGCCGTCGGGGGTGCCGCCCGAGTCGAAGATCTCGTCGTCCCACTGCTGGACGTAGAGCGGGCAGGATCCGGCCGGCGGCAGGACGTCGCCTTCGATATGGGCCGGGGTCGCCGCGAAGAAAGTGCCGGAGGTCGGGATCGGAGTGAAGCGGATCATCTCGGCGGGGGCGCCGGTGAGCATGCTGTCGCGGTCGAAGGTGATGATGGAGATGTGCTCGAACTGAGCCTGGAAATCATCCGTGGTCATCGTGTAGGCGTTCTGGTTGGTGACGCCGCCGCCTTCGGGCGTATCTTCGGTGACCCACAGACCGATCTTCGGATAGTCGTTGAAGTCCGGGGCGAAGTTGTACTCGTAGCGATGGTACGGGCCCAGCGGGTCGCCAGTGGTGGAGACGGCGAAGCATTGGCGCGGGGTGCCGGAACCGGTGAACTGACTGAACATCCAGCGACCGGCGATGTGGTCGTAGAGCACGATCGGGTCACCGCTATTGTTGGTCTCGCAGACGCCGCCGAAGCCGCTCCAGAAGGTGTTGCCGGCGAACGGGCCCGCGGCGACCGAGCCATCACTCTTGTCGAGCACAACCCAACCGAGGTTGATGTACTGGATGTAGAACTCGGCTCCGACATCACCGTTGGTGTCCGGCGGCGCGACCTGGAAACCGACGACGGCGGTGTTGTCGAGGTTGCCGTAACCGTCGACGCTGACGTCAACCGCGGGGGTCGCCGAGCCGCCGGCGGCCCGCTGGATCGCCGGGTTCTGGTTCCGCTCGGTGTGGACGATCGGCGCATTGGCGAGGAAGTCCGGCACCATGCGGTTCTCGATCTCTTTTTTGATCGG
>JBCDKB010000220.1:0-13333 GCA_038747035.1 Acidobacteriota bacterium | reverse complement strand
TCACTCACTCACTCACTCACTCACTCACTCACTCACTCACTCACTCACTCACTCACTCCGGCCGAGCAGCGCGTCGCGGTCCTTGAGGCCCTGGGCCATCAGCGGCAGCGCCATGGCGCCGCCGGCGTTGATGATGTAGTCGGGCACGTAGAGGATGCCCCGTTCGTGGAGCCGCGTCGCGTCGTCGTCGACGGCGAGCTGGTTATTGGCGGAACCGGCGACGAGGCGGCAGCCGAGTCGGGGGATGCTCTCGGCGTTGAGCACGCCGCCGGTGGCGCAGGGGGCGAAGACGTCGCAGCGCTCGGCGAGGGCCCCGTCGCTCGGGACGGCGCGGCCGCCGAGCTCTTCGGCGAGGCTTCCCGCGCGGTCGCCGTCGAGGTCGGTGAGCAGGAGCTCGGCGCCGGCGTCCCGCAGGAGGTGGGCGAGCGGCCCGCCGACGCCGCCGAGGCCCTGGATCAGCACGGAGCGTCCTTCGAGGTCGGCGCCGTCGAAGGCGTGGGCGACGCCGCTGCGGATGCCTTCAAAGACGCCGCGGGCGGTGAACGGCCCCGGGTCGGTGGGCTCCCCGGTGTCGCGGTCGACGCCGAAAACGTATTCGGTGCGCTCGGCGATCGTCGCCATATCGTCGGGGCCGGTCCCCAGGTCGGCGCCGGTGGCGTAGGCGCCGCGTAGCGACTCGATGAGCGCGCCGTAACGCAGGAAGAAGTCCCGCCGCTCGTCACCCTCAAGCGGCCGCTCGACGGCGAGCACCGCCTTGGCGCCGCCGAAGGGCATGTCGAGGCCTGCCCACTTCGCGGTCATGCCCGCGGCCAAGCGCATGGCGTCGGTGACGGCGTCGGTGAGGCCCGGGTAGGACTTCATGCGCGAGCCGCCGAGCGGCATGCCGAGGGCGGAGGAGTGGAGGGCGATGAAGATCCAGGTTCCGGTCGGTCCGTCGCGGTGCACGAAAACGCCGTTGCCGGGCCAGGCGTCGATCAGGGGCAGGATGTGGTCGCTCATAGACCCATTGTGGCACCTGGGCGTACCCGTCCGCCGTGGCTATTCGCCTGCCGGTCGCGGCGGCCCGGGAAAAAAGATATTGGTCGTGCGCTGGTACTCCGCGTAGCCGGGGCGTTTCTGGACCGAGAAGTATTCCGCAGGCTTGGCGCCGGTGAAGTAAACCAGCGTCTGGTACATCACCCGCGAGATATAGAAAAGGCCCGCCGTGACCAAGACGGCGATCGGCAGCGACTCCGACCGGAAGAGGTGCGGCAGCGACGGCAGCGTCATCACGATCAGGCCGTTCCACACCATCCACTCGAAGAAATAATTCGGGTGTCGGCTATAGCGCCAGAGCCCGTCGGTGCACACCTGGTTGCGTTCGCCGGCCTTCTTGCTGCGGGCGATGAACCGGGCCTTCTGCGTATCGGCCACGGTCTCAAGGGCCAAGGCGCTAAGGGCGATGGCCAGACCGAGCAGCTCGATGAATCCGAGGCCGGACTCGGGATTGGCGGCGATGACAAAAGCGGGGATCGCCAGGTACGACGCGTTGGCGAGACCTTGCACCAAGATTTCGACCTGTCGGGCGAGGGCGAGGTTCTCGATCCCCGCCCGCCGCCAGCGCACTTCCCGGTATCGGTAGCGCGGCAGCTCGCGGTCGAGGTGGCCGGCGCGCCACAGCTTGACGGCGAAGAATCCCATGCGGCCGCCGACGAGACCGTAAACCGCCGCGACCAGAAGCGTGCGGGTCGGGTCGCCGTTGCCGCCGAAGACGTGGAAGACGCCGCCGGCGACGGCCACCGCGCCGATCACCACCAGCCCCCACGGCCAGCCGATATCCACGTAGGACATGCGGCCGGTGCGCTGCGCCGGAATGCACACGACGACGAGGAACAGGACCATCTGCAGGACCCCGTTGACCAAGCCCATGGTCTGGAGCGTGGAGCTCAGCAGGAGCACGAGCCAGCCGGCGAGAAAAGGAAGCAGCTGCAGGGTCTTCTTCATGGCGTCCTCGGGGGTTTTCGATCGTGGACGCTTAGCTTCTCACGCTCCGGCGCCCCCTACCTGTCGAGGAAGCTCGGGACGGGGATGGACTCGTCGCTGGTTTTTCCCCCGTCGAGGAACTGCAGGATGCGGGATTCGACTTCGGGTGACGCCATGAAGAGGTTGTGGCCGGCGCCTTCAATGACGATGAAGGTGGCGTTCCCGAAGCCGGCGGCGAGCTCCCGGTGGCTTTGGGTGTAGGTGCGGCCGTCGAGGGAGCCGGAGAGAAAGAGCGCGGGGACGGCGCTCCGCGGCGCCCGGCGGAAAGCGTCCGGCAAGGTCTTGATGCCGAGCCATTCCGCCACCGGCCAGTCCGGCAGCATCGGAAAATTCAAAGCGTCGCCGAGCACGGCGCGGGTCCGCTCGTCCCGGATGATCTTGAGGCGCCCCTCCGAAGTTCCGGACGCCGCGTCCATCGCGATCGACATGCCGTCCAGCGAGCCGAGGCGCGCGCGCAGTCCGGCGACGATCGGGCCGATCTCGCTGAAGTCACGGGCCACCCACGCCGGGGTCCACTCGACGAGCTGGGCGAGGCGACCGGGGTCGCTGACCATGAAGCTCATGATCAGCTGGAGATCAAACGCGCCGATGGCGACCTTGACCTCGCCCAAGCCGGGGAGGGTCGTCGTCGTCACCGCCGGCTCCCGGCGCAGGCCATCGAGCACGCTGCGCAGGTCCGCGACCCAGTCGCCCTCAAGGCGCGCATCGAAGGTGGCCAGGAGCTGGTCCGTCCGCGCCGGCCGCTTGATGGTGTGGTCCGGGCCCTCCGCCGACGCCAGGATGGCGCGGTCGAAGCTCTTCGGATGGCGGTCTAGGGCGGCGAAGGCGAGGTGGGTGCCGTAGCTGATGCCCCACAGGCTCAGGGTCGGAACGCCGAGGGCGCGGCGCAGGTCTTCGAGGTCATCGGCGCTCTCGGCGGTGTTGTAGCCGTTCAGGTCGACGCCGCTTTGGGCCCAGAATTGGGCGCAGTGTCGAGCCTGTCGTTCCAGGTACCCTCCGACCCAGGCCCGCTCCGACGGCCGATCCAGCGGGGCCCGTTCGGGGAACTCGCACCGCGGGATGTCGTTGGAAAGACCCGTGCCGCGCTGGTCCAGGGCGATGACGTCCGCGTGGGCCCGCAGCGCCATGAAGAGCGGGAAGCGGCGGCCCTGGGCCGTGGAGATGCCGGAGCCGCCGGGGCCGCCGGCCAGGTAGACGATCGGCGAGCCCGGAGTCTTCGAGGTGCTCTTGAAGCGCACGAAACGCAGCTCGATCGGACGGCTCTCGGCGGACCGCCGATGCTCGGGCACGGTCAAGACGCCGAGCTCGGCGTCGACGGGGTCGCCGGACTGGGGCTCAAATCGGTGGTCTTGCCAGGTGATCGCGCCGGCGGTCGAGGGCGCGGCGCTCTTTTCGGAAGCCTCACCGAGTGCGGGCGCCGCCAGACAGGCGGCCAGCGCGACGGCGAGCAGGCCGACGCCGGCCGACCGGCGGCGGCCCGGGAAGGGCGCGAATTTAGCGACGGGTAGGGGGTGGTGGGTAGCGACGGTCATGGCGAGCCTCCGGAGCGGTCAAGCGCGTGGAGCGCGGGGATGGACGCGGATGCGGCTGGAAGCGGTCCAGCTCGCTCGGCTGGTCCACACTACGGAGCGCTTCGGCGCTCCTCACGCTTCGATCGGCCAAGTGCTCGTGCCTTCGGTGAGTGTCTCAATCAAACGGTGGCGACGTCGTTAGACTTCAGCCGTGAATGCAAGCCTCCGCTTTCCGCCGATCCTGCTGATCGCCTGTCTGCTCGGCTGCCTCGCGGCGGACACACCGGCCACCGGGGCGCCGGAGGCCTCGCCGTGGCGGGCGCCGGTCTCGATCTGGGGGGTCGAATATCGCGTGCTCGGCGCCGACGACGCGGATTGGATGCCCGTGCATTTCTACCGATTGCCCCACGTCCCCGCGGGGCTCGAGATCCGCCTTTCGGTGGCGCTGCCGCCGAAGCCCGAAGGCGCCGTCGGTCCAATGGGCCTCGCGCTCGCGGCGATGGCGACGTGTGAAGTGACCTGGGACGGCGTGGACCTGGGAGCCGCGGGGCGGGTCGGCGCCACACCGGCGGAAGAGAAGCCGGCCCCGCTCCAGCAGCTGCTCCACGTGCCCGATGCGCTGACGTCGTCCGGCGAGCATCGTGTCGACCTCCGCTGCTCCATGCACCACCGCGGCTTCGAGCCGACGGCGGGCTTCTGGGCGATCTACCTCGGGCCCTACGCGGACCTGATCGAGCTCGGGGGAAAGAGCCTCACCTTCGCCCTAGTCAGCCTTAGCGGGCTCGTGCTGGTGGGTCTTTTCTCGCTCGCCATGTGGGCCTACGACCGCCGCCGCGGCGACGCCGACTTGTGGCTCTCCGTCTTCTGCTTTGCGGCGGCGGCGCTGGCGGTGGCGGAGTCGTGGCGTCACTTGGTGTCCTACACCTACGACTGGCACTTCCCTCGACTCCAGGCGATCGCCGCGCTTTCCCTGCTGGTGGCCGTGACGCTGGTGATCTACGTCGTGCGGCGCTTCCCGCGGCCCAGCGGCGGTCGATTCGTCGCGGCGGCGCTGGTCGGCGCCGCGGCGGCCGTGTGGCTCTTCCGATCGTGGGATGGCAAGGCCACCGGTCCCTTCGTCGTGGCTCTGCCGCTCGCCTTGGCGTGGACGCTCGGCGCCGTACGGCAGGGGCGTCGCGGCGCCGTACCGGCGGCGATCGGCGTCGGCCTGGGGCTGGCGATCCTGCTGGTCGACCCTTCCGCCTTCATCGACCGCCACCTCTACGCGTCGACGGACCTTTTGCTGCTCTGCCTGCTCGTCGGCCACGCCAGGGAGCGAGAGGGCCTGCGGCGCGACGAAGAGCGCGCGCGCCTTGAAGCCGCGCGGCTCGAAGCGGAGCTCTTGGGCCGGCAGCTGGAGCCGCACTTCCTGATGAATACGCTCACCGCCCTCTCGGAATGGATCGAAGAAGATCCGCCGACGGCGGTCCGCATGATCGAGGCCCTCGCCGAGGAGATGCGAACGCTACACGCGATGCGCCGCCGACGGACGGTGCCGGTGGAGGAAGAGATCCGCCTGTGCCGGGCGCACCTCGCCGTCATGTCGCTGCGCCGCGACGTCCGATACGCCCTCCGTCTGGAGTCCGTGGATCCCGCGGCTGAGATTCCGCCCGCCGTCTTGCATACGCAGCTCGAGAACGGCATCACCCACGGGCCGATTCGAGCCGAAGGTGGAGAAGTGATTTTCGTCCTGCGGGAAGAGCAGGCCCCGGGGCAGCGTGTGCTCATATTCGACGCCCCCTTGGGGGACGGCCCCAGCCCGCGGGCGGTCCGGGGCGGCACCGGCGAGCGCTACATCACCTCGCGGATCCGCGAGGTCTACGGCGACGCCGCCCGCTTCGAGGCCGGCGCCGTCGACGGCGTGTGGCGGAGCCGTCTCGAGCTGCCGAGGGGCCCGGCGTGACGCTCCAGGTGCTGATCGTCGAAGATGAAGCGATGGTCGCCCGCCGACTCCGACGGCTGCTGGTCGACATCCTCGGCGCCGACGGGGTTGAGATCGCCCACGCGCCGGACCTCTCGACGGCGCGCCGGACCCTCGCCTCGGCCCCGGACCCTGACGTGCTCTTCCTCGACCTGAACCTCAACGGTCGCGACGGCTTCGACTTGCTCTCCGAAGCGGTCTCGGAGCGATTCGAGATCGTTGTCGTTTCGGCCCACGCCGAGCGTGCGATCGAAGCCTTCGAGGTCGGCGTGCTCGACTTCATCGCCAAGCCCTTTAGTCGCGATCGCCTGGCCCTGGCTCTCGAGCGGCTCGAACGACGCTCGGCGCCGGAACGCGCCGTGCTGCGTCTGGCGGTGCGTCGGCACGGCCGGCTCCAGCTCGTCTCGGTCGATGAGATCGTCCAGATCCGGGGCGCCGACGACTACGCCGAGCTGTGCCTGGCGGACGGCTCGACGCTGCTGCACGCTAAGACCTTGGACGCCTTGGAGCGTCTATTGAAGCCCCGCTTCCACCGGGTCCACCGCTCGACGCTGGTCGATCTCTCCCGGGTCGAAGCGCTTCTGAGCGAGCCCGGCAGCCGCTACTTTCTCCGGCTTGAAGGCGGCGAGCGGATCCGCGTCGGCCGCTCCAAGCTTCCCGAGCTCCGGGAGCGCTTGGCGCGAGGCGGATTGAGCTCTTAGATCTTTGAGGCGGCGAGTCGGCCGGCCTCGAGAATCTCCGAGGCGAGCTCGTCATCCTCGACGCCGCGGGCGAGCAGCAGGCTGCCGACCAGGGTCGATAGGAAGGCCCAGGCCCTCGCCCGGGCGACCTCCGGCCGGTCGGGGTCGATGCGCTCCGCGACGGCGTCGGCGATATCGTCGAGCGTGCCTTCGAATCGCTGCCGGATCTCCGGCGAGCTGCGGCCGATCTCGCCGCTGAGCGACGGGAGCGGGCAGCCGCGGTCGGCGGCGTTTCGGTGCGGCAGGTTCAGATAGTAAGCGGCCGCGCGGGCCATCCACGCCTCGCCCCGCACCTCCGAGGTCCCGCGGCGCTGCATCATCCGGAGCGTTTCCGCCATGGCTTCGACCACCGCCGCATCGAAGAGCTCGCCTTTGGATCGGAAATGCCGATAGAAGCCGCCGACCGTCAGGCCGGCGTCCTTCATCACGTCAGCGACGGAGACATTCTCGAAGCCCGAGGCGCGGAAGGCGCGGGCGGCGGCGTCGACGATGCGGCGCCGGGTTTCTTCTTTATGCTCTGCGGAGTAGCGCATGGGCCTGGACTTGATCGGCTTGGGGTGGCCGGGGGTGAATCTTCGCAGCGAGATTCTATGCGTCGGTGAGGGCGGTGATGCGCACCGGCACGTATTTGTGGAAAGGCGTTTTGGCCACCGCGTCGCAGCGGGCGGCGTCGGTGAGCTCATTCACGGCCGGCCCGTATTGGGCTTCGTCTTCCACCATGCCGTAGCCGTGGGGCATCGAGACGACCCCGGGCTGGAGCTCGTCGGTGATCTCGACGCGGACCCGGATGCTGGAGCGGCTGCTTTCGCACAGGGCAATATCGCCGGCCGTGAGGCCTAGGTCAGCGGCGTCGGCGGCGCTCAGCTTGAGCGCCCCGTCAACGTCTTTTTTGCGCCAAGCGTTTTCTCGGATGATCGTATTGGCGTTGAACGAACGGCGTTCGCCGGCGAGCAGCACGAAGGGGAACTGGCCGTCCGCCCCGCTCGGTTCTCCGGCGAGCTCTTCGATTTCGCCGAGCATTTCCGGAATGTCGAGGTGGATCTTGCCGTCTTCGTGGCGGATCCATGACCACATCTCTTCGGCGGTGTGGGTTGAGATCAAGGTCCCCGACGGGCTGCTGAGGATCTTGTCAAAGAGCGCTTCGCCGAGGCCGGCGCCCCGGTCCTCAATGCCGACCCGGCGCACGGCGTCGGCGTGGCGCTGGGCGTAGAACTGGCACGCGCCCCACAGGGAGGCGGCGATCCGGGCGCCGTCGGGAAGCGCCGCGCCGAGCGTTTCGTGGATCACGATCGGCACGAATTTCCGCAGCTGAGGACGGAGCGCGAGGGTGGCTTTCAAGGCGAGCGGAAAGAGGCGGGCCTTGGGAAACTTTCGGTCGAGCGAGGCGACGCGTCGGAGCCAGGGGAACTCGTCCGGCAGCTCGCCCATGGCCACCGCGATGCGCCGGTAGATCTCGGGCTCGGGCAGGGTGTTGCCCCGGGGCTCGAAGAGCGGTCGGCGGAGGTGGAAGAAGTTGCTTGGGAATTCAAGGTTGAAGAGCGTCGCTTCCCACTTCTCGAATTGGCTCGACGCCGGCAGGATGTAATCCGCCATTCGGGCGGTCTCGGTCATGGCGACGTCAATCACCACCAGCAGATCGAGCTTTGCGAAAGCCTTTCGGTAAGCGCCGGTATCCGCGGCGGTCATGATCGGGTTGGAGCTGTCGACCACCAGGCCGCGGGTCCGCTCGGGGTGGTCCGTGTCGATTTCGGCGGGCAGGATATTCGGCGGCAGGAATTTAGAGATCTCCCGCATGCCGGTGACCCGGGACCGCAGGCCGCCCTCTTCGGGGGCCTTGGAGTGGCCGATCAGCGGCAGCAGGTTGGAGTGGAGGTTCACCGTGCCGGGGCGGCCGAAGTGACCCGTGACCAGGAAGAGCAGCTTCGAGAGGTAGGTGTTGAGGGTGGAGTGCGGAGAGTGCTCGAGGCCGAGGTCCGTGCGCACGCAGCCGCGTTCGGCGGCGGCGTAATCGCGGGCGACTTGGCGGACCGTCTCCGGATCAAGGCCGGCGCGGCGTGAGTAGTCGTCGACGTCGATGGCCTCGAGGCCGCGCTTGACCTCCCGCCAGCCGGCGGTGCGCTTGTCGAGGAACTCCCGGTTCTCGAGGCCTTCTTGGACCAAGGTGCCGAGCATGGCGAGCATCATGAAAGCGTCGCCGCCGGGCTGGACCTGGAGGAAGATGTCGGCCTTCTTCGCGGTTTCGGTGCGGCGCGGATCCACCACCACCATCGTGCGGTTGGGGTCCTTGGCGATCTCGTTGAGGACCCGCCGCGCCTGGGGAAAGCCGTGGCTCTGCCAGGGATTGGTGCCGATGAAGAGCACATAGTCCGCGTGCTCGACGTCTTCCGCGGGTTGCAGGGTCTGGCGCCCGAAGAGCTCGCCGTTCACCCAGAAGGCGCCGGTTTTTTCCTGCGCCAGCGAATTGTAGATGTGGCGCGTCCCCATGGCGGCGCGCAGGGTGGAGGAGTGGACGCCTCCCATGTGGTTGCCCTGGCCGCCGCCGCCGTAATACGCCAAAGCGTGGCCGCCGTGGGTGTCCCGGATGGTCTTGAGGGCCTCGGCGACCTCGCCGATCGCCTGCCGCCAGGTGATGGTTTCAAAGCTGCCGTCCGGCCGACGTTTGAGTGGTTCGGTGAGTCGATTGCGGCCGTTTTGGTAAAAGTCGAGTCGCGAGGCCTTTTGGCACTGGTAGCCGCCGGATACGGGATGGGCCCGGTCCCCGCGGATTTTCAGCATGTGCTTGTCGTCGGACTGGATTTCGATACCGCAATTTAATGAGCACAGGATGCAAGCGGTGGACTGCCACGGGAGGTCCTGCGATTTAGCGCGGGCGGCGGCTGAGCTCATGGCTGACTCCGTTCGGGGGAATGGCGAAGAGATGGGGGTGTGTTCTTTTAGATTATCGCCATCATCTCAAATAGCGCAAGGCCGCGAGGCACGCGTCGCCCCGCGCGTGCGGGCCCGATGGAGCCCGCGCGGCTTCGCGCGCGTCCATCAAAGGCGAGGTGTATCAGCCCGCCGGCCGTCGCCGGGCGCTACTGCTCTTCGTCTTGGCGCAGGCGGTGGAGGAGAAATACGCGGGCGGCCCGCAGGTCGCGCTTGACGGTGGCGCTGCTCAGGTCGAGGGCCGCGGCGGTCTCCTCCAGCGTCAAGCCGCCGAAAAATCGAAGCTCTACGGCCTGGGCGAGGCGCGGATCCTCCTCCGCCAGCTGGTCGAGGGCCCGATCGAGGTCCAGCAGGTCGACGTCGCGCTGCTGGGTCAAGGCGATGTGGTCGACGAGCGTGACCCTGGAGTGGGCCCCGGAACGTTTCTCCGCACGGTACTGGCGGGCGTGGTCGACCAGGATGCGGCGCAGGGTGCGGGCCGCGAAAGCGAAGAAATGTCCGCGGTCGCGCCACGAGACCTGGCGGCGGTCGATGAGGCGCAGGTAGAGCTCGTTGACCAGCGCCGTCGGCTGCAGGGTGTGGTCGGAACGCTCGTTTCGCAAATAAGCCGCCGCGATCTTCCGCAGCTCATCCGAAAGCTCGGCCGCCACCCGACCGGGGGCCTTCGAGTCGCCTTCGTTCCAACGCTGCAGCCAAACGCTCACTTCGCTCATAGCGTCACATCATATGCCTTTCCGCCAAATTCCGGATTCGGACCGGGCTTGATTGAGCGGACGTGTCGGTCCGGGCCGCCAGCCGGGGCGCCCTCGGGCGGCTGATCCCGTGGAGGGCACCGCGGCGCCAAGTGCGCGATCGCATGGCCATTGCGCCATGAGAAATTGCCCGCTCGCGCGATCCGAGTGCGACGGCGCCGCGCCGGATCCTCAGGGGGCGAGGGTGGCCGTGGCCTTCTTGAAGTCGTCTCGGGCGGTTTCCAGCGCCCGGGCGCTCGCTTGACCCGCCGCCACGCGCCTCTTCTGAATCTCGAGACGGGTCGCGAGCAGGTCGTAGGCTTCGCGGTGTCTCCCCTGCTCGAGCAGCGAGAGGCCCTGGGTGCGGAGCGCCGAGAGCCGCCAGGCTTCCGAGTCGCCCCGGCGCTCGAAGCCGCGGACGGCGGTGGCGGCGAGATTCTCCGCTTCGAGCCACCGCTCTTTGTCGAAGGCGGCGCGGCTCGCGTGGGTGAGCGCATAGAGGCCGATGAGCGTCCTGTCGCCGTCGCGGGCCACGATCTCTTCGTAGAGCTCGACCGCGGCGTCGAGGTTGCCGAGCTTCTTCTCGAGGGTCGCCAAGCTCAGCAAGGCGTGGGAGACTCCGTCGGCGTCGTCTTCCGGACCGATGCGCTCGATCGCGGCCTTCAGACTGTCGCGGGCCCCTTCGAGGTTGCCCCGCTTCTCCTCGATGAAGGCGAGATTGACGCGCGTCATGAGGGCCCTGTTGTTCCGGTCCCCCACGCCGCGGATAAAGCAGCGGAGCGCATCTTTGAGCAGCGGCTCGGCCGTGTCGAAGTCGCCGCGCTTGAGGTAGAGAACCCCGAGGTTCGACAGGAAGAGGCAGTAGTCGGCGTCCTCGGTGCCGACCGTGCGCTCGAGCGCGTCGAGGGTTTGGCGATAGAGCTGCTCGGCGGCTTCGCCGTCGCCGATGGCGCTCTTGACGTTGGCGATATTGCCGAGCGTGACCGCGTAGGAGGGGTGCGATTCGCTCAGGATCGCGCGCTTCATCTCGAGCGACTCGTAGTAAAAGCTTTCGGCCCCGGCGTAGTCCCCCTTATCCTCCAAAACGCTGGCCAGGTTGTTGAGCGCTACGGCCAGTTTCGGGTGGGATCCGCCGAAGAGCGTGCGCTGGTCGGCCACGGCCTGCCGGAGCATGGCTTCGGCGGCGGCCGGATCCTCGTCCATCTTGAGGGTGCCGAGGGTCGACTTGAGCAGTAAGACCCGAGGATGCTGCCCGTCGTGGACCTGCCGATAGAGCGAAAGCGCCTCTTGGTATTGCGTCCACGCCTCCTCATTGCGGCCCGTGAGGCTCGCCATTTCCGCGCGTCTTTCAAGGGCCAGGGCGAGGGTTTCGGGCTCACCGATCTCGCGGCTGAGCTCGAGACCGCGGGCGAGCGTGGGCTCGGCGTCTTCGAATCGGCCGAGCTGAAAGTCCATATATCCCTTCTGGACCCAGCACTGGGCGAAGAGGAGCTCGTCGGCCTCCGTTTGCGGCGTGCCGAGGCGGTTGAGGGCCTCGACCACCACCAGGCGGGCGGCTTCATAGTCGCCGGTGCGCTGCAGCACGTCGGAGAGCTGGAAGAGCAGCCCGGGTAGCCGTGGGTCGTCGGGCTCCTGACGCGCCAGGGGTATGGCGCGTTCCAGCAGATTCTTGGCCTCGGGGAGCTGCCCGAGGCCGGAGTAGGTCTGGGCGAGCACGCTCAGTAAATCGGGCACCAGCTGGGGCTGGTCGGCGAGGTCTTGTTCGATGGTTTGGCTGCTCTTGTCGAGCAGCTCCCTGGCGGTGACCTCGCGGCCCTTGGACTGGCTCGGGTCCGGCAGCTTGAAGAGCTCGACGATATAGCCGGTGACCGTCTCCGCCCGGCGCTGGAGCTCGAGGGCCCGGTTGCGTTCGAGCACCAGGCGGTCCTGCTGATGGAGGAGCACGAAGAGGGACGCGACCAGCACCGCGAAGGTGGTGGCGGCGGCGGCGAGGCCGTAGCGGTAGCGGTGGAGGAATTTCCCACCGCGGTAGATCAGGGTGTCGCGCCGCGCGCGGACCGGACGGTGTTCGAGGTAGCGCTCGAGGTCATCGGCGAGCTGCTCGGCGGTGGCGTAGCGGTGCCCCGGCTCCTTGGCCAAGGCCTTGAGCACGATGGCGTCGAGGTCGCCGCGCAGAATCTTGGGGGCGACGGCGGCCGAAGAGCGGCGCTCCGCCTCGCGCAGTCGGTGGGACGGGGCCGTGACGTCTCGGACCACCACCGCGTCGACAATGGCCGGCAGGTCGTGACCATCGAAGCGGTAAGGTAGGTCGCCCGTCAGCAGCAGGTAGAGCAGCATGCCGAGGGAGTAGACGTCGGTGGCGGTGGTGATCGGCTGTCCGCTGACCTGCTCCGGACTCGCGTAGGCCGGCGTCATCGGAGTCGAACCGGTGCGGGTTTTCTCCACCGGGCCGGAAAAATCCGAGCCCTCGAGGATCTTCGCGATGCCGAAGTCGAGCAGCTTGACGCGGCCGCCCGCGGCCGTCGACTCCGAGTCGGCCGCCGCGACCAGGATATTTGACGGCTTGAGGTCGCGGTGGACGATCAGACTCTGGTGGGCTAATTGGACGGCGCGACAGACCTCGAGGAAAAGCGACAGCCTCGCGTGGACATCGAGTCCGTTCTCCCGACAGTGGATGTCGATCGGCTGTCCGTTGACCAGCTCCATCACCAGGAATGGCTGGCCCTGGGGCGTTTCGCCGCCGTCCAATAATCGCGCGATCGACGGGTGCTCGAGGTCGGCGAGGATCTGACGTTCGCTGCGGAATCGGCGGATCTCTTCATCGCTCGCCCAGCCCCGCCTGATCAGCTTGATGGCGACTTTCTTCGAATAGGCATCGTCGGCGCGCTGGGCGACAAAAACGGTGCCCATGCCGCCTTCACCGACCCGGTCGATCAAGCGGTAGGCGCCGATCTCGTCGCCCGGATTCCAAAGGTCGCCGAGCAGGCCGCTGACGTCGACGGCGGCCTGGGCGAAGGGCTCCGTTTCCTCGTCGTAGGCCGACAGCATCGACAGCACGGCCCTCTTGAGCTGCGTGTCGGCCTCGGCGTCCTGGACCGCGCGGGTCCGCTCCGTCGCCGGCAGGTCGAGGACCCGGTCGAGCAGGCCGCGGATTTTGGCCCACGACGGTTTGTCGGGCTTCGTTGGCGGCTGGGAGTCACTCATGGCTTCTGCTGGGTGGCGCCGGGGGTTTCGACTTTCGGGGGCCTTCGGATGTGCAATTTTCGGAGCTAGCGCTTGGCTTGGGGGCTTGGATGGGTGCGGACAGCGTGTGTACAGAGGAATAGGGTCTGCCCAATATCGGGGTGGTGTCCCCTACAAGGCGAATGTCAATGTAGAGTGCTCTGAGGACGCGGCGTCGTGAATAGTGACGAGTAGCTGCCACCCTGCTGTGGAAAATCTGAG
>JBCDKB010000219.1:0-13373 GCA_038747035.1 Acidobacteriota bacterium | reverse complement strand
TCATCGGTCCGGGCCGCTGGGATCCGTGGACCGAGTAACAGTCAGTCGTCGACCTCCCCGAAGTCTTCGAACATCTCTTCGACCGCTTCGTCGATCTCCTCAACGTTCTTCTCCATCTTCGACCGGGGCGAGCCCTCCGCCGTGCCGTGCCACACCATCTCGGCGCTCTCGGCGTCGCTCAGCCGGACGTCGAAGCGGCCGCGGTCGATCTCCCGGACGGTTCCTACTTCCACGCCGCGCATGAAGGCCCAGCGATCGAAGCGGGGGTTCAGGGTCATGGGGGGGCGGGAATCGACTCGGGTCTCACTCCACTGATCGGTGGTCAGACTCGCCTCGAGGTCACCGTTGTCGCTCACTTCGGTGTAGCCCTGGGCCGCCAGCTCGCGATTCACCGCATCCCGGATCGCCAGCTCCGCGACCGACAGGCTCGACGCTTCGTCGAGGTTCCAAGAGTAGGTTTGGTAGGCGTTCAAGTCCGCTGAACCGTGGACCGTATCGACGCCGGCGGCGGCGGTCATGGGCAGCGCGACGGCGGCGAAGAGACCGGCGATCAGCGCCGTGCGGACGGGGCGACGGTTCTTGCGGATGTTCTTGGTGTTCTCAGTGTTCTGGGTCATGGTCTTTCTCCGATTCAAGATCTCGAGGAGATCGGCTCTTTCGCTTTATGGATTGTCGGGCGTCGGCCGCCCGTTGTCTTCATGGCTATCCCTTAGAGCAACGCCCGTGCCAGCTCCACAGGGGCCGTACAGTCGGCGTTTCTGAAGTGGTTTCGAGAAACGGCCAGCGAAACGACCGCATATGGAGACTTTCAGTATCAATATATGGATGATCTGTCGTAAAATGCGATCCACCCGATGCCGCTGCGATGCCGCCGCCAGGCACCCTCTTCCCGACGAGTTTCGAAGCCGATGTCACCAGACTCCACGAGCCCGACCTCACCCGTGACCGACTCCTTTGAACTGCTCTTCGGCCGTTTGTCCACCGCATTCGTCGAGACCTCCGCCGACGCCATCGACGCGATCCTCGAGGACAGCTTGCGTCGGGTCGTGGAGTTCTTCGCCTTCGACCGCAGCACGCTCGCCGAGTTCCGCAGCGATCCGGACGACGACGGCGCGTCGGACGAGCTCTGGGTCACCCATTCGTGGGCCCAGCCGGGGCATGAGCCGGTGCCGACGCAGTCCTTGGACCGACTCCACCCGGCGCTCGGCGAACGGCTGCGCCGCGGAGAGACCGCCGGCTTCTCAAGCGTTGACGATCTGCCGCCCCAGGCCCGGACCACCGTCGCCGCCTCGGGCCTGCAGTCCAACCTCACCCTCCCCCTGGCGGTCGGCGGCGAGGTGGTCGCGGCGTTGGCCTTCGGCTGTATCCGCAAGCCGCGGCGGTGGACGCCCGACCTGGTCACCCGCCTTCGCCTAATCGCCGACCTCTTCGCCAGCGTCTTGGTCCGCCGCCGGTATGACGCCGAAGTCCGTCGCCTCACCGCCCGCCTCGAGGCGGAAAACGTCTATCTCCGCGAAGAAATCGCCGCCAGCCACGGCTTCCACGAAATCCTCGGGGACGCGCCGGCGCTGCGCGGCGCGCTCTACAAGGTCGAACAGGTCGCGCCCACCGCGGCGCCGGTCCTCATCCTGGGCGAGACCGGCACGGGCAAGGAGCTCTTCGCCCGCGCCGTCCACGAACACAGTCCCCGCCGGGACCGCTCATTGGTCAAGGTCAATTGCGCGGCGCTGCCGGCCAACCTCATCGAGAGCGAGCTCTTCGGACACGTCAAGGGCGCCTTCACCGGCGCCACGTCGGCGAAGGCCGGACGCTTCGAGCTCGCCGACGGCGGCACGCTTTTCCTCGACGAGATCGGCGAGATGGAGATGGACCTCCAGGCCAAGCTGCTGCGCGTGCTCCAGGAAGGTGAATTTGAGCCGGTGGGGTCCGGCCACACGCGCCGCGTGGACGTGCGGGTGATCGCAGCGACCAACCGGGACTTCGAGACCGCGATGCGCGAGGGGCGGTTTCGCTCCGACCTCTACTATCGACTGAGCGTCTTCCCCATCGAGCTGCCGACCTTGCGCGAGCGCCGAAGCGATATCCCGACGCTGGTTCGCTTCTTCGTCGACCGCGGCAACAAGCGCCTCGGTCGCCAGGTGAAGCACGTGCCCGCCGCGTCGATGGCGGCGCTCGAGGCCCACGACTGGCCCGGCAACGTCCGCGAGCTACAAAACGTCGTCGACCGGGCCCTGATCCTTTCCCCCGGCGATACGCTCGACGTGGAGGCGTCGTTCTTCGAAGTGGTGAAGCCCGCATCCGCCCGCACCTTGCCCCCGGTCAAGCCCGCGGCGCGGTCCGGCGAGACGGCGACGGTCGACTCGAGAGACGCGGACGGCGCGCTCCGTCCCCTCGCCGACATCGACCGCGACCACATCACGGCCGTACTGGAAGCCGTGCGCTGGAAAATCAACGGCCCCGGCCACGCCGCGGAAATCCTCGGGCTGCACCCGAGCACGCTCCGCCACCGGATGAAGAAGCTGGGCATCGTCAAGCCGTGGCAGCGCTAGCCGGCGAGCTCAGTGCCCGGCTTCAGCTAAATTTCACCCGGAAGAGCGAGGCGTAGAGCACCGGGACCACGAGCAGCGTCAGCACGGTCGCAAACGCGAGCCCGAAGATAATCGCCACCGCCATCGGCCGGAACATCGTCGAGCCGCCCCACCACATCGGCATCATGCCGAGCACCGTGGTCGCCGTAGTCAGCATGATCGGACGCAGACGCTGCAAACACGCGGCCACGACCGCGTCCGCCGGGGTCTTACCCAGCTCGTCGATCTCGATCTGGATGCGGTCGAGCAGCACGATGGCGTTATTGATGATGATGCCCGAGAGGGAGATGATCCCGAGGAGCGTGAAGAAGCCCATCGACGAGCGGGCGATCAGGAGCCCGTAGGCGACGCCGATGATGCCGAGCGGGATGGTGGTCAGGATAATGATCGGCTTGCGAATCGAGTTGAACTGACCGACGAGCAAGAGCAGGATCAGCATGAAAGCGATGGGCAGCTTGGCGGCGATCGACGCGTTGGCTTCGTCGGAGGATTCGCTCTCACCCCCCTCTTCGTAGGTGAAGTCCGGCGGCCAGCCGGCGCTCGCATCGACCAGCCACGGCGACAGCGTCCGATTCACTTCGGTGGCGGTGAAACCCGGTTTCAAGGTCACCAGGAGCTCCATGGTGCGCTCGCGGTCCCGGCGCTCGACGACGCCGGGCTCAAAGGTCAGTCGGGTCTCGGCGACCTGCTTCAGCGGCACGGTGGTGCCGGCGGATTGGGAGTAGACGCTCAGCCCGTCGAGCTTGCCGATGTCTTGGCGGTCGGCGGCGACCGAGCGCAGCACCACCGGAATCAAGGCGTCTTCTTCCCGGTACTGGGTCATGTCGATGCCCGCCAAGCTCGCCTTGAGCGACGTCGCCACGTCTTCGCTCGAAACGCCCGCGAGCCGGGCGCGCTCCTGGTCGACCTCCACCAGGAGCTTTTTCGTCCGCAGGCCCCAGCTATTCTTCACCGCCAGCACTTCGGGAAGGCCGTTGAGGTGATTCGTCACGTCGTCGGCGACCGCGTAAAGGCCGTCGAGGTCAGGGCCGGAGAGCCGGATCTGGACCGGATAGCCCACCGGCGGGCCGTTTTCGATGCGCAGCAGCTGGACCTGGAGGTCCGGGTGGTGCTCCGCGGCGTAGGCGCCCAGGGTCTCGATGAGCTCGTCGACATCCTTGCCTTCAAAAGTCTGGCCGACCAGGAAGGAATTGGCGGCGTTTTGATTCGGCGGCGTCAGGCTGAGCTCGAAACGGGGGCCACCGTCGCCGATGAAGGTGAGCCAACTCTTGATCTTCGGGCCTTCCCCGTCGCCGGTGAAGGTGCGCTCGATATAGCGGTCAATATCGGCCATGACCTCCTGGCTCGTCTCAATCGACGTGCCCAGAGGCATTTCGAATTTGCCGCTGAAGACCGGATCTTCAGACGGCGCAATGAAAATCGCCGGCACCAGACCCAGCGCCCAGATCGACGAAAAGAAGACCGCAACGACGCCGAGACCGAACAGGATACGGAACCTGAGCGCCGCCGTCAGCAGGCCGCGGTAGAGGCGGTAGCCCCGGCCGTCAAACGCTTCTTCTTCGTCGGCGCGCGCCTCGACCCGCAGGGTCTTCGTCGTCAGCAGCGGCACGAAGGTCATCGCCAAGAGCCACGAGGTCAGGAGCGCCAGCGTCACGACGTAGAAAATGTCGGCGGTGAACTCACCGACCGCGGATTCCGCCAGGGCGATCGGCATGAAGGCCGCGGCCGTGGTCAAGGACGAGACGAGCAGAGGCAGCATGAGCTCGCGCCCGGACTCGACGGCGGCTTCGATCGGCGAGGAGCCCCCTTCCCGTTTGACCAAGACCGACTCGACCACCACGATCGCGTTATCCACCAGCAGCCCCAGGGCGATGATCAAAGCGGCGAGGGAAACCTGGTTGATGGTGATGCCGAAGGTCTGCATCAAGAAGAAGGTGATCACCATGGTGCACGGGATCAGCGACGCGACCACCAGGCCGGTGCGCAGCCGGAGGGTGAAGATCATCACCACGATGACAATGCCGATGGCCTGCAGCAGGCTGACGGTGAAGTCGCTGATGCTCGCTTCGACCAGGGTGGCCTGGAACCACACCTTGACCAGCTCGATGCCCAGGGGATAGCTCGCCTCGATCTTCGGTACTTCCTCATCGAGGATCGCGCCGAGCTTCAAGATGTCGCCGCCTTCGCGCATCGAGATGGCGATCGCCAGGGTGTTGTCGCCGTTGACGCGGGCGACGCTGGTCGGCGGGTCGACGTAGGCGCGGTAAACGTCGGCGATATCGCCGAGGTAAACCAGGCTGCCGTTCGGCAGCGGCACCACCGTGCGCGCCAGGTCGTCGACCGACTCGAAGTTGCCGGTCGGCTCGAGCACGATGCGCTCACGGCCGCTCAGCAGGTTGCCGCCCGGCGACAGAATATTCGCGCTGTTGATCGCCGCGGACAGCTGCTGCGGTGAAAGCCCCAAATCCGCCAAACGAGCGTTGTTGTACTCGACGAAGATGCGCTCTTCTTGCGCCCCGTGGAGGGTGACCTTGGCGATCTCGGGAATCTTCAAAAGCCGATCGCGGATCTCCTCAGCGACGTCCTCGAGCTCGGCATAGCTATAGCCCTCTCCGGTCAGGGTGTACACGCTGCCGAAAACGTCGCCGAATTCATCGTTCACCGTCGGCCCGACGACGCCGTCCGGCAGATCGTCTTTCACGTCGTCCACCTTGCGCCGCAGATCGTCGAAGATCGGGCGCATCACCTTATAGCTTTCGAGGAAGTTGACGCTGATGATCGAGATGCCGGTGCGTGACTCGCTAGAGATGAAGTCGACCTCCGGCATCTCCTGGACCTTCTTTTCGATCTTGTCGGTGATCAAGAGCTCCATGCGCTCGGGGCTGGCGCCGGGCAGGCGCGACGTGATCACCGCCGTGCGCACGATGAAGCCCGGATCTTGCTCCTTCGGCAGGCTGTTATAGGCCAGGACCCCCGAGAAGAGGAGGAGCGTGACCAGAACGAGCGTAACGCGATTTCTTCGAATCGCTATCTGGGTAAGGCTCATGCGTTAGCTCGCCTGGGAAGGGTTCTGGTCGACGGACGCCGGGTCCAGCCGGACCTCGAGTCCGTCGTAGATTTTCGAGACTCCGGCGGTGATCACCCGATCCCCGGGTGCCAGGCCGTTGAGGACCTCCAGCCCCCCTTCGGTGAGCTCGCCTAGCGTCACGTCGCGGCGGACGGCCTTCGCGGCGTCGCCCTCGCCGGTGGACTCCGCGAGAAAGACGTAGGTTTCGGCCTGGCCCCTGACGACGGCGCTCAAGGGAACCAGCACCACGGCGCCGGCCTGGCGCTGGAAGTCGAAGCGGACCTCCGCGGCGAGGCCGGCGCGGAGCTCGGGGTGGTCGCCGTCGACCGAGACGGTGATCGGGAAGGCGGCGCCGCCGTCCGGGGCCGAGCCGATCTCGGTGAGCACGCCGGAAAAGGACGCCTCCGGCAGGGAGTCAAAGCGGACGGAGGCGGCCATGCCTTCCGTCATCTCGCCGATCAGGCTCTCCGGAATCGACGCCTCGACTTCGATGGTGTTGCCGCATTCCACCGTCGCCACCGGGCTGCCGCTGCTGACGTTCTCATTGACCTCAACCCCGATCAGCGCGACGCGACAGTCGGTGGCGGCGCGCAGCTCCGTATAGCTCGCCTGGAGGCGGCTCAGCTCGAGCAGCTTCTCCGCCGATCGGGTCTGGGCGGCGGCCGATTCGGCGTTGGCCCGGGCCGCGTCCAGGTCGCCGCGCGCGGCGTTATTGTCGGCGTAAAGCTCCTTCGTGCGCTCGTAGGCCGCCTCGGCGTTGCGCTGGGCGGCGCCGGCGCGCACCAGGTCGGCGTCGGCGCGCTCGACCTCGAGCTCGTATTGGAAGGAGTCGAGGCGCGCCACCAGTTGCCCCCTGAGCAAGCGGTCGCCGGTTTCGATCGGTAGCTCGGAGATCGTGCCGCCGACCTTGAAGGAAAGGCGGGACTGCTGACTCGACTGCGAAGCCCCGGAGAAAGTGCGCGACCGTGTCGTCTCGGCGCCGCCGACCACCGTCGTGCGGACGGTGCGCGGCTCGGGCTCAGGCAGCGGCTGGTCGTCGGCGCACCCGCCGAGGGCGACGAGGCCAGCACACCCGACGAGCAGGGCCGGCCAGAGGGTCGGTCGGGAGGGTCGGAGAGTTCGCAAATCGAGGTGCATCGGCAAAGTCCTTGTCGTCACGATCCTTGGGATAGCTGTTTCGTCATCTCTTCCAGCAGCTTGAGCCGCTGGGTCGGGCCGAGGAAGAGGTCGAAGTGCCCCACGGCGCGGTTGGCGTTCATCAAGTCCACGAGAAAGTTGAAAACGGCGTTCGAAGCCGCTTCGTCGGCCTGCACCGCGGCGCTTTGGGCGTCGAGCAGCTGGGTGATGTCGACCGCCCCCTCGGCGTAGAGGTCTTCGACCAGCTCAAGATTCTTATTCGCCCACTCGGCGCCTTCCTCGGCCAGCTCGATGCTGGCGTAGGAGGCGTTGGCGAGGTGCATATTGGAGCGAATATTCTGCTCGATCGATTCGAGCGACGCGTCGAAGGTCGCGCGCAGCTGCTGGAGCTCCAGGGCCGCCTTGTCGCGGCGGGCGGTGCGGGCGCCCCCTTCCCACAGCGGCAGCGTGGCGCTCAGGCCGAGGCTCCAGTCCGTCTCCCCTTCAAGCGACGGAAACCCCGCGGCCCGGGTCGATTCGGCGAGCACCTCGCTGAGCTCCCCCTGGAGCGCGACCGTCGGCAAGAAAAACGCGCGGCGGAGCGCCGCGAGCTCGCGCTCTTTGGCGGCGATCGCGGCTTCGATCGAGCGGAGCTCCGGCGCCTGGTCCAGGCCCTGCTGCACGAGAATCTCGGTCATCAGGCGGAAGCCTTTGGGATTGTCGATCAGGGCTTCGAGCTCGTCCGACGACGTGAAGATCTCGCCGTCGTCGAGGCTCGGCGGCGACAGGTCGAGGGGCTCGTCGATCGTGCGGTTGAGGACGCGGTTCAAGTTCTCGCGCGCCCGCATGCGCTGGGCATGGGCGTTGATCGCCGCCTGGCGCGCCGACGCCAGCTCGCTCTCCCAGCGGTAGGCGTCCGCGGCGTTGGCGGCCCCGACGCTCACCCGCCCCCGGGCCAGCTCGAGGTTGGTCTGGGTGCGGTCGAGGTTGTCGCGCTGGATGCGGAATTGCGTCTCGGCGCGCAGCACTTCGAGGAAAGCGAGGGTCGCCGCCTGCACCGTGTCGAGTCGGAAGGCGTCGAGCTCCGCCACGCGGCTGTCCTGGAGGCTGCGCTGGATCGCGAGGTTGGCGCGGGCGTCTTCCGAGAAGACGAGCTGGCTCACCGTCACGCTGCCGGAGAGCGAGGTGTCGGCGACGCTGCCCGATGACACCGCGGCGCTGTCGCTATTCAAGCGCACGCCGGAGAGACCGGCGGTGATTTGCGGCAGAAAGGCCGCCCGCGCCGTACGGATATCCTCAGCGCCCGCATCGACCCCGAAAGTCTCAGCCAGCAGGGACAGGTTGGCACGCAGGGCTTCCCGCGCCGCCTCCGCCAGGGTCATCGTGGGCGCACCGCGGCCGATGTCGCCGCCGATCAGCTTCGCTTCCACCAGCAGCCGGTAGCTCGGCCAGACGTCGATCTGCTGCGCCGTCTCCAGGTTGACCAAGAGGCGACGCTTGGCGTCGAACTCCACCGGCTGCTCCGCGGCGGACTCCCCTAGCATCACGGCCTGCATCGCCAGGGCGTTTCGCCGGGCGATGCGCTGGTATTCGGAATCCTGGGTATTTGAAATCAACAGTCCCCGTTCGACCAGCTCCGGCCCCATCATGGCGAAGCTCGGCAGGCCCCGGTCGATCAAGCCGGCAATCAAGCCGTCGACCTCGGCCTCGTCGAGACGCGCCAGGCCGTCGATCATCACCGCTTCGGCGTGCTCCGGAATCAGCGCCAGCAAGTCGCCGTCGGGGTCGGAATAGGGAATGACCATCAGCTCGACGTCGGCCTCGGCGGCCATCATCCCGGCCTCCGATCGGATACGGGTGACGACGTCGAAGAGCACTTGATCCACCAGCAGCGCGAGCTTGTTAATCGGCGTGAGCTCGAGCAGGCTGGCGAGGTCGACGGGGAAACTGATCTCGTCGGATAGGTAGAAGAGATTCTCTTGGCCGCTGCCGGTGCCGGCGCGCGGCAGACCGAAGAGCTCGGCATCGGCGACCAGCGGCAGGAAGGTCGGTTTCGGGTAGTGGTCGTAGGTGCCGAGCACCTGATTGGCGACCAATCCGGACACCAGCACCATCTCGATCGCCGGATCATTCCACGCTCGCTCGACGGCGGCCTCGAGGCCTTCTTGCGTCCAGTCTCCGGCGAAAGGTATGAACTGGAGCTCGATCTCCCCGCGGGTGAGATCTTCGAGCTCGGTCATCAGCTCATCCCCGAGGTCCCATGCCTCCCGCGACGGGCCGTCGGTGATGAGTGCGATCACCACCGAATCGTCGACCGGCGACGCCCATAGCGGCCCTCCGGTTGCGGCGATACAGAAAGAAATAAATGGGGCGAGCCATCGCAAAGTCGTCGGCACAGGGTCTCTCCTGGCAGGGTGCGCGGACTCGACGCGCCCGTCGGGCGCGCAGCGTCAGCAGGCCTGCGGTTGGCTTCTTGGTTTTCGATGCTGACGAGGAGCGCGCCGTCTGTCAAGCGGCCGACGCCGGCTCAAAACGCCGTCCCGGGGAGGTCGGTTCAGCGCGGCGCGGCGAAGACTTCCCGCGGCGAGTAGTCGACCGGTGGCGTCAAAGCTTCGGCACCGAGTCGTTCGCGGCGCACCGAGCGCAGCGTCCATTCGCGACGGACCGCGCCGTCGGCGGCGAATTCCTGGATCGCGACCGGGAAGCCGTCCATCTCAGCGAGGTACTCAAAGGCGAGCTCTTTGAGCGGCGGTTCGCCTTGCCCGGCCCCCGCGATGACGTCGACCATCTCCTGGAAGAAGGACGCCATCTGCCGCAGCACGTCGGCCGATTCTTCACCGCCCTCGAGATGTGACCACTCGGTCACCCACAGCTCGCGCAAGACGCGGCCGTCGCGGCGGACTTCATAGCGCGCGGCGGGGTATCCGTTCTTCGAAGCTCGCTCACCGCCCCGCACCAGCTCCCCGAGCGGCCGCTCCCGGGGCCTAACCTGCTCGAGGTTGCGCCGAATCAAGTCTTCGACGCCCGGCGGCACCGGGTCCGGGCTCTTTCGGAGCGCCTCTCGGGTGTGTTCGAGCGCCGCGTCGGCATAGCCGCTCAGCCGTTCGAGGGTGGCCTTCTCGACGGTCCTAGAAACGAGCAGGTCTCGATCAATGAAAACCATTTCGTCCCGCCGCCCGTCGAAAAAGAGAAGGTCAGACTCTTCTCGGGCGCGGGTGACGAGCTCCATCTTCACGGACGCCCCTTCGACGGATATCTCCACGAGCTCCGTAACCGGGGCCGACGATCCATGGTCCTTGACCTCCAATTCGAAAACGACGCCGGCCATGGCCCCGGAGTCGCCGAGGAGCAAGCCCCACAGCATCGAGCCGAATAGGGCCAGACAAAGTCGAAACTCGCGCCGCGGGTCGGCCGGCGGACGGATCGAAAATCGCGGATACACCATGGCCACAAAGTAGCACGCCCACGCCGACCGGGGTCGGTCTGGCCCCGCCGCTCCGCCCGGCTACTCGCCCGAGAGCACCCGGGGGAGGCACTGAGGACAAAATCCGTGGGTAAATTTAGCCTCTGAGTGGCCGTCGATATAGCTCTCGAGGGTCTCCCACTCTCCGTCCTGGCTGCGGATCTTCTTGCACTGGCTGCAAATCGGCAGCAGGCCCCGCAGGACCTTGACTTCCCGCTTCCGGGCGCGGTGGGCCGCGAGCAGCCGCAGGTGGGTGCTGAGGCGCATCACCAGCTCGCCCTGACCCACCGGCTTGGTCAGATAGTCATTGGCGCCTTCCGCGAAGCCCGCGGCGATATCTTTCGACTCGTTCATGGCCGAGAGGAAGAAAATCGGCAGCTCCTCGAGCGACCTCGTCTGGCGAATCCTTCGACAGACCTCATAACCCGAGAGGCGGGGCATCATGACGTCCAGCAGCACCAGGTCCACCGGCTCCCGCTCGAGGATGTGGAGCGCTTCTTCACCGCCGCTCGCCGTCAAGTAGCGGTAGTCCTCGCCCTGTAGGTAAGCACAGAGGACCTGGCGGATGATTTCCTCGTCGTCCACGACCAAGATCTGGAAGTCGCCAGAGGATTCGCCGCCGGAGCGGATTGGGGCCTGCGACGCCGGCACCTCGACCCGGGACTGCTCGACAAGGGCGGGAGAGAGGGACTGGGCGCCCTCCGTCGCCCGCGGCAGGGTGAAGTGGAAGCTCGAGCCGGCGCCCGGTTCGGACTCCACCCAAATCCTTCCGCCGTGCAGCTCGACCAGCTGCCGACAGATCGCGAGGCCGAGACCCGCGCCGCCGAAGGAGCGGCGCGTCGAGGCGTCGGCCTGGGCGAAGGGCGCAAAGATCTGCCCCTGGGCTTCGGGCGAGATGCCGATACCGGTGTCGCGGACCACCACCAGCAGCTGATCGTCGCCGTGCCGGCGAGCCTCGATCTGGATATGCCCGTGCTCGGTGAATTTTGCGGCGTTCCCCACCAGGTTGAGCAGCACCTGGTGCAGCCGGTGCTCATCGGCCTCGGCCGGGTCGAGCTCCGGAGGAATGCCGTTTTGCAGCTGGACCTTCTTGCCCCGGAGCAGCGGTTTGGCGAGCGTCAGCACGACGTCGGCGAGCGCGTGCAGGGGCACCGGTTTCGTATGCAGGGCGAAGCGGGAGCTACGGAGTTTGGAGTAGTCCAGCAGGTCGTCCATCAGGTGGGCCAAGCGGTGGCCGCTGGACGCCACGGTCTCCAAGTCCGCCTTGACGGCCTCGGGAAGTGGCCCCGACTTGCCTTCGATCAGCGACTCGGTGATCCCGGTCATCGCAAAGAGCGGCGTGCGGAGCTCGTGGGACGTGTTGGCGAGCAGCTCGTTTTTGAGCGTATCGACCTCCCGCAGGCGGGCGTTGATCTCCTGCTCTTCGGCGAGGCGATGGGCCTGTCGCCGCACGAAGACCAAGACCCCGGCGAGGGTGGCGGCGCCGTAGAGCACCCAGGCCCACCACGCCAGCCACGGCGCCGGCTTCTGGATCACGCGGAGCTCCGCCGGCTGGCCCCAGGCCCCGTGCGCTGACCTGGCTTTCACCCTGAAGGTATAGCGCCCGGGGGACAGGTTGGAATAACGAGCCACGCGCTCGTCGGCGTCGCCTTCGATCCACTGGGGATCAAAGCCCTCGAGCTGGTAGGCAAATCGGATGTTCTCGCGATTCCTAAAATAGGGGACCGCGAAGCGCAGGGAAAAGACGTACTCGCGGTGGCTCAGGACGAGCTCCTCCGCGGTCTCGAGCGAATGCGGGAGGACCGCGGTGGTGCCGGGCTCCACCGCTTCATCGAAGAGCCTGAGCTCGGTGAGTACCGACCGCGGCGAGCTCTCGTCGATCGCCACGGCCTCGGGGAAAAAGGCGTTCAAGCCGCGGGTTCCGCCGAAGAACATCTCGCCGCGCCGGCTGCGGAAATACGACGTCGGCGAGAACGAATTCCCTTGGAGGCCGTCACCGACGTTGAAATTCACAAAAGTCTCGGTCCTCGGATCGAATCGGCTCAAGCCGTTGAAGGTGCTCAGCCAAAGGTGCCCGGCGTCGTCTTCCAGGATGCCGAGGATCGAGCCGCCGGGCAGGCCCTGCTCCGGGGTGAAAACTTCAAAACCCCGTCCCTCACCGAGGTACCGATGGAGGCCGGCACGCTGCGTCCCGACCCAGAGCTCTCCCCGACGGTCCCGGTGCATCAAGACGGCCCGATTGCCCCTGAGGCTCCGGGGGTCGTCGAGGTCGTGGCGGAATTGCTGAACGTGCCCCGTCTCCGGATCCAAGAGATTCAGGCCGCCGTTCAACGTCCCGACCCACAGTCGACCGTCGTCGGCTTCGAGCACGTCATAGACCCGGCTCTCGGTGAGGGTCGCCCGATCCTCGGGATCGGATTGGTAAAAACGCACCGGTTTCCGGAGCTCGCGGTCAAAGAGAACCAGCCCGAGACCCATGGTGCCGACCCAAAAGCGTTGTGAGCTGTCCTCGTAGAGGGCGAAGACTTCCCTCCTCGGGAAGTCGACCTCCGCTCCCTTTTGGTGCCAAGGATCGAAGAAACGTCCGGTGCCGCGATCCATCAGGCTCAGCCCCTCGCGGGTGCCGACCCAGAAGCGTCCCGACGCATCTTCGTAGAGGGACTCCACCGTCCCGTGGGGCAAGCTATCGGGATCGTCGGGGTCGGTAGAAAAGTGCGTGACTTGGCCCAGATCTCGATCGATGCGGTGGAGGCCGCTGTCGTAGGTACCCACCCACAGGACGCCGTCGCGATCCTCCAAGATTGGCCAGACGCTATTGCTCGCCAGGCTGTTCGCTTCGCCCGGAATGTGCCGATAGGTTGCGAATTGGGAACGCCTAGGGTCGATCTTATTCAAGCCGACGTAGGAGCCCGCCCAGACGATCCCTTCGCGGTCCACTTCCACACTCAGCAGCGAGTTGCTGCTGAGCGAGTCCGGATCGTTAGCGCGGTGCCGGATCCTCTGAAAAGCACCGGTCACCGGGTCCCTGCGCCCGAGTCCGCCGCCCGTGGTGGCGACCCACAGACCGCCGCCGGGATCGGCGGCGAGGTCGACCACGCGATCGTCCGGCAGCGAGTGCGGGTCCGCCGGATCGTGGCTG
>JBCDKB010000218.1:0-13375 GCA_038747035.1 Acidobacteriota bacterium | reverse complement strand
CCATGGAGGTAGCCTTGGAGTCGATGCGTTATTAAGCTACATCAACAACTGGACCTATTCCGTCGAAACCCTTTTGGCCGGCCCGATGTCGTTTGACACATCGATGATTGAAAACAATCCGGTCTTGCTCGACGAGATTCACCTCCGGGCGAGTGGCTCCGGAAGTGCGGGCGACACAGGCTGGATCGACGTCTACAAAAACAGAGTCAGCTTCGGTGCGCCACTTTGTTCCCTCTAGCTTGTGTAGGGCGATTCAACAGGTCGGGCCCTGTGCCTGCAGCGGCTTGCGACCAAGAGCTAGAGAGCATCACGACTTTCGACATCACGTTGAGTTGATCTTGAACCAGACATCCTGCACCGGGATCGGCGCAGCCGACCTCCCGAGGAGAAAATATGTTTAACCGCAGAAATCTAGACTTCCCGTTACCTCCGATGAGAGCTGACCTTCCTCTTCGGGTGCTGAGCAAGGCTCGATCCGATGGACACTTGCTTCTGCCCCGCGTCGCTGCTTTGGTCATCGCATCCCTTTGGGCAGTAGGGGCCTACGCTGTGTGCCTGCATGAGCTGCCAGGTGACCTAGAGTCACCTTCACCGGACGACCAAGACCTCCCTGGGATGATCATTGACAGTGTGGAGGATGAGGAGGGAACGCTCAGAATCGTCAGTGATCCCTTTGAACATGTGACTGGCGACCAGGATCTGATGGTTTGGGGTGGGCAATACTCCGCGGTAGCCGTTGATGGTGACTTGTACTTGAGTTATAAATCTGCCAGTTCCAATACTGGCGGATCGAGCGCTGAATCGAAAGGTTTCATTGCTAATTTAAATAACTATCTGAAGAGCCAAAATAGTCCTCTCCGATTCGTGGCGGCTCACCTTGTTCATCACTTCTACGCCGGCAATCGCGGCGGAGAGGCTAATTTCACTCCGACTAGTCACAACACCAACCAGGAGATGAAGAACCATGGCGAGAAGATGGCCCACAACGCGATGGACAATATTATTGCAAATTTCTTTGTCTACACCGGTAATAGCAAGAAATTCCAAAATAACTGGCTCGGGTATCGCTACCGCGACGGCAAGAAGTACGTCTACAAACCAGGGATTATCTATCAGACCCAGGTGAACAACGCCCAGACCGTCTTCGAATATGACAACCAACTCGGTGTGCAGCTGATGCCAAACGTCCCCAGCGTCTTTAAGCAAGGGCTCGCGGTCACCTTGAAAACAGAGGTCCGCTACATCATGCATGAGTACGAAGAGGTGGAGCTGTTCAGCAAGGCCAAGGGCGAAACCTACTACGAATACCGCCCGGAGAGGAAGTGGTACTACATGAGCCAGGAAGTCTTCGATGAGAATAGCGCGCTCATCCTTCCGCAGCCTGGGCAGTACGCCATTCCGAATCAACAGACGACTCTTACGGCGCGCGATACCGTAATCACGGTGGAAGGCGGCGGCCGGGTGGTTTCTTTCGACTATTGGAATCGGGAGTGAAGAGGCCTCTGTGACTGTTTAGCTTCCGCCGCAGGCGGCTGATGGCTCTGGCCTAATCCCTCGGCTGGGACGGGCCTCCGGGAGGTCCCGGCTTGGAGTCCGTTTGAAAGCTGTGCCGCTATCGCGAAGCGGAGTCGGACGGCTCGATGTCCCCAAGGAGCGCGTCAAGGGCCTGGATCGAGCTGAGGGTCTGCGGATGCTCAGCTCCGAGCGCTCGACGCTGCTTCTCGACGCCTTGGCGCATGCGCGCCTCGGCGTCAGCTAGGCGACCTTGGTCTCGCCTTAGACTGCCGAGGGCCATGAGCACCCCGGCGGTGCTCGGGTGGTCGGGGCCGAGGGTTTGCTCGTAGCCTTCGAGGGCCCGCTCGATAAGCACCTCGGCTTCAGAAAAGCGGTCGAGCTTCTGCATCAGCTTCCCGAGGCTGGCGGTGACGCCGAGCGTGATCGGATGCTTTTCGCCGAAGGCCCGTCGACAGCCCTCGGCGGCGATTCGCACCTGGACCTCGGCCTCTTCGAGCTCTCCTTGGGCCTGGAGGGCCGATCCGAGATTGAAGTGGGAGTTGAGCGTGACCGGATGATCGTCGCCCAGCAGGCGCCGTCGAATCTCTAAAGTCTCGCGCTGGAGCTTCTCGGCTTCGTCGTGCTGGCCCAGGCTCGTCAGAATGAGCGCCAGGTTGGACGAGGCGGTGAGCGTGTCGGGATGGTCGTCGCCGCGCAGCTCGCGGACCCGATCGAGCGACTGGCGCTGGACCTCTTCAGACTCTTCAAGCTTTCCCTGGCTGCGGAGAATCATGCCGAGGGCGTTGAGGGAGGCGAGGGTGCCGATGTCTTGGTCGCCGAGCGCGCGCTGGCGCCGCTCGAGGACCTCGCGGTAGAGGGCCTCGGCCTCGTCGAGCTTGCCTTGCTCCTTGCGGAGAGTTCCCAGGTTTTCGATCAGCTCGAGGGTCCCGCGGTGCTCCTCACCGAGCACCCGTCGTCGACCCTCGAGGGCTTCATGGAGGAGCGTTTCCGCTTCGTCGAGCTCGCCCTGGGCCAGCTTCTGCATCGCGAGGTCGGTGAGGGCGTCGAGGGTCGCCGGATCCTCGGTTCCCAGGATCTGTCGGAGGCTCTCCGCGGCGCTCCGTAAGTCGGCTTCAGCCTCCTCGGTGCGTCCCATCTTGCGGAAGAGATTCCCCCGGTTGCGCAAAGAGACGAGGGTCAGAGGGTGATCGGGGCCAACGACCTCCCGGCGGCGGTTCAACGCCAGCTCCTGGGCTTCGGCGGCGCGATCGAACTGGCCCCACTCGCGGAGGGTCTCCGCCGTCGCCTGCCACAGGCGGCTCTGCAGCAAGGGGTAATCACCGTAGCTCGCCTCGATTTCCCGGAGCGCAGGCTCAAAGAAATTGTCTTGGAGCTGGCCGAGGGTCAAGTCCGTAAAGTTGACGCCCCGCAGGAGCTGGTCCAGCTGCTCTTTCTTGGCTTCGTCTCCGGGCGCCTGGTGCGCCCCAACGGCCTCGCGGAGCGACGCGCGGATGCCGATGCCGATAGAAGAAGGATCAACGGACGCGAGCTGCCGAGCCTGGAACTCGGCGGCCTTTTCGGCCTCGAGGGCCGCCGCCCGGGCCTTGGAGGCTTCCTCCTCGGCGCGCATGAAGCCCGCGACGGCCACCGCCGTCGACGTCAGGAGCGCGACGGCGATGAGCGCCGCGAGGGCGACGGGCGTCCGGTGCCGGCGAATCAGCTTGCGCACTCGGTATAACCCGGTGGTGGGCCGGGCTTCGACGGGTTCGTCCACAAGCCAGCGCTTGAGATCCTTCTTGAGCTCGGGGATCGAAGAGTAGCGGTCGTCAGGCTCGGGCTCGAGGCACTTGAGGATGATCCACGAAACGTCCGCGTCGAGCCGCTGCTCGAGCTCCGGGACCGAGCGCGAGCGGTTGCTGGCGATCTCTTCCTTCTTCGCCGCGTCGAGGTGGGTGAATCGCGAGCGGGGCGTCGGCGGCTCTTCGCTGAGAATCTTGGCCAGCTCCGCCGAGGACTTGCCGGTCAGCTCCTCGGGGCTATGGGGCGTCACGCCGGTCAAGAGCTCATAGAGCAGGATGCCCAAGGAATACACATCAGAGCGAGTGTCGACGTCCGGTAGGAGGTCGGAGACCTGTTCCGGGCTTGAGTAGTGCGGCGTCCCCACGAAGGTGCCGATCCGGGTATGGACCGTGCGCGGGCTCAGCTTCTTTTGCAGTGACTTGGCGACCCCGAAGTCGATGATCTTGACCGTGGCGGACTCGCCGGTGGGCTTTTTCACCAACACATTGCCGGGTTTCAAGTCGCGGTGAATCAGACCCTTCTGGTGGGCGTGGTGGACGCCGTCGCAGACTTGGGTGAAGAGCTCGATGCGGGATCGCAGGCCGAGCTTGGCGCGGTCGCAATACGACAGGATGTCGGGTCCGGGCACGTGCTCCATGACGAAGTAGGGGTGGCCGGAGGCGGATGGCCCGGCGTCGTAGACCGCGGCGACGTTCTCGTGGTCCATCAACGCCAGCGCCTGGCGCTCGGCCTCGAAGCGGGCCAACACTTGTTTGCCGTCGAGGCCGGCGCGAATCAACTTCAGCGCGACCTGCCGCTCCACGGGCTCACGCTGTTCCGCCAGGTAGACCGTGCCCATGCCGCCCTCCCCGAGCACGTCCAGGAGCCGGTAAGGCCCGATCGAGCGGCCGACGCCCGGCGGGGTGGAAGGCGCCGACGCCACGGGCGGGGAGGCCCGTCGCGTGGTTTCGATCTCGGTCGCCAGCTGCGTCCGGTCCCTGCGAATGCCTTCGAGGCGCTCGCAAAGACCCTGGGCACTCGGTCGTGATCCCGGTTTTGCGTCAACGCACGCCGTGATGATCTCGCGCAGCGCCGGATCCAGTGCCTTGAGCTCGCCCTCGGTGGGACCGCAGCTCCAGTCCCCGAGCAGGGTCTGCTGGAGCACGACGCCGAGCGCGTAGATATCGACCGCGGGTTCGAGGTCGTGGGCGCCTTGACATTCCGGCGCCCGGTAAAGCACCTGGGAACCGAGGTCGATCGCGCCGAAGGTGAGGCCAGATTGGAGGTTCTCCGGCGCCGCCCCGGGCATCAGACGAACTCGGCCGAACTCGCCGAGTTTGCCGAATGTGCCTCGGCCGTCTCGGTCGACCAGGAGACTCGACGGTGAAATATTGCCGTGCACGACGCCGAGCGAATGCATGGCCTCGAGCCCGTTCGCCGCCTCCGCCACCAGACGAAGCCGCTCGTCGAGCGAAGAACGGACGCCTTCCGGGCTCGCTGACCAACCCCGGAGACTGCCGTGGACCGTCGGTTCCATCTCCAGAAAATAGGGGGGCTCGTCGAGCCGCCAGTCGACGAAGCTGGCCAGGTGTCGATGATTCGTCAAGTGATCGCGCAGGAAACGCAGCACATCGACCTCCCGCCTGAGGACCTGTAGCTGTTCTTCGCTGCGGCAGAAACGAAAGGTTCGCCGTTCCTGACTCTGCGGCTCGCTCACCAGCCAGGTCTCCGCGACGTCGTCGCCCGCGACCCGCGCGTCCAGCCGCCAGCCGGGGCGCCCCGGCACCGTCTGACCTTCGGCGAAAGCCGGGGCCATCTCCTCGAAGACCACCTCCGCTTCACCGTTGAGCTGGTAGCCGCGCCGGGGGATCGTGCGGATCAGCGGCTGACTCGACTCCGTGTCCTGCAGCGCGCGACGGAGCTCGTAGACGATATTGGTCAGCCCTTTGTCGCCGACCAGCTTGTCGCCGTCCCAAACCTGCTCGATGAAGTCGGCGCGCGACACGGTGGCGCCGCGGTGGCTCGCGAGCAGGGCCAGCACTTCGAGCTGTTTTCGACTGAGGGGCCGCGCGTCTCCGGCCCAGCCCAAAGTCCCGACGATCGGGTCGATCATGCGGTCGGCGATGCGGTAGCAGCGATCCAAGTACCGAAAATCCATACTGACGACTCCTCCTACCGACCGAGCTGGCGCCAGCGGGCAGCGGGGGACCGCCGCTTGACCGCGGGTACACTCCACCGGATTTTTCTCGATTTATCGATGATAGTCGATAGGTTTCTGTTTGAGCGATGTTTCTGCTGGCCCGGTCGAGGGGGAGCGCCGACTCCCGGACCCTGGGCAGATTGGATAGCCCGCAGGCTGCCGGCCTAGAAATAGGACTGCGTTGGTTCTGTTTTAGGGCGCGTTGCGGTAAATTTTCAGGCAATCGAGTCGGCCTCGGGGCCGCGCCCGAGCTGCGCAGCTTCGATGTCGGCTGTTTTCCGACGACCTAGCACTTGCACCGGTAGAGCACCGGAAAGGCATAGACATGCAGCATAAACATCGAACGAATATCTCCAACGTCCTCGTGATTGGCTCCGGCGGCGCGGGACTCCGGGCGGCGATCGCGGCGCACCAGAGTGGTGCAGAGGTGGTGATCCTCGGCAAGCGCATGCGCAATGACGCCCACACCGTCCTGGCGGCGGGCGGTATCAATGCGGCCTTGGCCACCGTGGACCCGGAAGATTCCTGGGAGCAACACTTCGTCGACACGTATCAGGAGGGCTACCACCTCGCCGAACCGAAAACGGTGGAGCTCCTGGTGCGCGAAGCCCCCGGGCTCATCCGGGAGCTGGCCGAGTGGGGGGCCCCTTTCGCCCGCACCCCTGACGGTCTCTTGGACCAGAGGTTTTTCGGGGCCCACAAATACCGCCGCACCTGCTATGCCGGGGACTACACCGGGCGAGCCGTGCTGAATACGCTCACCGAGCGGGTCGAGAAGCTAAAGATCCCCATCCATGACCTGCAGTACGTCTCCCGTCTGCTGGTCGACCGTTCCGAAGGCGCCTCGTGCTTCGGCGCCATGGCCTTCGATATCGTCACCGGCGAGCGGTCGGTCTATCTGGCGGACGCGGTGGTCCTGGCGGCGGGGGGGCATACCCGCATCTGGCGGCGCAGCTCGTCGCGCCGCGATGAAAACACCGGCGACGCCATGCGCCTGGCCCTGCTCGCGGGCTGCGAGCTCGCCGATATGGAGCTGGTGCAATTCCACCCGACGGGCATGGTCGCCCCTGAGACCATGGCCGGCACGCTGGTCACCGAAGCGGTGCGCGGCGAGGGCGGCCACCTGCTCAACAGCCTCGGCGAGCGCTATATGGAGCGCTACGACGCCGAGCGTATGGAGCTCTCCGCCCGAGACCGCGTGGCGCTGGCGAATTACACGGAGATTGTCGAGGGCCGAGGGAGCGAGAATAACGGCGTCTTCCTCGACATTAGCCACCGTTCGAAGGAGTTCATCCTCGAAAAGCTGCCGCGAATGTATCGCCAGTTCATGGAATCGCAGATGCTTGATATCTCGAAACAGCCGATGGAAGTGGCGCCGACGGCGCACTACACGATGGGCGGCGTGGTGGTGGAGCCGGAAAGCCACGCGACCCGGGTGCGCGGCCTCTACGCGGCCGGGGAGTGCACCAGCGGCGTGCACGGAGCGAATCGACTCGGCGGCAATTCGCTCGCTGAGATCGTGGTTTTCGGAAAGCGCGCCGGCGAGAGCGCCGCCCAGTTCTCTGAAGAGCTCGACATCCAGCGACGAAGCCGCCTGGTGATCCAGGGAGCCCACGACGAGCTGGACCGGTTGACCAAGCACGATGAAGAGCTCGCCCGGCCCCTCCAGCGGGCGGTGCGGGACCTCATGTGGTCGGACTGCGGCGTCGTGCGCCACCGCGACAAGCTGGAGCAGGGCCTGGCCAAGCTGGCCGACCTCAAGTCGGCCGCCGAAAGGGTCGACGTGCGGCCCAGTGCCGAAGGCTTCGGGGACCTGGCCCTCGCGCTCGACCTGCTCGGTTCCTTGGACAGCGCGGAGGCCTCCCTGCGCGGCGCCCTGGCGCGGGAAGAGAGCCGGGGCTCCCACCAGCGTGCGGACTTCCCCGAAGTCGAGCCGACCCAGCGCGTCAACTACGTGGTCGAATTTGACGCCGAAGGCCGGATGGAGCTCTCCGCCAGGGACGTGCCCCCGGTGCCGGCGCCCCTCCGGGACCGCTTGGCCGACGTGGAAGAGATCGAGCTGGAGGGTCGGCTGCTCGAGTAGCGTCGGCTCCGCGACGGCCACCGACCGCCTTAGGACTGCGGCCGGTGGCGTCCGATCTTTGCCTGGACGCGAGAGGGCCCGTCGCGGTGTTGGCCCTCGCACAGGAGGCGTCCGACGGCCGGTGGCCTACCCGTCGCACGTGCGGAAGAAGTCGGTGTCTTGGAAGCCGGTGGCGATCTGCTCCGCGGGATTTGAATAGACCTGGACTTGGCCCGTGGCCGTGTCCTCGACACGGAATATCGTCTCCTGGTTGGTCAGGGTGCCGGAGAGGAAGCCCCAGTAGGTGTCGGTGAGGGTGCAGGCGTCGATCATCTTGAAAACGAACTCGACCGCCCCGTCGATGAAGCTCTCGAAGAAGACGGTTGTGTCCGTTTCGGCGCGCTGACCTTCGAAGCTCATCACCCGCATGGTGAAGGCGTTGCCGTTGGCGTCGGTCATCACGCCCGTGACCCGAAATCTCTGGCCGAGTAGGCACGATGTGGTGTCGTCGGGGGCGCACGCGCTCGGCACGACCTGATCGTCGTCGGTGATCGTGACCGTGAGCGTCGAGGGCGAGACGAGGGCCGCGCCGCCGGTGGGGTTGCTCAGCTGGAGGCTGAAGGTCTCTGGCCCCTCGACCTGTCCGTCGTCGATTAAGTCGACGTTGACCGTCCTCGGCTCGACGTCGCCGTCCGGCCAGGTCAAGTCGAGCTCGAGGGGTGAGAAGTCGACGCCGGAGGTGGCGGTGCCGGCGCGCGTTTCTACGGTGACCCCGGCGCCGCCGGACGCCGTGCCGAGTCGACGAACGCGCAGGGAGGCTGTCGCCGAGTCTTCCGAGACCGAGATGTCGCCGACCTCGAAGGCGAGACTGCGGGTTTCGGCGCGCTGCTCTTGCACCACCGACCGGCTCCACTGGGCCATCCGTTCAAAGAGCGTCAGTCCTGGACTGAGCTCCACCTGGAAGAGATTGACGCCGTGGCCGACCCCGGCCAGCGGATGGAACTCGTAGGGCACGCCCTGGGCGTCGGCCCGGGCGACCAGGAGTTGGGCGAGCTCGAAGTCGACCTGCGGATCCTCGGTGCCGTGGACCACGAAGAGGGGCGGCTCGCCGGCTTCCAGAAAGCGGGCCGCGGCTGGCCGATTGTCGGCGGGGATGATGCTGCCGCCCCAGAGATCGACGACGAACGTGAAGGGATCGGCGGCGATGGCGTGGTCATCGAGTAGATATCCCGTATGGACCGCGGTGACGGCGCCGGCGGAGGTCCCCAGGAGGCCGATTTGGCTCGGTTCGATGCCGAGGCCGCCGGCCCGAGACTTAAGCCACTCGACGGCGGTGAGCGTGTCGTCCACGGCGCCCACCTGGGCCTGCGCCAGGACCGGTTGATTGTCGGGAATGGCGGCGGCCGCCGCCTCGAGGAGCGTCTGCATGCGGGCGGACGGAATCGGAACGTCGGGTCCGAGGCGGTACTCGATCGAGACCACGACCCAGCCCCGCGCCGCCAGATTCTCAGCGATATTCACCAGTAGGCCCTCTTGGCGTGAGCCGCCGATGAAACCGCCGCCGTGGATCAGGACGAGCGCCGGGCTCAGTTCCCCGGTCGCCTCCCGGGCGCCGACGGGCTCGTAGAGGTCGAGCAGCAGCTCCTTGTCACGCGGAGCCGGTGAACTCACCTCCCCCGTGCCGTAGACGATGCCCTCGGTGACCGAGATGGGATAGGTGGGGAGCTCGGTCGGCAAGAGGGACTGGGCCTTTACAAACGCCGGCGCCGTCAAGAAAAGAAGAATAACTAGGCTGCGTCTCGTCATGGGTGGGGTTCTCCAGTCAAGGTTTGCGATCGGGGTCTCGGCGGTCGCGGCGGGGGAGGAATCGGGGGGCTAAACGCTTGGCCCTCGAACACCACCGTCGGCGCCGCGGCAGCGCCGAAGAAAGACTAGAAAGCACCCTCGTCAAGTGCAGCTAAGCGTGCGTTAAGGAAGGTAAAGCTATGTAATTCACGTTAAGTGCGCTTTCGTTGGCGTCGAAGCGGATTTACTATTCGCCCATGCGCGACCTGCCCCACGTCCTACTCATCGACGACGACATCGAGCTGTGCACCCTCCACCAGGAAGTCTTGGAAGGCGAAGGTTTCGAGGTCACGCTGGCTTATGACGGCGAAAGCGGGATCGAGGCCATGGACGCATCCCCGGTAGATATCGTGGTGCTGGACGTCATGATGCCGGGCATCGGCGGCGTCGAGACGTTGCGCAGGATTCGGCAGTCGAGCGACGTGCCCGTGCTGATGCTGACGGCCCGGGGAGACGATATCGATCGCATCGTCGGTCTCGAGCTCGGCGCCGACGATTACGTCACCAAACCCTGCCCGCCGCGCGAGCTGGTGGCCCGCCTGCGGGCGATCCTTCGCCGGATGACGGCCGGACGCCGCCGACAGGATGCCCACGCCTCCTTACAAGCCGGCGCCCTACACGTCGAGCCGCGGGCGCGCACCGCGCACTGGCGCGGCGCGGCGCTCGACCTGACGAGCACCGAATTCAATATTCTCGAACAGCTGGTGCGGGACGCCGGTCGCGTGGTGTCGAAGGAAGAGCTCTCCGAGCGAGCCCTCGGCCGCAAGCTGACCCGCTACGACCGCAGTATCGACGTGCATTTGAGCCACCTCAGGAGCAAGCTCGGTGACTTGGAAGATGGCCGGTCGCCGATACAAACGGTGCGCGGCCTCGGGTACCAGCTCGTCGCGGAACCCGAGTGATGAGTCTTTTCTGGCGCATCCTCGGCGGTTACTTCTTAGCCTGGACGCTGCTCAGCGTCGCCCTCTTCGGCGCCCTGGCGCTCGATTCCCGGGCCCAATTCCTACCGCGTACCGCCGTCAGCCAGACTCGGCCGGCGACCATCGGCGTGCAGATCGCCGAGAGCACCCTCCGATACGGCGGTGAGGAGTCCTTCCTGGCGTTGGCCAAGCGGTGGGAAGCCCAGCCGGAGCCCACCGTCCCGGCTTGGGTCGTCGACCCCCAGGGTCAAGAGATCTTGGGGCGCGCCGTCGAACCGGAATCCCTCGCCGTGGCCAGGTCGATCGCCGTCGAATCCGACGAGCGTGCGCCGGTCAAGAAGGCGACCAGCGCCGAGGGCCGGACCTTCGTGGTCTATTACCCCGAAGGCACGGCGCCGACGGATCGCCTGGTGGTCCGGTGGTTCATGGAATATCCGTGGATCCTCGGCATCCTGCTCGCCGGGGCCGGGGTCGTGCTCGCCGGCAGCGTCACCGTCGCCTGGACCCGTCCGATCGCCGAGCTCAAGGCGGCCTTCGACGCCTTGGCGGTCGGGCAGACCCAAATTGCACTGGACCCGCGCATCACGGGCAGGGGCGATGAGATCGGCGACCTGGGCCGCCATTTCGAAGACATGTCGCGCCAGCTCGCCCGTTCGATCGAGACCCAGCGGCAGCTCCTGCACGACGTCTCCCACGAGCTCCGCTCCCCCCTGGCGCGCTTGAGCGTCGCCGCCGACCTGGCGCGCCGTCGTCCCGACCGCCTCGAGGAAGCGACCGAGCGCATCGAGCGGGATTGTCAGCGGCTTGACCGGCTGGTCGGTGAGCTGCTCACCCTGGCCCGGCTGGAGGGGGATAGCCAGGCGTCACTGGACGAGTATTTCGATCTGATCGAATTGCTCCGCGTGATCCGAGACGGCGTCGCCTTTGAGGCCGACGCGGTCGGCATCGACGTGGTGCTCGAGCTGCCGGGGGCCGAAGAGCTCATCATGCGCGGCAGCGCCGAGCTCTTGCACCGCGCCGTCGAGAACGTCGTCCGCAACGCGCTCCAGCACGCCGGGGAATCCAAGCAGATCGAGGTGAGCCTCGAGGTGACGGAGGCCGAGCTGGTCCAGCTGCGGGTGCGGGACGGCGGAGAAGGGATCGCCGACGACAAACTCGCGACGCTCTTTGAGCCATTTATCCGCGGCCAGAGCTCCGGCGGCTACGGTCTGGGGCTGGCCATCGCCCGACGGGCCGTCGCCCTGCACGGCGGCACGATCGGAGCGAAGAACATCCCTGAAGGGGGAGCCGAGCTCGAGATCCGGCTGCCGCTCGATTGAGACTCAAGTTCCTGTGCCGCGCCTCAGGATCGGCGCAGGTGCATTAGTCCCGCGACGAGCAGCAGGGCGAAAAGCACCGCCGCCGCGGTCGGATCGAGCGCCGTGCTCTAGGTCCCGCTGGCGATTGCGCGGTTTAGGCGCTCGTTTTCCCGATTCTGGTCTTTAAAGAAATCGCCCGGGCTCCTGTGCTGATGCGGGACCGTCAGGATATTCATCATCATGCCGCGATCTTCGTGCTGCAAGATGTGGCAGTGGAGCACATAGAGGCCCGTCAGCCCTGGACTGAAGCGATGTCGAAACGTCACGGAGCCCTTGTGGGGGAGGGTGACCGTATCTTGCCATCGATCGAGCCGTGGATCGTGGGGGGAGTATTTTCTGACGCTGCCGAATTCTTTGGTTTCGTTATCGTTGCATCTGCAGTATTCAATATCCTTGGGCGAAAGATCGCACGGCCGCGCCTGGCCCTTGGGATCGAGACAATAGTTTTCGTGGATGTCCGTGATCCAAAATGGACTGACGTGGATGTGTAGAGGGTGGCGGACGCCGGATTCGTTCTTGACTGTCCACTCTTCTTCCGTTCCGGCTCGAGGCGGCCAGGGGCTCTGTCCGTCGGGACCTTGGCCACCATCGCCGGCCTTAAGGCCGAGGTAGTCAGATGATCCGGGCATGTCGTGATGACCGTGGATCTCTTGTGTTGGGGGCGGATTGAAGCTCCTCATGTTGATGCTGAAGCTCCTCTTCTTGGGCATGTTGCGGTCGGTCACGTTAAAGGTCAGACTGCGCGTTGTGCTTGGCTCTTCGGTAAACGGTCGCAGGTACCCAGTCCGATAGGCAGGAAGGGACTCTTGGAGGCCTTGGAGGTGCGCGTCGAGGGCCTCAAGGAAGGGCGTCGAAGCCAGTGGCGAGTCCCCGGAGACTCGACCCGCCCGGGGAGGGCTACTAAAGCTGATCAGCTCTTGGACAAGAGCCCTTGCGCGCTGTCTCGGCTCGCCAGGACCTACTGCGCTTGGAGTCCTAGGCTGAGGCTTGAAACTCTCTACTTGAATCCGGCCTGCGGCCATCAGTGAGTGAGTCACGCCGGGCTTCGGAATGAAGAAGACGTCTGCGCGATTCCCCGGAGCGAGTTGTAGTGGATTGTCCCTGTTATAGCGGGTGAATTGACCCTTTGAGCGCGTGAGTCTTGTCAAGTTGATGCCGTCGAAGGCTGCCAAATACATGTCGTGATCTCGAATCCACAGGTCCCGGAAGTCACTCTTTCGGGAACCCGCGTTTATGAGTCTCAAGCGCTGAATTTCGTCGTTGGCCACGGAGGCTACGGGTTGGACTTGGCCGTTGACGGTAAGCAGCGGATTCGGGACGCGGAGGCTGTGGATCGATTGCACCAACTGATCGAGCTCGTGGTCTGTCAAGCGATTGACCAACTCTTCAAGCTCTCTGGGAGTTTTGAGGTCGATAAGTTCTGCTTCCGCCGCGGTTTGCAGATCGGCCGCGGCGCCGGCCTTTGGGCGGAGCTCGTCTTGACTTTCGGCTCGAATGACTATGATGTGCTCCTGAACCCGGTATCCCGGCGGATTGAGGCTCGATTGTGCGTCCAAGGGGTCGACGATGAGGGCCCCTGCCATGCCGCCCTGCACCTGGAGGGCGGTCGAGCCGTGAACATGCCCGTGGTACCAGTGGGTCCCTGGAGCATGGTTCTTGGGAAGCTTATAGAGGTAGTTGAATTCCTTTTGTCTGCCGATTCTGAGCATCACATTGT
>JBCDKB010000217.1:0-13389 GCA_038747035.1 Acidobacteriota bacterium | reverse complement strand
CTCGCCGCGGAGCGCCTTCGCCACAGCGTGGAGGCGCTCGAGCTCGAGCGGACTCGCGGGCCCCAAGAGAGACGCGATGCTGATCCGTCACGCGCCGCGGTCGCTAAAGCGACGTGTGTTCCGGACGCCACCACACTCTGCCTCGGCGACGGCGGGCGTTTCCAGGTGGAAACCTCCTTCGAGACCTTCCTCGGCTTCGGTGAAGGCATGGCCGTGCCGTTCCGCGCCGACACCGGCCTCTTCTGGTTCTTCGACTCGAGCAATATCGAGCTGATTGTGAAGGTCCTGGACGCCTGCGCCGCGCCCTTCGATCGATTCTGGGTTTTCGCCGGCGGCTTGACCAATGTCGAGGTCGAGCTGCGGGTCACGGACACGGTCACCGGTGAATTCCGGGTTTACCGCAACCCGTCCGGCCAGAGCTACCGGCCGGTGCTCGACACCTCGGCCTTCGATACCTGCCCTTAGCCAGGGTTTAAGGACAGGCGGGAGACGGACCCGTTCTCGCCCCACGGCCCCTGTCCTATCCGCCCACCGCCTCTGAGTTTTCGGGGACCTCCGTTCCGGTCCCCGAGGGCCCCGTGTCCGCACTCCGCGTTCTACCTTCGGTTCAGACCGATACGAGGAAAGTCATGCCTAGCTTGTTCTTCCCGTCCCGTATTCAAAATAGTCTCCGCACTTGTTTCGCTTGCTTTCTGGCCCTTTGGGCCTCGACGTCGCCCGGGCCGGTTCTGGCTCAGGATCTGACGGCGAGCGAGATCTCCGACCGCGCCCCGTCCACCCCGGACTTCGGACAGGACCTCGTCGAGTTCCACCGAGAGCTCACCCAGCTCGCGCAGCGGCGGACCCTCGACGAAGCGTCCCCGTCCCTCGACCGGCAGATCGGGGGCTTGCTCCTGCGGATCGAGACCTACGGCGCCCGCATCCAAGACTTAAAGGGCACCACGCCGTCGATCGAGGAACAGAAATTCATCCGGCTCTTGAGCCTGGCGAAGGACCTCGCCGACGGCGTCGCCGTCCCGGCCATGGAAGAGCCCTGGCCGGCGTCTGTGAAGGTCGGCGCCTCCTGCGCCTCGGCGCCGTCGCTCGGGGTGGGGGAGCGCGCCGCGTCGAGTCTCCGAGCTGACGCGGGCTGGGTGCGCTTCCGGGCCCCTCGCGCAGGCCTTTTCCGGGCCGACACCGCGGGTTCCCTGGGCGATACCCGGGTCACGGTCTACGACTCGTGTCCGCCGACGGTGCCCGTCGCCGAGGGTGACGACGCCTACGGCCTCCTGGCGGCGACGCCTTTCGCGGCCGAGGCGGGCCAAGGCTTCTGGATCCACGCCTCCGGCACCGACCCGGTCAAAATCGGGCTGGAATCCACAGGTGCGGTCTCTGGGCAGGTCCTCGATACCGCGGGCCAGCCCGTCGAAGGCCGGCTCGTGGACTTTCGGCGACCTTCCGGGGTCTCCAGCGGCAGCGTCAGCACGGCGGTCGACGGCACCTTCATCTTCCCGGTCGACCCCGGCACCTACACCGCTTTCGTAAATCCGACCTTCGATTCCCCTTACCTGGGCTCCGCCTACGACGGCGTGACGTGCGAAGGCGCGTGTCGGTTCGCCGACGCCACTCCCTTCGACGTGGCTGACGGGGTCACCGTTTCCGGCATCAACTTCGTGCTCGTCGAAGGCGCCGCGATCACCGGCCGCGCGAAGACGGACGGCGGTTTACCGCTCGACGACGCGGTCGTATACCTCTACGACGCCTTCGGAAATCGCCTGGAGACGACCTACACAGACGTGGCGGGGCGCTACCGATTCGACGGACTTTTTGGCCGGGACTATCGCCTCACCATTCGCCATCCGGAAACTATCGACGCGGTCTGGCCCGACCACAGCTGCCACTCGGGGGACTGCAACCCGCTCGCCGGCGAGACGGTCTTCGTTCCGTCCGAGCAGGTCGTCTCCGGCATCGACTTTGACCTGGCCTTGCTGGGCTCCATCGAATTCGAGGTGAGAGATGCGCTGACCGGCGATCCGGTCTTTGTGAATAGGCTGGAGATTTATGACGAGAACGGACTGCAGGTGAGTTCATCGTCTGGCCATATCTTGCGGGTCGGCGGGCTCGCGAGCGGCACCTACTTCGCCAAGGCGTCGGATACCGCCTACCTGAGTCAGCTGTGGGAAGACATCCCCTGCCCGGAAGGATGCGACCCGACGACGGGAACGCCCGTGGAGGTGGTCGAAGGCGAGACGGCTCGGCTGGAGATGGAGCTGACGCCGAACGGTCGCGTCTCCGGTCGCGTCACGGCGGCGGATGCCGGCGGAGGGCTCGAGTTGGGCTGGGTCCGCGTCACGTCAGTCGACGGCAGTTTTTGGAGATCCTCCTTTGTTTTCGGCAACGGGGAGTACGCCGTCGTCGGCTTGCCCCCCGGTCGATACCAAGCCTACGCCACCGTCTGGGACTTCTTTCCGCTGGCCTGGGACGGCGTTCCGTGCCCCGCGGCGGGATGCTCAGCCGTCGGAGATGAGATCGAGGTGCTGCCTGGGGTCGAGGTCGAGGACGTCGATTTCGCGCTCGTGCGACGCGCCGTGGTCGAAGGCACGGTCCGGGAAGCGGGAACCGGTTCGCCGGTGGAAGGGGCGACGCTCTACCTCCACCCGGAGGACGGGAGTTCGGCCAGCATCGAATACTCCGACGCCGACGGTCACTATCGATTCGTTAGCCTGGAAGCTGGAACCTACTTCCTCGTCGCCAGCTCAGAAGCCCACCTCGACGAGCTGTGGCTGGACCTGCCGTGCGAAGACCAGGCCTGCGACCCCGCGACTGGAACGCCCATACCGGCGTTGGATGGGACCGTCGTCACCGCCGACTTTGAGCTGGACCGTCAACCGTTTCTGACCGGCGTCGTGACCGAGGAAGGCGACGACCGGCCGCTGCGTGACATTTCCGTGGTGCTCTACGACGGGCAGGGCGAGTTCCTCGACCGGTCCTCCACCGACGCCGACGGGCGCTACCAATTCGACGACCTCGAGGTCGGCAACTACTTCCTCCTGGCCTCGGGCTACGACCGGCACATCCCGGTGCTTTTCGGCGGCGTGTCGTGCTTCGGCGGCGTGCCGAACGGCTGCGTGCCCACCGACGGCACGCCGGTCGCGGTGACGTCGAGCGGCGGCGTGGCGGATTTCGACCTGCCGGTCGGCGGAGAAATCACGGGTTTCGTCCAGGAGACGGGCGGCGACACCACCTTCAACACGACGGTCCAGGTCTACGACGGGGAAGGGCGCCTCGCGGGGAGTGACTACAGCGACGATGGCGTGTACCGCATTCTGGGGCTCGAGGAAGGGGCGTACTTCGCGGTGACCACGGCCCCCCTGCACTTCAATCGAGTGTGGGACGACCGACCCTGTGAGCTCGAGACCTGCGACCCGACCACCGGGACGCCGATTCCCGTGGCGCGCGGGGAGCTCATCTCGGGGATCGATTTCGTGCTCCCGGGCCGCGGCTGGATCTTCGGTCGGGTGCTGGACGCGACGACGGGCGAACCCGTGTCCCCTGCCGGCGTGGTCCAGCTCTACGACGCGGCGGGGCTACCGGTCGCGACGGATTCACAGAGCTCCTTCAGCTTCCGGGAGCTTGACGAGGGCGTCTACTACTTGGCGACCCGCGGGCACGACCGTCATCAGGATCGCGTCTTTGGGGTCGGCGGCGAGCTGTGCGAGCCGGGGTCGTGTGACCCCTTATCGGGGACGCCGTTGGTTGTGCAAAGCGATGGCGTGATCAACGTCGATATCGTGCTCGACCCTGGGCCAGGGTTCTCCATTGAGGTCCGCGATCAAACGGGGGCGCCGGTGGCTTTTGCCGCCATCGACATCTGGGACACCGACGGCGATTGGCGCAGCGTCGCCACGGCCGGCGCCGATGGGCGCGTCCAGGTTCCGATGTTCGCGGGGACCTACTACCTGTCGACGGACAACGGTGAAGGCCTGGTCGACCAGGTCTGGGAAGGCGTCGAGTGCCCGGCCGGGTCGGTGTTCAGCGGCCTTTGCGACACTTTCCAGGGGACCCCCGTCACCCTGCTGGAGTCGCAGCCGGTCACCGAAATCCTCTTCACCCTCCGCCCGCCCCAGATCTTCGCCGACGGATTCGAGTCCGGCGATACGTCGAGGTGGTCGAATACGCAAGTTCCTTAGATCAAGGCCAGCTCGACGCTCCAGGCGAACGGGCTGGGTTGGGAGATCGTCCCCGGCGCACGCAGGCTCGGGTCTGCGTGCGCCGGGTGGTTAAGCGTTGGCCGGGCGCTGGTCCTGCTACCTCAGAATGAACTCGACCCGGGCGCGGAGCGCGCTCAGGAAGAGCCGGAGTCGCCGGCGATAGTCGGTCAGCAGTCCGTCCTCCTGGAGGTCTTCGAAGGACTCGAGCAGGCAGCTCACGTAGCTGCCGGGGCCGCTGCGGGTGAAGGTGCCGTCATAGCTGCACGGGATCTCCGGGAATTCGATTCGCTCCCCGTGGGTGACGCCGTAGAGCTTGTTGCGCACGCCGCCCTGCCAGTGCATTTCGACGGTGGCCGAGCCCGCGGCGCCGAGGCCGAAGTTGCCTTCCCGGGCGTGGGCCGAGGTGTAATTGCCGACATGGACCGGCCGCATCACCGTCTGGCCGTCTTCCGGCGTCACCATCACGACGGCGCCGATGCCGCTGCGGTTGGTGCGGCCGCCGTCGGTGACGCCGGCGGTGCCGGTCGGGACGACGGTAATCCAGTGGTTGCCGTTATCCCCGCTATTCATCTCCACGGTGAGCTCGCCCTCGCCATACTCGACGCCGAGCCAGCGCCAATAGGCCAGGGAGTCATCGGTGGGGGCGAAGGCCGGGAAGAAGGCGGCCGTGGCGTCGAACGGTCCGCCGACGGGCTGTCCGAGGGCGAGGGGGAGGTCGTCGGGCAGGCGGAGGTTCGACGCCGTGGCGAAATCGGTGAAGCCGTCTTGATTGAAGTCGCCGGCCGCCAGGCCTTGGACGTTGTGCCGGGTGTAGTCGGTGGGGATCGCGTCGATCTCGGCGCTAAAACTCGCGGTGCATCCCAGGTTCGAAAGCAGGGCGCCGGGGTTATCGGACTGATTGACCAGGAGCTGGTCCAGGCCGCCGATGAACACCACATCCTGGTCGCCGTCGTTGTCATAGTCCAGAGCTGCATTGCCCCAGCCAAAGGGCGTGCCGACGAGGCTTTCATTGAGGCCGACGTCGGCGAAGGTGCCGTCGCCGCGGCCCAGGACCCAGCGGGAGGAGTGGTCCCCGAGGTCGTTCGGCACGCCGATATTGTTGAAGGCGTAGTCGCCGAAGCTGGACAGGAACATGTCCATGTGGCCGTCGCAGTTGTAGTCGCCGAAGGCGATGCTCATCCAGGTCGTGGACGACTCGGGGATCTCGGCGATGGGATGGTCCACAAAATGGCCCGTGCCGTCGTTGAGCATCACGTGCACATAGCCCCGGTCGAGCGGGCCGCCGTGCTTGACCGGCAGGATCTCGCACTGGTCGTCGGCGTAGATGATGTCGATATCGCCGTCGAGGTCGATGTCGGCCATGGCGTGGCCCCAGGTGATGCCGGCGATGTCGAGGGGCTGACCCTCGGCGTCCTTATTGCCTGCCAGGTTCTGGATGCCGGAGGTGGCGCTGACATCTTCAAAGAGATTGCCGCCGAGGTTTCGGAAGAGCTGGTTGTGCTCGACCTCGTCGATCAGTTCGGCACGGAAGCAGGGCGCAAAGTCCTTCTGGTCCCAGTGGTTGACGACGCTCACGTCGAGCCAGCCGTCGCCGTCGATATCGCCGACGCCGCAGCCGGTGCTGTGGGTCTGGCCGCCTTCGAGGCCGCTTTGCGCCTTGAGGTCGAATCGACCCGCCCCGTCGTTCACATAGAGCCGGTTCGGCTCCCCGTTGCCGGTGAGGATGAGGTCTTCGTCGCCGTCGTTGTCCAGGTCGCCGTAGCAGACGCCCCAGGCGTCCATGTCAGAGGCCGCGACGCCGGCTTCCTCCGCCACGTCCACGAAGCTGGCGGAGCCCGACTCCTGGAGCTGGTTCGAATAGAGGCTTGCGGCCCGACCCGGGCCCTGGGTCACGTAGATATCGAGGTCGTCATCTCCGTCATAGTCGAAAATCGCCACCCCCGGGATGCCCCGGACGCGTCCCGGTAGGTTTTCAGGAATGGTGGCGAACTCGAGACCGTCGCCGACCAGGGAGCCTTCGAGCAAGGCCACCAGCTCCGGAAAGTTGGCCGCCGGCGCGCGGCGGTATTCGAAGGCTTGGTCGATCGTCTCGAAGACCACGCCGTCGTCGGCGGAAGCGGGTGGGTTGAAGACGGCGGCTAGAAGGGCGGCGGCCAGCGACGCCCTCCCGAGAATTTGGGCGACGGGGGGGACTCGACGTCGAACATGCATTGTGAATCTCCTGGGGGTGTCGACGATGGCGGTCAAGCCGGGCTTTTTTGCGCTCGGCGGATCTGCGAAGTTTCGGTGCCACCTGTCGAGTCGAAATCGACGTCCGATTCGCGACATCGGGATCGCGCCTCGTGCCGGTCGGATAGGGCCTCGCGAGACTCGCGGCGTCCGGATGGGGCGCCAGGCGTTTGGAACCTAAGTCCAGAGTGATAGCTTCGATTCGAAGCGTTCGACGGACTGCGGACGATGTCGCACGCCTCCCCGCGGGCGACCCAACCAGCCTGGGGAGGGGCTGAAGTGCACACCCACGTTCTTGTCGCCGTGGTCACGGCGACCATCGCCGCCGGCCTGGCGCTCGAGGCTGCTGCCCCGGTACCCGGGCAGGCGGCCGCCAACGTCCTGGTGATCGGCGTTTACCTCTGGCTGCTCAGCCGAAGCTCCCGGGTCGAGGCGCGCCGGCTCCTGCTCTGCGCCGGCCTGGGTTTTCTCGGGGAAGTCTTCCTCTGCTTAATCTGGGGCCTTTACGACTACCGGCTCGGCAACCTCCCGCTCTACGTGCCCTTCGGCCACGCGCTGCTCTTTGTCGCCGGCTTGAGGCTCAGCCACCTCGCCCCCCGCTGGCTGCCGACGCTGGTCGTGACCTCGTCGACTGGCGCGGTCGTGGCGCTGGTGATCTTCGCCGGCCATACCGCGGAGCTGCTGTGGTTCGGCCTCTTCCTCGCGGTCTTCGCGGTCGGCCGGGATCGCGCGGTCTACAGCGTCATGCTGATGACGGCGCTAGCGCTCGAGATGGCGGGTACCGCCCCCGGCGCCTGGCGCTGGGCCGAAACCGTTCCGTACCTCGGCCTGGCCTGCGGCAATCCGCCCTTCGCCGCCGGCGCGTTCTACTGCCTGCTGGACCTGTGGGTGCTCAGCTCCACGCGCCTGGTGCGGAGGCTTGAAGGCTGGCGTCCAGAGTTGGGCCACGAAGTGCCGCAGCTTCCGTAGGCCGCGGCCCGGCGGACGTCAGGGGTAGTCGGCGGAGAGCAGGAGCGCCGATTCTCGCCGCCGGATCGTCAGGTCGGGGTGGTCTGAAAACGGGCGGATCGACGCATCCAGCTCGCAGGCCGGCCCGGTGGCGTCGCGGCCGAGGACCGGCGGTGGCTGCACCCTACGATGCAACCGCTTTGGCGGTAGCAGCCGTCGACGCTGCCGTCGTCGCCGGTGTCGGCGATCGTCGGTGCCGTGAAAGCGAAGAAGAAAACCAGCGGCGTTGCGATTTGGTTCTGGAGCATGGACGTTCCGCAAATCTCGTGGATACCGTGCCGCCATTCAGTGGCGTGGCGTTTGGTTTTGGGACGGTCAGATGGGGTGGATGGGAACTGTGGGTAGATTGTGGAGTTTTGCGGCTTTGAGTATGGCTGATCCACATAAGTGGTGCTAAGCTCGTCGAAGTCTTATGTTCGTCAGGTAATTCTCTCGTCGCGTCATTCTAGGAGAATCGGGATATGCACTGGATCACTTGTGCTTCGCGACGATTGGTGGCTCTTATGGCCCACAGATTGAACTCGGGCCTTTGCGCGGTGGCGCTTCTTGCGGCGGGATGCCGTTGACTTTGGAGGCCCAGACTTCAGTGGCGGTCGACGATCAGTCGCAGGCCGTCGCCGACGGGATCCAAGTGGACGTTCTGGCGGCCGCCGCCGGCTACTACGCCGCCGTGCGCAGTGACGACTTCATCGTCACGCTTTTCCGCCTTGATGCCTCCGGAAATTCAATTGGCGCGCCGGTCGGCGTCATCGAGGACGACGGCAGTTATTTCATCAACATCCTTAGAACCATCGAGACGACCCACTCGACCTTCTACTCCGAGCGGCCGACCTTCTTCGGCCCTGAGGGAGACGGACCGACTCGATCGAGCGCACAGGCTCCGACGACCCGAACATGCCGGAACCGGGCGCTCCTACGCTCACGCCGGTCGACAACCAGACGATCTTCGCCGACGGCTTCGAGCGCGGATCGACCCGAGACCGGGACGATGAGTTCCCGTAGGACGCCCGTGCCGCGCCAGATGGCAAGCTTCGAGAACCACCGATAATTCATCGTATGACCACGCTTTTCTCTCGTCGTATTTATTCGGAGACTCTAGACATGAAATCAAAGCCTTGTGCATGGAGACGCCGGAAGGCTCTGGAACGGTTTTTTGGGGACCTGACCTCCAGAATGCGGAGCTTCCGCAAGACCTGGGGCCGGATTCATTCGTGGATCGCCGCGATGGCGCTGCTGCTGGCGATTCCGGCGGTCCTCGGCGCACAGACGTCGGTGACGGTTGACGATCAGTCGCTGACCGTCGTCGACGGCGTCCGGGCGGACTTGGTCGCCGGTGCGGACGGCTATTACGTCGCCCTGCGTAGCGACGACTTCATCGTCACCGTCCATCGCCTGGACGCCTCGGGCGCCCCCACGGGCGCGCCGGTCGGCGTTATCGACCTCACGCCCCACCCCGGTGAGGTTCCGTCTCGAGCCCTGCACCTGCTGCGAACGGCGGATCGGGTGGCCGTGGCCTGGACCAACCGCCCTGGCGGGACGATTTTCCCCGATGCGGAAGGCGTTTGGTCGCGGCTCTACGACGCGTCTGGACCGGCGGGTGACCCCATTGAACTTGAGACTTCACTGCGCCCTGAGGTCGGGATCTCGGATTGGGGATTCAGCAACGCAGAAGGAAGCTTTTTCTTCAATCCGTACGTCGCCTTTCCGTCAGGGCACGATATTTTTTTCTCCCAGGTTCCCGTTTTCTTCAGCCCAGAGGGCGAGCCGCTCACCCGGCCGTCGGTTAACTTCATCCGCTCGGCCATTCCGCTCGCCGGTGGATTCTTGCTCTATGCGTCCGACTACCTGACGTCCGCGGACTTGAGAATTGTCGATGCACAAGGCGAGATCATCGAACGATTTGACGCGCCTGAGGCGGACGAGTCACCCCGGGACATCACCCGCAATCCGCTGGGCGATTACTGGGCGTGGACGGCCGTCCAGAACGCCGAGGGCTCTGCGGGTTGGGAGTGGCGGCACCACACCTACGAGTTGCGGGCCACGACCGTCGGTCCGCCGGTTTCGTTCACGGATCCGCCGACCGTGAGGCCGTGGCTCACGACTCCGGTGCCGACGCCGGACGGCGGGCTGCTCTTCCACTGGTATCACCGTCATCCGGTCACAGAGGAAGAAGAGCTTTATTTGCGGCATGTTCGGGCGGACGGCGTCACCGAGGATTCCAGCCTGGCGGGGGACGGCACGCTTGTCCTCCGCAGTCGCTCGGTGGGTGACGACGGGCGCTTCTTGCTGCTCGACGAATCCGTGGACGGGGAGATTCGGGTCCGCCGAGGCTGGCTCGATCGCTCATGGACCGTCGACGGTTTTGCCGTGGATCAAGCCGCCCTCGCCTTGAGCGCCCCCGGCGACGTCGGAAGCTCCACAACCGGCTTTATCGACGGCGTCGACCAGGTCGGCGGTCAGCGTGAGGTGCGGGTCGAGCTGACCGGCGGCGTCTCCGGCGAAGCCTCCATGGAAGTCGTCGGCGGACAGCTCGAGCATCGCCAGGGGGACGGCGTCACGGCGAGGACGACCCTCGTCTGGGACCAGCGCGACGGCGATCCGGCGGTTCTGGATAGCAATGGCTTACGCGGCCTTGACCTGACCTCAGGCGGCACCCGCGACGCCGTCGCCATCGATATCGCGTCGGCCGGTGCCGGGGCCAGCTTGACCCTCAAGCTCCACGACGAGGTCGGCGACTCCACTTACGAGGTCGCGCTGCCGACCGGCGCCATGGACGCTTTGGCGGTGATTCCCTTCAGCGCCTTCACCGGCGCCGTCGAAGCGGCGAACGCGGGGGCCGTCTCGCTGGTCATTGACGGCGATTCTGCCCCCGGCGTCGACGTGACGCTACGGTCGATCGAGACGACGGCCCGCGTCGTGACCACCCTCGGGGCCTCGGGGCCGGAGGGAAGCGACGCCTCGCCCGGCGACGTCTTGGAGTACGTCTTGGAGATTGAGAATCCCGCGGACCTGGTGGGGGAGGCCGCCCAAACCGTGGTCTACACCGACGACTCACCGCTCGGCGAGCAGCTGCTCTGCGTCGGCGCCGACGCGCCGACGGCCAGCCAAGGCACGGTCGATCGATGCGACCCGGCGGCGGGCGGCGGCCTGACCGTCGATATCGGCGACCTCGCCGACGGCGCGACGGCGACCGTGACCTTCAAAACGCTGGTCCTACCGTCCGCGTCTCGCCTGCTCTGCCGGACCGGACGAATTTCGAGCTCGACCCTCACCGACGCGCTGAGCGACGATCCGAGCACCGCCGTGCGCGGCGACGGCACCTGCACGGCGGTGCAGCCGCCGGCTGATGTCACGGTGTCGACCTCATCGATGCTTGCCGTCGACGTCGGCAATGACGGGGTCTTGCACCCGGGAGATACCCTCGAGTTTCAAGTCGTCGTCTCCAACGCCGCCGGCACGCGGCCTGCGGAGTCTCTGGTCTTGACGAATAGCTCGCCCGACGCGGCGCTGGTGGCCGGTTCGGTCGTGACCAGCCAAGGCACGGTGACCTCGGGCAACGAAGCCGGCGACGACCGGCTGGAGGTCGCCCTCGGCTCTCTGGCGTCGTCCGGCCAAGCCACCGTCACTTTCCGCCTTCAGGTCGATTTTCCCTCGGCCTACGTGCCCGGCGTCCAGTCCTTCACGCTCGCAGAAGGACCGGGAATTTGGGTCCGGGACGCTCACCAATCAGCCCCGGTCGATGCGGGGAACGGCGTTCGAATTGAGCTGCGCGATGTGTTCGAGCACGACGCCGACGGGGACGGCCTCGCCGACCGCGGCGACCGCGTGCGCTACGACGTCGCCGTCATCAAGGACGGCGCCAGGGACCACGACGCTCAATTGATCCGGCTCCGGATTCCGGACTGGACGTCCCTCGTTGCGGACTCGATCACAACCACCCGCGGGGAAGTGGTCCAAATCAGCGGCGGCCGCGTGACCGTCGACTTCGGCGCGCCGCTCGTCGGGACGGACCGAATTGACCTCTCCTATGTTGTCGAGGTCGGGGTCGCGCAAGGTGGCGTGGAGGATTTGGTGAATCAGGCGGTGACCTCAGAGTTCGAGTTCACGCACTCAGATGATCCAGATACGCCGCAGCCGGACCCCACTCTGACGGCGCTCGATAACCCGACCATTTTCTACGACGGGTTTGAAAGCGGGAGGACCTTGGCCTGGGACTCCGAGTTTCCGTAGACCGACGCATCGGCCAAGCCGAGGCTGCCGGCTGGGGCGGACGCCGACGAGCAGCTCATAGAGCACGACGCCGAGGGAGTAAACGTCGGCGCGGGTATCAAGATCCCGCGGTCCGTCCGACGGGCCGACGGCTTCGGGGCTCATATAGGCGGGAGTGCCGAGGAGGCCGGCGCCGGTGAAGGCCGTCTCGCCCCCTTGGTCCTCCAGCGTGCGGGCGATGCCGAAGTCGATGACCTTGGGGACCGCCTCTCCGTCCGGGATGGCGATCAGCAGATTCGAGGGTTTGAGATCACGGTGGAGTAGCTGGCGCCGGTGCGCATGCTCGACGCCGCGGCACACCGCCAAGAAAAGCTGGAGACGTTGCCGCAAGTCGAGTCGGTTCCGGTCGCAGTGGAGGTGGATCGGAAGACCGTCCACATACTCCATGGCTACATAGTGACGACCGTCCTCGGCGTGGCCGGCGCCGTAGAGCTGCGCCACGGCGGGGTGGTTCAGCCGCGACAGGGCCTGCCGCTCAAACTCGAAGCGGCGCGCCATCTCCGAGGCCGGGAGTAGAGTCCGCAACATCTTGATCGCCACCGGCCGCCGATCGGTACTGTTCTGGTGCCCGAGATAGACCCGCCCCATCCCCCCTTCGCCGAGCAGGCCTGTGACCTTATATCCGGGGATCTTCGGCAGGTCCGCGCCTAGGGCGCCAAGTGCTCCGGTTCCCAGCTGTTTCGCCGGCGGCTCGACCATGAAGCCTTAGTCGTCGGACTCGAGCAGGCCGAGCACCTCGTCGACCAGCACCGTATCCGCCTCCAGCGCCCCGAGCACCCGCCGCCGGTCGCCGGGGTCGACGTCCAGGACTTGGTCCAAGAGCTTACGGATTCGCCGGTCGCGGTCGTTTGCCGACGTGGGTTGATCCGGCGCGTCTGGGCTACCGGGGGGGGCATCGTGTGGAGACATCAAGCGCCAGTCTAGCGAATGGCGGACCCGTCTATTGGCTCAGCGCCGCCGAAGGCGCCGCCCGGGCGAAGTCCAGATTCCGAGGCCGCCGAGCATGGAGACCAGGCTCCACAGGTAGGGCGCGGGAGTCCGCCAGAGCTCCGGACCGGGACCGATGGCGAGGCCGATCCCGATTCCCGCGAAACTGAGGCTCATCGCCGTCGCGAGGATCGCCGGCGGCAGTCGATCGGGTCGTCGCGAGGCGAAGAAGAACATGACGACCATGGCGGCTGTGGCGACGGTGCCGACGTGCCAGGAGAAGTGGTGAAGCCAGACGACCTCCGGCGGCAGACCCGCACCGGTTAGCGGATCGAGGACCCTAGGGGCCCCGAGGAACTCGTGGGCGAGCAGGCCGAGCAGCGCGAAGACAGCAGCTGCGCCGAAGAGCCATTTGTCCACACTCTCTCCTTCTGTGTTGCTCCGCTCGGCGGCCCCGGGGGACCGACCGTCGCTGAAGGTTCTTGTTTGCGGAGTGATCTTAGCCGTCTCGAGTCTTTTTGTCACTGAACGTTGACAAATGGTTTTGCCACTCCTAGACTGCCCCCGTTCCCCCCCCGGAACTGCTCACTAGGGAATCCACGAGAGGAGACAGCCGCAGCATGTCTACAGTCATCGGCACGCCATCTGGAGCGCACGTTTGCCGACGTCGCGTCAACGCCCTCGCCGTGATCGCGTCTGCGGCTTTGTCGGGGGTCCATTCATTTATGGGCTTGTCCTTACGGCCGCGGCCCCTGGTGGAAACTGG
>JBCDKB010000216.1:0-13404 GCA_038747035.1 Acidobacteriota bacterium | reverse complement strand
GTCGACGCTCGCCGCCACCGTGCGGGAGATCGCCGACCGCAAGATCAAGCACCAGGTCGCCGGCCACGGTCCGGTGGCCGACGCCGAGAGCATCAGCCTCTACCGCGACATGCTGGACCACATGGAAGAAGCGGGGCGCCGATCCCACGGCAAGGGCCAAACGCCGGAAGAGGCCGCCAAGGAGTTCAAGGCGCACGCCGGCACCGCCGACTGGCACGTCTTCCAAGACACCTACTGCCAGACGGCCATCGCCGCCTGGCACCGCGAGCTCGGCTGAGAACAGCCCGAGACTAAAGAAGCTCACTCGCCATATTCGCCAGGACCGAACGCTCGCCCTTCTCCAAGGTGACGTGGGCGTAGAGGTCCTGGCCCCGCATGCGGTCGATCAGATACGACAGGCCATTGGACTGGGCGTCCAAATACGGCGTATCGATCTGAAAGACGTCGCCGGTGAGCACGATCTTCGTGCCTTCGCCGGCGCGGGTGATGATCGTCTTCACCTCGTGCGGGGTCAGATTCTGCGCCTCGTCGATGATGAAGAGGATGCGGGAGAAAGACCGTCCGCGGATATACGCCAGCGGCGTGATCTGAAGCTTCTCCTTCTCGACCATGTCGTTGAGCCGCTTATGGGCCCGGTCCGTGACCTCAAACTGACTCTTGATGAAGCCGAGGTTGTCCCACAGCGGCTGCATATAGGGGTCGATCTTGGACTTGACGTCGCCGGGCAGGAAGCCGATGTCGCGATTCGATAGCGGCACGATCGGCCTCGCCAGCAAGATGCGCCGGAAGTCTCGACTGCGCTCGAGGGCTCCGGCCAGCGCGATGAGCGTCTTGCCGGTGCCGGCGGCGCCGGCGAGCGTGACCAGCGGCACGTTGGGATCGAGGATGGCGTGCAGCGCGAAGGTCTGCTCGGCGTTTCTGGGGTCGACGCCGTAGGCCTGCTCCTTGACCAGGCGCTCGAGCACCCGCTCCCGCGGGTTGTACCAGGCGAGCCCGGAGCGCTGGATATTCTGCAGGATAAAGAAGTGGTGCGGCTCCGGCTCCTTGTCGAGCACTTCCTGCCACTGGATCGATCCTTCACGGTGCAGGCGATCGATGATCGACGGATCTTCGACCTCGACCAGCGTCTTGCCGCGGTAGAGCTCGTCGATATCGCGGATCGAGACCCGCTTATAGTCCTCCGCCGGCATCTCGAGGGCGCGGGCCTTGAGGCGCAGATTGATGTCCTTCGACACCAGGATCACGCGCCGGTCAGGCTCGTCGCGCATCAGCCCCATCGCCGACGCCAGGATCTTGTGGTCGTTCTCGGCCGTCGCCAGACCCGCGAGGTCCAAGCGCGGACCGTCCGACGGCGGCATCACCACGCGGACCCGCCCGCTCGAGCCACCGTTGAGCGGAATCCACTCCTGCAAAATCTTGTCGCCCGAATAACCGTCGAGCCGTCGGATGAACTCCCGGGCGTTGCGGTTGATCACCGCCGACCCTTTCTTGAAACGATCGAGCTCTTCGAGCACCGTCATCGGTATCGCGACGTCATGCTCTTCGAAGCTATTCAGCGCGAGATGGTCGTAGAGAATGACCGAGGTGTCGAGGACGAAGACCTTGCGCGCATCCGCTGGCATCGAAGCTCCCTGCGAGTTGTTAAGAACGGTGCAGCGACTGTGGGGCCCGGCGGTGAAGTCACCGTGAAGCGACGATGAATACCTGCGGGGCTCCGGCCCTCGCCGCCGATGGCTGAAAGCCTTTCCTCATGCCATTTTATACCCATACGGAAGGCCTCCGCCGCGGTGCCGCGTCAGCGATTCGGCGCCCCCTCAGGACAGAATAAGCCGCCCCGGACTCCGGGGCGGCTTTTCCACGAGCCAGCGCTGCGGTCCGCTCAGCCGCCGGCCGCGGCGGCGCTCATCTCAGCCCGGTCTAGGCGCCGCGAGAGCTTCAGGCGCTTGAGCGTCGAGATGAAGCCACCGATAAGCACCACGTAGAGGCCGTACCAGACCAGCTTGATCAGCGGCTTGGTGGTGACGTCGACGGAGAGTCGGGCCGGAACCGGACCGGAATCGGCGGCGGCGACCTGCAGGCGCACCGAGCCGCTCGCCGGGTCGATGCCGCTCACCGAGATGCTGCCGCCGCCCGCCATCGGAGTGCGCGGCGTCTCGACGGCGCCGGTGCCGCGGAATCGGTACGGGGCGACCAGCGTTTGCGTCTGGCCGTCGCGCTCCACTTCGACCCGGGCGCCGACTTCGACCGTACCGCCGGAGGCGAGCACGATATTCGGGTTCTCGCCGCTGACCACGAAGTCCACGAACCGGACCCGCATCCCGGAAACTCGAGCCTCTTGCCCCTCCGCCAGTTCGAGACGCCCGTCGACCTTCACCGCTTCAGCCGGCTCGTATTGGATCGGCGAAATGTAGAGGTCTTGGAAGGCCATCTTCTTGATGTGCGGATTGGCCATGAGCTGCTGCGTCCGGTCATTGACGAAGAGCTTGGGATAGGCCTTGTAGGTCAGCCCGTCGTCGCGCTGCACCGCCACCTGCATGCGTTCCTTCTCGCGACCTTGGCGGGGGATGAAACGCTCGAAGGTCAAGGTCAAGTCTTGGCCCACCTGCACGGGCTCGCCCTGGGGCAGCGTCACCTTGGTGCTGAAATCGTAGGCCGAGGACGACAGGAAGCCGAGCAGCATGATGCCGACGCCGACGTGGGCGAGATAACCTCCGGTGGACGCCCAGCCGCCGACCCGCGCCATCGACATGACCTTGTGCAGGTTCGCCGCCAGCGCCCAGCCGGCGAGGAAGACGAAGAGGTGGTGCAGCGGCATCGTGACGCCCAAGACGGCGCCGATGACCGCAATGACCAGGCCCGCGACAAAGCTCGGCACCAGCTTCTTGGCGAGATCTTTCGGCTCGACTTCCCGCCAGGTCAGAAACGGCACCACCGCCAGCAGCGCCGCGGCGAGCAGGGCCAGCGGCATGTGGACCGTGTTGTAGAACTCGGGCCCCGCCTGCGCCGGAGAGTCTTGGAACCAGCCCGTGATGATCGGCGACGATGTCCCGAGGGTGATCACCGCCGTCGACAGTCCGACGGTGATCGTCGACAGCACCAAAAAAGTGCCGCGGGAGAGCATCGGATCTTCATTGGGGGTCGTTTCCACGGACTTCCAGCGCAGCAGAAATGCCGCCGCGATCAATCCGCCGTGGAGCATCAGCAAGCCGACGAGCCAGGCCGAAAGGCCGAGGTCGACGAAGCTATGGACCGAGAAGTCGGCGAGCACGCCCGAGCGGGTCAGGAAGGTGCCGTAGAGCACCGAGAGATAGATCAGGCAGGCGATGAACAGGTTCAGTCGCCGATATCGCTTACGGGTCTTCTCGAGGTAAAGCCCGTGGATCAAAACGACCCCGAGCAGCCACGGAATCAGCGACGCATTCTCCACCGGGTCCCATCCCCAATAGCCGCCCCAGCCGAGGGTGCGGTAGGCCCAGTAGCCGCCCATGAGGATCGCGGCGCCCAGCACCAGGAAACCGAAGAGCGTCCACGGGAAGGCCCGGGAAGCCCAATTCTTCGTATCCCCTCGCCACATCGCCGCCATCGCAAAGGCGTAGGGCACGGCGGCGGCGGCATAACCGATGAACATCACCGGCGGATGGATCACCATCCAGTCGTCTTGGAGCAGCGGGTTTAGGCCCGCCCCGTCCATGGGCGTTTCCGGCAGCATGACGAAGGGGTTGTTCTTCGCCAGGATCAGCACCAGGCCGAAGACCGTCAGCAGGTACATCCACATGACGGTCGGTTCGTCACGGCCGGCGGTCCGGCGGACGAAGAGGCCCATCAGCGCCGACCACAGGAGCCAGATGAGAAAGCTCCCCTTCTGGCCGGCCCAAAAGGCCGCGATCTGGAAATGGTCGGCGAGCTCGAGGCCCGAGTATTGGTAGACGTATTCAATGCGGAAGTCTCGGCGCCACAGGGCGAGGCCGAGCATCGCCGCGGAAACGACGATGGAGAGGGCAAAGAAACCGTAGCTCCGGCGCGCGTAAACGAGCGCCTTCTGGTCGCCGCCGGCGGCGAGGGTGTAGCCCCACAGCGAAGCGACGGCGAAGATCACCGAGCACCAGATCGGAATGGCGCCCGGTAGATAAAACTGTGCGAGTGCGTCCATGGACACGACCTCAAGTAGTGAACGACTGCGTAAAAATCAGCATCGGGCGGCGACGCCGGGGTGCGTTTGGCGTCGGCCCGGTTTCGGATGGCGGCGTCGGCGCGCCGCCTCGGCGGGGGTCACCCTTCGGCGCCGCCCGTAGTTGCCATCGGCACCGGCATCGGAGCGGCGGGTTTTGCCCCCGGCGCGACGACGTCGCCGGCGGAGGGCTGGCTGTAGCCGTCCGCGCCGTAGCTCTTCTCGCCGTAGCCTTCTGAGCCGTAGCTCTTCTCGCCGTAGCTTTCAGAGCCGTAGCTCTTCTCGCCGTAGCCTTCTGAGCCGTAACCTTCGCCGGCCGCCGCCGGCTGGCTGTCGCCGGCGGAGTAGCTCTTGGTTTCGTAGTCCTCGACGCCCTGATATTTCGACGGGCACTTCACCAGGAGGTCGTGGGCCGCGAACTCTTCGTGCTCAGCGTCCCACGCGCCGATGGCGACGATGGAGATCGCCTCTTCGAAGTTGGCGGGCTTCACGCCGTTGTAGCGCACAGGCAACGTCTTGCCGGCGTCCTCCGTGTCAACGAGGGTGAAGTGCAGGTTGCCGACGGACTCGTCGTAGCTGGTGCTGCCTTTTTGCAGACCGCCGGCGACCTGCACGTTGCGTTCGGCGACGATGGCCTTTTCGTAAGAAACGTAGGGCGTGAGCGCGTCGTTGAACTGCACGAACGCATAGCCGCTAAAGGCCGCCAGCAAGAGCAGACCGGTGGTGTAGAAACCGAATTTCTTATTCATGACTCGTCTCCTCGCTCCGCGACATCAGCGCGGCCTGCTGGTCGAGCTTGCGCTCAATCTTCAGCACGTAGAGAAAAATGCCGGTCCAGATGACGAAGTTTACCGCCGCCAACCAGAGATTTCCGTTATCGAGCAATCCCATGAATCTAACCTTGTTTGAGGGTCAATCCGCCAGCAGCTCAGCTTTGGCGAGCAGACTCAGCTGCCGCCGGCGGACGTGCGCCATCCAGAAGAAAAGCGCGGTCATGCCCGCCGCGCCGGCCAGAACGACGAGCAGGATGTCGGAAGCCATTTCGGCGCTGGCGGGCTTTGGATGAAGTGAAAATCGGGCGAGCCGGGGCATGATGAAGAAGAGGAACGGCGCAACGGCGAAGCCGAGCACCGCGTAGACCGCTGAAAGTCGCGCCCGGACCTCCGGGTCCTCAATAGCCCCGCGCAGCGAGAGATAGGCGCCGTAGAAGAGCAGCGCGATCGCCATGCTCGTCTGGCGCGGGTCCCAATTCCAGTAGGCGCCCCACTGCACCTCGGACCACAGGGCGCCGGTCGCCGTCGCCAGGATGCAGAAAAGCGTCCCGACCTCAACCGAGGCCACGCTCGCGAAATCATGTTCCTCGCGACGCTTCCAGAGGTACATGCCCGCCCATCCGGCGGCCACCAAGTAGGCCACGAAAGACGCGAGGGCGATCGGCACGTGGAAGTACACGATGCGGCCAGACTGCGGCGCATCCGCCATAAGCCCGGCGAAGCCGGCCGCGAGCGGAGCGGTGGCGGAGCCGGCGATGACCACGGCGCTTATCCAGAGCCACAAGAACCAGCGAAGAGTCGTCGACATTCAAACAAGTCCCGAGAGGTCAACGGTGGGAGGACGGGATGTCAAGAGGGGGGAGGAGCCCCACTCTGCGGACCCTGGATCGGGTCCTGATGATGGAAGGCGTCAACGGGGGTGGGAATCGGCTCGCTGAGCGCCATGCTCAACCCGATGGCCTCACTCTAGAAGCGCGACGTCGGGGTCTAAAAACCGACGGTGCGCTGCCCGAGGGGCTCGAAGTGGTGCGGGCGTTCGGAGCCTGAAGGGATCTGGTCGGAAAGAGCTGCGGAGGTCCGCGGAATCCGGCGGTGGAAGGCTTGGCGTGGCGGCCTTCGACGTCAAGGATTCCAGATCAGTGGGAAGAGCATCGCCCCGGCCACGATCAGAACCCCATCATATAAGAACGTGAGGGTCAGCGTCGCGCTCGCGGGCTCCCCGAGGACCGCGGCGACGCTGCCGTCGACCGCGAGCTTGAGGAGCGGCAGCAGGATCGGAAATGCGAGCACCGCGAAGAGGGTCCCCCGAACCTGGGCTTGGGCGACGATCGCGGCGATCAGCGTCGAGCCGACGGCCAACCCCACGCCGCCGGCGAGCAGGATCGTCATCAACTCCAGCGGGCGTTCGACCTCGACCCCGAGGAGGCCGAAGAAAAGCGGCGTCACCAGCGCTTCCAGCACCGCCACCAGCGCTAGGTTGTAGAGGCACTTGCCGGCGAAGATCGCCGTCGGAGCGCCGGCGAGCCGCAGCGCATCCGCGGTCTGCACCTCTTCCTCGTGCACAAAGGTGCGGGGCAGACCGGCGCTGGTGGCGAAGAGCAGGATGATCCACAGCAGCACGGGCATGATCGGCTTAACGAGCGGCGCCCCGCCGATCGGCCCGACGGCGATCGACACGACGAAGAGCGTCGTGGTGGCGAAGAGCAGCACCGTCGACAGGGCGACCCGCGTCCGCGACTCGGAGCGCCACTCTTTGGCCAAGATAGCCCCGGTTTCACGCAGCCAGCTCAACATGCCCATCGACTTTCGGCAGGTCCAAACGATCCGGATTGGCGACCACCGCCAGGCCCCCGGCTTCCAGGTGCTCCCCGAGCAGCGCCTTGACGTCGCTCCGACCGGGCTGGTCGAGATTCTGCATCGGCTCGTCGAAGAGCAGCACCTGCGGCCGGTGCAGGAGCGCCCAGGCCAAGCGCAAGCGCTGTCGCATGCCAGACGACAAGGCCCGCGCCGGACGCTCGGTCGGCAGGCCGAGCCGTTCGAGCAGCGCACGCCCGCGCTCCCGCCCGTCGGGCACGGCGCGTAGGGTGGCGAAGAATTCCAGGTTCTCGAGCGTCGTCAGCTCGCCGTAGAGCTCGAGCTCGGGCGAGAGGAACCCGACGGCCCGCCGGCGCTCGGCGGCGTCGAGGGCGCGCCCGTTGACGCGGCAGTGGATCTCCCCGCGCTGGGGTCGCATCAGGCCCGCCAAGCAGCGCAGCAGCGTCGACTTGCCCGAACCATTCCGCCCTGTCACCAAGAGCAGCTCTCCGCCGCGGGCGGCGCCGGAGAGTCCCCGGAGCACCCGGAGGCGTCCGAAGCTGCGGTAGATATCCGTGAAGATCAGCTCCGTTTCCATGCCGGCCGGATTATAGGCTTGCTAGGATCACCCCAATGCCGAAATCGCCTCGTTCTCTCGCCCGCGCCGTCGGCGGGGCCCAGCCTCAGCCACCCCTAAGACGCCCGGCGCCCCGGCTCCTCCTCGGTCTCCTCGCCGCCCTCGGAGTCGCCTCGCTCACCGCCGGTTGCGCCACCGCCCCCGGTGCGCCGTCCACCCCGTCGGCGCCGCGGACCACGCTCCCCGACCTCGACCAGCGATCCCTGCTCATCCTGATGGCGGATCAGCGCCGCTTCGACCCCCTCGCCGTATCGACGGCGGTCCGCGGCACGACGCCGCTTCGACGGCAGGCGGCGTTGACCCTCGGCCGCGTCGGCGACCGGCGCGGCGTGCCGGTGCTCGAATCCCTGCTCGCCGATGGCGACGCCGGGGTGCGCGAAGCGGCGGTCTTCAGCCTCGGTCTTCTAGCGGAACGCGGCCACCCGTCAGCGCGTCAAGCCCTGACGGGTGCCGCCGGCGACCCCAGCCGGCGGGTCGGCGTCACCGCGGTCGAGGCGATGGCCCGCGCCGGCGCCTCGCTCGAGGACGCTGTCAAAGCGCTGGTCCTCGCCCCCGCCGACGAATTGCTGCCCCGTCTGGCGCCGTCCCTTTTCCGATTCCGCGGCCCCTCCGTCGTGCGCTGGGCCGAACAGGGGCTGGAGATCGGCGCCGAGCAGGGCGACCCGGCCCTGCGCCGATCTTCTGCCTATGGACTCGCCCGCGAGCCCCAGCCGGAGGGCGCGCCGGCGCTGCGTCGTCTGCTCACCGATGACGATCCGTGGATCCGCGGATGGGCGGCCCGCGGGCTCGGCCGGGTCGGCGACGGCGGTGACCTCGCCCGCCTGCGCCCGCTCATCGACGACCCGGAGCCGGGCCCCGTGATCCACGCACTGCGATCAGGTCGACAGCTGGCCGCCGAAGGCGTCGGCGCCGCGCCCGACGACTGGCGCGAACGGCTGCTCGCCCTGATGGACGACCCGCGGCCCGGCGTCCGCCTGACGGCGATCGAAGCGAGCGCCGCGTGGCTCCTCGACACCGCGCTCGAAGATCGCCTCGAACGGTTCGCCCGGTCCGGCGCCGAGCGGGAGCAAGAGCTGGCGCTGCTCGCCCTCGGCGAAGCGGCGTCCGCGGGCCTCGCGCTCCTGCTACCCGAGCTCGCCGGAGCGAGCTCACCGTCCGTGCGCGCCGCCGCCGCCCGCGTCACGGCCCTCACCGGTCCGGCGGAGCTGCTCGGACAGCTCGCGGTCGACGGCGACGGCCTCGTCCGCCGCACGGCGCTAGAGAGCCTGCTCGACCTCGCCGCCGCCGGCTCCGGCGAAGACGGTCTTAGTGAAGAAGCGGCCCGGCTGGTCGCCAGCGCCCTGGAGGATGACGATGTGGGCGTCCGCTCGACGTTGCTCAACTGGGCGGCGGAGCATCCCCTCGTCCCGGGTACCGTCCTGGTCCAGGCCCTCGACCGCGCCCGACGCGACCGGGAGATCGACGCCCGTCTCGCCGCCGTCGACGCGCTCGCCGCCCGCGCCGAGCGGGTCGCTTCGGAGCGCCCGTCGGCCCTCGCCGTGCTCGGCGAGCTCGCCGGAGACAAGGAATTCGTCCTCCGTCGCCAGGCCGCCGCAGCGCTCGCATCGCTCGGCGAAGAGGCGCCGGCGCTCGGCCCGATCGAAACCGGTCGCTCGAGCGTGACCTACCGCCAGATCGCCGAGCAGACGGCCGCGCCCAAGCGCTTCCTCCTCAGCACTCGCCACGGCGCGGTGGAGCTCGAAGTCGACTGCCCCGAGGCCCCCCTCCACTGCTTGAGCTTCCTCCAGCTCGCGGGCCAAGGTTTCTACGACGGCCTCCGTTTCCACCGCATCGTTCCAGACTTCGTGGTCCAAGGCGGCGACCCCCGCGGTGACGGCCTGGGGGGACCTGGATATTCGCTCCGCGACGAGCCGACGCTCCGGCGCTACGACCGCGGCGTGCTCGGCATGGCCCGCGCCGGACGGGACACCGGCGGCAGCCAGTTCTTCATCACGCTCTCCCCCCAACCGCACCTCGACGGCGCCTACACCGCCTTCGGTCGCGTGGTCTCCGGCGTCGACGTGCTCGACCGCCTGGTCCAGGGGGACACCATCGAGAGCCTGCGCCCCGCCGGGGTTTCGGCACCTTGAAAACAGCCCCGATGCGGCCCGCGGTCGCCACTCACGTCTTTGATCGAGCCGCTGCAACCTTGCCGAGGGCGCTGCGTACCTAGCCGTGTCGAAGCGATCACCCATCCCCACCGACGAGGACCTGGTCTCTTCGATTCTCGAAGGAAAGCCGGAGCTCTTTGCCGAGCTGGTCGGCCGCTACCAAGGGCGGTTGGTCAACTACCTGCACCGCATGCTCCGCAATCAGGAGGACGCACACGACCTAGCGCAAGAAGTCTTCGTCAAAATCTACGGCGCGCTCGACCGCTTCGACCCGAAGTACCGCTTCTCGACCTGGCTCTTCCGGGTCGCCCAAAACGCCGCGATCGACACGATCCGCAAACGGCGACTGAAGCTGGTCTCACTCCACCGGGACGACTCGGACGGTGACGGCGGTGACTGGGAGCTTCCGGGCGATGATCCGACGCCCTACCAGACGTCGCGCAACATCGAGCGCGGCTCGGCGATCCACCGAGCGATCGACGAGCTACCGTACGAATACAAAGAACTGATTTCCATGCGCCACTACGCTGAGCTCTCCTACGACGACATCGCCAAGATGAAAGACATGCCGCTCGGCACCGTCAAGAACAAGCTATTCCGCGGCCGCCAGATGCTGAAAGAAAAGCTCGCAGATTATTTGACTGACTGATCACCACCGATCGAATCGAAAATGACCGCTCGACGCCAAAGACTCGCCCCGCCGCCCTGCGGCACCCAACGGGCGCACCCCGCGAATCCGGCTCCCCCCGTGAATCCAACACGGGGTCCACAACGGACTGCACTATGCGCCGGGCCCACCTCCGGTCCGAGCACCGCCGGCCGCCTAGTCAAAAACTTCGGTCCGAATTCATACGGTGAGATCAACGGCAACGGACTGAACGGGAATATGAGATGAGCACCACCACGGTCGATGAATCCTTAGCCTCGCGCCTTGACCTCTACGCTGACGGCGGCCTCACCGCCGATGACGTCAAAGCGCTTGAGGAGAAGCTCGCCGCCGAGCCAGATCTGGCCGCTGAATCCGCCCGCTTGAGTGAGCTCCACCGCTTGATCGACGAGTCGCGGGTCCCGGTTCGCCCGGGCTTCACCGAGCGGGTCATGTCGGCCCTTCCCCAGCCGAAGACCGCCACCGCCTACGGCGCCTGGCGTCTACCGCTCGCGATGATGCTCTTCCTCGCCCTCGGCGCCGCGATGCTGCTCGGCGGGGCCCTCGCCGACAATCCGCTCGTCGGCACCGGCCTCGCGGTCCTCGACTTCGCCCAGACCACCATGCTCGCCGGTTCCGGCATCGTCGTCGCCACCTGGCGCGGCGCCGGCATGGGCCTCGAGGAAATCCTTGGGACGTCGGCGGTCAATCTCGCCGTCTTCGCCGTCATGGTCGTCTGCCTCAACCTGCTTTTCGTGTCGCTGTGGCGCCGTCGGCGATCGGCGACCGTCGAATCCGTCGCCCACGACGGCTGACCCGGCGCCGGAGCGCCGGTTAAGATGGCTCGGTGAGACTCCGCCGCACGCTATTTCCGATCCTGTTCCTTTGCGCTGGCCCCGCCCTCGCGCAGGGGGCGCCAGCGTCCACCACGGCACGCTCCGATTCCGACGGCCAGCCGGCCTACCACCTCGCCGAGGGGAGCACAGCTCGCAGCCGCATCGTCGCCCTCGGCCGCGACCTCCAGGTCGACGGCCAAGCGATGAGCCACGCCGTGGCCATCTCGGGAAACGCCCGCGTGACCGGCGGCGTCGCCGGCGACCTGATCGTGCTCGGCGGCACCGCCGCTTTAGCCCCGGACTCGCAGGTCGACGGCGATGTCTATGTTCTGGGGGGCGACATCGAGCTTTCGCCCGGCGCGGTGATCGGCGGTCGCTCGGTGGCCTACCCGGAAGCCTCCGACCTGTGGGTGGCGCTCATCGAAGGCCCGTCGCTCGGTCTGCCGGCGACCTCGCGGGTGGTGCTCGGCGCCAAGCTCGCCATGCTGGCGTTCTGGACCTTCCTGATGCTCTGCCTGCTCGGCGTCTTCGGGCGGGAGATTTTGGCGACTTCAGAAGCGATCCAGGACGAACCCTTCCACCACTTCTTCCTCGGCCTCACCGGCGTGGCGGCGCTGGTCCTGACCGCCCTTTTCTTTAGCGCGTTTTCCGGCGCCTTGCTCGGCGTGCCGCTCCTGGTCCTGGTCGCCGTGGTGGCGCTGGTCCTGCGTTTTTGGGGCATGGTGGCGATTTTCCACGCCCTCGGCAGCATCCTAAGCCGCAAGCTCCAGAAGCGCCGCGCGACCGTCCCGGCGCCGCTTGTGACCGCGACTTACGGGTTGCTCGCCCTCGGCGTGATCAAGTTTCTTCCGTACCTCGGCATCTGGACCTGGTCAGTCGCCACGTTCATCGGCGTCGGCGCCGCGCTTTCGACCAAACTCGGGCGCCGCGACCCCTGGCTCGAAGCTTAAGGAGCTCCAGCCCAAGGGCCGATTGAAGGTCCGAGCCCCGATCGGGGCCCAGGAATCTAAGGATCTAGATCGCCTAGACCAGCTTCGCGCGGAGCGTCTCGAGGGGCTGTCGGTAGTCCGCGGACCGGGCCGGCTGATCCGGCAGGAGGAGAACGTCCAGTGTCGGCTCCAGAGAGGCCAGCGAACGGAGCTGTTCGTGGGTCTCTTGCGGCAGATGCTCGGGGAGATGCTTCAGGTCAAAGAGCAGACGGCAGACCCGACCGACGAGCAGGCGGTCGTGCTCGCGCAGCTCCTCGCGGCGCTGGATGTGCATCAGCAGGTCGAAGAATCCGACCAGGTCTTGCCACAGCCGTCGGCCCTCCAGCCCTCGACTCTCGGGATCCTTCTCCATATGGGCCAAGATGCGTTTCTGCAGCGAGCGGATCTGCAGCCGATCGTCAATCCGCAGGTAAGGGTAGAGAGCGTCCTGACGAAGGTCGGCGATGCCTTGGCTGAAGACCTGGAATGCCGTTTTGAGGTCCGGTCCCTCCGGATTCCCACGGCGTTTGCACTCGAGCCAGAAATCGACGAAGCGACGGCGGATCGCCAGGGCGTCGTCGAGGTCGAACCACGTGCGCTCGATGGGGTCGAGCCCGGCGTACTCCCGCAGCGAACTCTCGATCGGGATCATGGCGCGGATTGCCCGGGCGACGGCGCGGTCGGCTTCGGCGGCCGTCTTCCACAGATTCTTGGCCTCCGACGCTTGCCGGAGGGACTTCTCAAGCTCCACGAGCTCCGTGCGGCAAACAAAGGCGAGGTCCGCCACCTCCTGGGGAGCCAGCGTCGACGCGCCGCGTTCCGGCGCCGCCTCTTCGAAAGTCTCCGTCACTTGTCGCATGGTGGCGACCGTGGCGTTGAGAAGCACCAGAATCCCTTCGACCAATTCCGGGTCCAAGGTGAAGAATCCCGTGTCTTGCGGCACGATGATCTTGAGCTTCTGACCGCCTTCGATGTGTTCGGTCAGGCGCTGGAGGAGTGCGTCAAGGCTGGCTGGCATGGGCGAAGCTTAACACTGCGGCGCGCTCTCCGACGCCGCCCCAAGACTAAGGATCGGCATCGGCGAAGGCCCCGCCAAGGGCGGCGGCGACGGCCCCCACGATCTCCGCCCCTTCGACCCCGCGCCGCTCGAGGTCAGCGAGCTCTTCACGCACCACGGCCAATGCCTCCGACCGGTCCGCCGTCGGCCGACGCCACAGCTCGAGCAGTCGGCCGCCGATCGCCTCCATCGGGCCCCCCGCCACCTCGTCGAGCAGCCGCCGGTATTGACCGTCTTCGAGTCGCGATGTCCGATTTACTCTGAGCTCCTCCGCCGCCGCCCGCCAGGTCGGGAGGGGCCCGGGGGCCTCCTCGAGAAGCCGGGACGACGCCACCGCCGGCGCCGCGGCCTCCGGCTCCCGGCGCGCCGCGCGGG
>JBCDKB010000215.1:0-13516 GCA_038747035.1 Acidobacteriota bacterium | reverse complement strand
GTCAACGGCGCGGTCTGCAACTAGCGCCTAAGGGATTCCGCGGCACAAGGCCGGTCCCCCCTGGGGGGCCGGCCTTTTTTCCAAGAGCGTGCGAAAGAGTGTTTCGGAGACACTCGCCTTATGACCCGCCGTCCTTAGCTGCCCGTCGGCGCAAAACCAAGAGCGTCAGGGCGGCGCCCGAGAGCGTGCCGGCGGTGCTGAGCGCCGCGCCCGCCATGCCGAAGCGTGGAATCAGGATCCAGTTCAGCCCGGAGTCCGCGATCAGCGTCACGATCGTTACCGCCAGGACCACCGTCGCGCGGCCGGTGTACTGCAGCCACAGCGTCGCCAAAGCCGCCAGCGCCCACGCGGCGTTGCCGATCACCAGCAGCTCCAGCTCCGCGACCGCGTCGACGAAGCTCGGCCCGAAGATCGCCAAAATCGGCTTCGCCGCCACTGCCAGCCCAAGAGCCACCGGCACCGTCACCGCCAGCAGCATGCGCATCCCGTGGCTGTATACCGCCCGCGCCTCCTCCGCGCCCCGGTCGATCGCCGGCCTAAGTCGCGGCGCCACCAGGCCGATCACCGTCGCCTGAAGAATCAGCAAGAAATGCGCGCTCGTCGACGCCGCGGCGTAGTGGCCGACCTGGTCGTCGTGGGCAAAAATCTCCAAGAAATAAAGGTCCGACTGGTTGAGCGCCAGCGCCACCAAGAACGCCCCCATCATCGGCACCGACGCCCGCAGCCAGTCGCCCGTGGCCGCGCCGCCCGCGTCCCGCTCCAGCGTCGGCAGCTCCGAGCGCCTGAGCGCCCACCACTGTCCGCCCGCGACCACCACCGTCGCCACCACCGCGATCATCACCGCCCCGTGGAGGTGCACGCCCCCGGCCACCGCCGCCGCCAGCCCGATCAGCGCCAGCTTCAGCAGCGGAAACCCGACCCGCCACGGTAAAGCCGCCCACACCTGCCGCTCCGCCGACTGCAGCGTCCGGCTCACCATCGCCCCCGCTGCAATCACCGGCACCGCCACCACCACCCACGCCAAAGCGTGGTGCTCCCGCGGGTCCTGCGACCCCACATGCAAAGCCGCCCCGATCCACGTCACCGCCATCACCGCCAGCGAGAGCAGCGTCCCCAAGCGTAAATAGAAGCGCAGGTACTCCCAGACCCCGGCCCGGTCGTCCTGCTTGAACAGCCCCGACATCACCATCGGCGCCGCCCGGTCGCCCCCGAGCAGCACCGCCACCCCGGCAAACGAAGCAAACGCATGGGCCACCCGAAAGTCGCCGTACTCGTGCGGGTCCAGCAGCCGCGAAAGGCCCACGTTGAGGGCATAGTCCGCAGCAAAACCGCCCAAGCCAATCGCGCCCAGAGCAAGGCCGGTGTTTCGCAGCTTGGAAGACGTATCGGTCACGTTGGGGATGGTATCGGGTGTCCAAGCCAATTGCCTTCTAGGGGCGACGATTGGTGGCCTCGCCGCACCTGGCAGACCTTGAATACCGTGCCCAAGTATCCGGGGCGGAGCCTGTTGAGCTGAGCTGCCGCGCTTGATGGTCTGGGGAGAAAAGGCGAAGATCAGTCCGCCACCTCCACGACTTGACCGAGCCGTCATGGCTCAAGAAAGGATGAGCCGGCTTCCTCGCTGGCCTCGCTATGACCCGGCTCGAAGACATTAAACCCAAGATTTCGCTGCGCGGTGTGCTTCCTGGCACTCTAGTCTCTGTTGTGGCTGTCGAGTGGCGGGGTGACGACGCCATCGAGCTGACGTTCAAGACGACCGAGGGCCGACTTGACAGCGAGGTCTTGTATCGCCAGGACGAGGCGCGCATCGAAGTCGCCGAAGAAGGGCGGTCTTGGAGCTTCGATGGCGATAGCAGCGTCTTCCGGCTTGCGTCCGAAGCGTTGCGAATCCGCCTGGCACATCTCTTTGACCCGGTTCTCGCCGTCCACACATCGCTCGTGGAGCCGCTGCCGCACCAGATCACAGCGGTTTACGAGTCGATGTTGCCGCGCCAGCCGCTGCGCTACCTGCTCGCCGATGATCCAGGCGCTGGCAAAACGATCATGGCCGGGCTGTTGATCAAGGAACTCATCGCCCGGGGCGATCTACAGCGCTGCCTCATCGTGTGCCCGGGTAGCTTGGTTGAGCAGTGGCAGGACGAGCTCTACCGTCGCTTCCACCTGCCCTTCGAGATCCTCACCAACGACAAGCTCGAGGCGGCGCGCACCGGCAATTGGTTCCTCGAGACGAATCTCGTCATCGCCCGGCTCGACAAGATGGCGCGCGACGAAGACGCGCAGCAGAAGCTACTGGCGCCCGACTGCCGGTGGGACCTGGTGGTGTGCGATGAAGCGCACAAGATGTCGGCGACGGTCTTCGGCCGCGAGATCAAGTACACCAAGCGCTACCGCCTCGGTCAGCTGCTCTCCGGTCTGACTCGCCATCTGCTGCTGATGACGGCGACGCCGCACAACGGCAAAGACGAAGACTTCCAGCTCTTCATGGCTCTGATTGATCCCGACCGTTTCGAAGGTCGCTTCCGCGGCGGCAGCCACCGCATCGACGTCTCGGACCTCATGCGCCGCATGGTCAAGGAGCGGTTGCTCCGATTCGACGGCACCCCACTTTTTCCCAAGCGTATCGCCCATACCGTCCCCTACGGCCTATCGGCGGAGGAGAACCATCTCTACCAGGCCGTCACCGACTACGTGCGCGAGGAATTTAATCGTGCCGAGGCCTTGCAGCAGAACGGCCGCGCCGGCACGGTCGGCTTTGCGCTGACCGTCCTCCAGCGCCGTCTCGCCTCCTCACCTGAGGCGATCTACCAATCGCTGAGACGGCGCCGCGAACGACTAGAAGCCCGCATGGCGGAGCTGCGCGCTTTGCAGCACGGCGCCCACGCTGAAGCGTTGCGGGCCTCAGCCGAGTTGCGCTTTAGCCTCGAAGAGCTGGAGGATCTTGAGGACGCGCCCGAGGAAGAAATCGAGGCTGCTGAGGAGCTGATTCTCGACCAGGCGACGGCCGCCCGCTCGATCGTCGAGCTGGAGGCAGAGATTCAGACCCTGAAGAATCTAGAAACCGTGGCGCAGCGGCTCCGGCGAGCAGGTGAGGACACCAAATGGCGCGAGCTTGCTAGCCTACTGGGCGAAATCTTCTCGGCTAGGCACCCCGGTAGTGAACACGGCGAAGACAGCGGCGAGGATCAGGAGGCGCAGCTCAAGTCGTCGCCGCATCAGAAACTGGTGATCTTCACCGAGCATCGGGACACTCTGCACTATCTCGAGAAGCGCATTACAACATTGCTGGGCCGAGCCGATTGCTTGGTTTCGATTCACGGCGGCGTCAAGCGAGAGCAGCGGCTGGCCGCCCAAGAGGCATTCCGGCACGACCCTACGGTGCAAATCCTGCTCGCCAACGACGCCGCCGGCGAGGGCTTCAATCTCCAGCGCGCTCACCTGATGGTCAACTACGACCTGCCGTGGAACCCGAACCGCCTCGAGCAGCGGTTCGGACGCATCCACCGTATCGGCCAGAAGGAAGTTTGCCACCTGTGGAATTTGGTCGCCGACGATACCCGCGAAGGCGACGTCTATCTCAAATTGCTGCGCAAGCTAGAGAACGCCCGCGCCACCCTCGGCGGCCAGGTTTTCGACGTCCTGGGCAAGCTTCAATTCCAGGGCAAGCCGCTTCGCGAATTGCTGCTCGAGGCCATCCGTTACGGAGACCGGCCGGAGGTACGAGCCCACCTGACCACGGTTCTCGATGATGCGCTCGATCGTGAGCACCTTCAAAGCTTGCTAGAGGAGCGGGCTCTCGCTCAGGACGCTATGGACTCCAGCAAAGTGCAGCGGGTGCGCGAGGACATGGAGCGTGCGGAAGCTCGCCGCCTTCAGCCCCATTACATCTCCTCCTTCTTCGGCGATGCCTTCGCGCGGCTCGGCGGCTCAATGCGCGAGCGCGAGCCGAAGCGCTTCGAGGTGACACATGTGCCAGCGGTGGTGCGCCAACGCGACCGAGTGCTCGGCATCGGTGATCCGGTCTTGACGCGATACGAGAGGATCGCTTTTGAAAAGGATCGGGTTTCCGTTGAGCAAATGCCCGAGGCAGCTTTCGTCTGTCCGGGGCATCCCCTGCTCGACTCCGTCATCGACCTCACGCTTGAGCGCCACCGTGACGTCCTGCGACGTGGCGCCGTACTGGTCGATGACCAGGATCCCGGTACGGAGCCGCGGGTGCTCTTCTACCTGGAGCACGCGATCCGCGACGCCAGCCGGACTCGCTCGGGAGAGCGGCGAGTAATCTCGAAGCGCATGCTCTATGTTGAGCGCGGCGTCGACGGCTCGATCGGTCATCCGCGCTACGCGCCCTATCTCGACTATCGGCCGCTCGAGGAAGGTGAACCGTCCCCCGCGGCAATCCTGGCGCGCTCGGAATGCTCGTGGATTCGCGGCGAGCTCGAGAAGGATGTGCTCGCCTACGCGGTCGAGAAGGTGGTGCCCGAGCACCTGGAGGAGGTGCGGGAACCGCGTCTCGAGCTGATCCGAAAGACACGCGCCGCGGTTTGGGAACGCCTGACCAAGGAGATCGCGCACTGGGACAAACGTGCCGAGGAGCTGAAACATCAGGAACGTTCCGGCCGTCCGAACGCTCGGCTGAATTCGGGCGAGGCCCGCAAACGTGCCGATCTGCTCCAAAGCCGGCTTGACCGCCGCATGGAGGAACTCTCACTTGAGGAACAGCTATCTGCCTTGCCGCCGGTGGTGCAAGGTGGCGTGCTCGTCGTGCCGGCGGGGCTGGTCGCGGCGATGGTCGGCCGCGGCGAGCCGATCGAAACGCTGCGCGCGGACACGCAAGCGATTGGCGAGCGGGCAAGGAGAGTAGTGATGGCGGTCGAGCGCCGGCTCGGCTTTGAGCCCGACGATCGCGAGCATGAGAAGCTCGGCTACGACATCGAGAGCAGACTGCCGGGCACTGGAAAGCTGCGCTTTATCGAAGTCAAAGGTCGGCGCAGTGACGCGAAGACGATCACGGTGACGCGTAATGAGATTCTCTATTCGCTCAACAAGCCCGACGAGTACATCCTCGCCATCGTCGAGATCTTCCCTGACGACAGCCACAAGGTGCACTACCTTGACCAGCCCTTCGGGCGCGAGCCAGAGTTTGCCGTGACCAGCGTCAACTATGACAAGGCCGAGCTGCTCGCCAAGGCGAGCCAGGTCTTCTGAATCGAGACCGAATGCCTGAGAACAAGACGCCGAATAAGAAACTGATCGAGGTCGCCTTACCACTTGATGCGATCAACGCCGCGAGCGCAAGGGAGAAGTCGATCCGCCATGGCCACCCGTCGACCCTGCATCTGTGGTGGGCGAGGCGACCACTGGCAGCGGCGCGGGCAGTGATCTTCGCGCAGATGGTGGACGACCCTTCGTCGCACCCGGACCTTTTCCCAACGGAGGAGGACCAAGAAAGGGAACGCCAGCGACTCTTCGCGCTGATCGAGGAACTGGTGAAATGGGAGAACACGACGAACGAGAAGGTGCTCGGCGCCGCGCGCGAGGAGATCTGGAAGAGCTGGCGCCGCACGTGCGCTGAGAATGCCGATCACCCGCGCGCGGACGAGTTGTTCGATCCTGAGAAGCTGCCGGCTTTCCATGATCCCTTTGCCGGCGGTGGCGCACTGCCGCTTGAGGCGCAGCGTCTCGGTCTCGAAGCTCATGCCAGCGATTTGAACCCGGTCGCGGTCTTGATCAACAAAGCGATGATCGAGATCCCGCCGAAATTCGCCGGCCAGCCGCCGGTCAACCCCGAAGCCCGCGCCGCCGCCACTCTGGCGACCCGTAAATGGAAGGGCGCCGAAGGCCTCGCCGAGGACGTGCGCTACTACGGCAAGTGGATGCGCGACGAAGCCGAGAAGCGGATTGGGCATCTCTACCCGAAAGTCGAGATCACGCCAGAAATGGTCGCTGAGCGGCCTGATCTCAGACCCTACGAAGGGCGCAAGCTCACCGTCATCGCATGGCTGTGGGCGCGGACGGTGCGGAGTCCGAATCCGGCGTTCTCGGATATTGAAGTGCCGCTCGTTTCGAATTTCATGCTCGCGACGAAGAAGGGCAAAGAAGCCTACGTAGAGCCCTTGGTGCAACAGGGCGGCTACCGATTCGTTGTCAAAGCTGGCCAACCACAGGACCCGGCAGCAGTCAGGAAGGGTACGAAGCGCTCAGGGGCAAATTTCATTTGCCTCATGTCTGGAACGCCAGTGACTGGCGACCACATTAGAGTTGAGGCCGGTTCCGGGCGACTCGGGCAGCGAATGATGTCGGTTGTTCTCGAAGGGGACAGGCAACGTGTCTACTTGTCCCCGACCAACGCCATGGAGCAAATCGCGCTCTCGGCGAAGCCCGCGTGGCGGCCCGAAATCAGCTTTTTCGAGAAAGCTCTGGGATTTCGAATCGGGAACTATGGGATGAGCAAATGGAGCGACGTCTTCTCTAGTCGACAAACGACTGCATTGGCGACATTCTGTGACCTGATCCCCAAGGTCTTTCAGCGAGCGGTAGAAGACGCTGAAGCTTCAGGCAACGTCCTGAAAGTCGCGCCAGATGATTGGGGCGATGCCATTTGTGTCTATCTGGGCCTTGGAATTGGTCGCTCTGCAGATTTTTGGTCATCCATCTCCACATGGAGCCCACAGCCCAAGAACGAACTCGTATCGCACGCCTTCACGAAGCAAGTAGTCCCTATGACCTGGGATTTCGCGGAGGCCAACCCTTTCAGTTCCTCTGGGGGTAACTTCAACAAAAACATTAGCTATGTCGCTAAGGCGGTTGGCCGATTAGGACGAGGAAAACAAGGTCAGTCCATACAATCAGATGCCCGCTCGCAGCGCCTTTCTGACTCGAAAATAGTGTCAACTGACCCGCCTTATTTCGACAACGTTGGTTATGCGGATCTTTCAGACTATTTTTATGTATGGCTGCGTCGCGCGCTTAAATGGCGCCATGCCAAGCTGCTTGCCACTTTGGAAGTTCCAAAGGCTGAGGAACTCGTTGCCACTCCAGGCCGACATGGCGGTAAGGAAGAAGCCGAGAAGTTCTTCCTAGAAGGCATGACTGATGCGATGACTGGACTAACGCAGTATGCGCACGCGGCTTTTCCAACAACGGTTTACTATGCGTTTAGACAGTCAGAGACCGCATCAGATGGCGGGACGACCAGCACAGGGTGGGAGACCTTTCTTGCGGCGCTGATCAGTGCAGGCATGAGGCTATTGGGCACTTGGCCTTTACATACGGAGCGAAAAGCTCGGAGCCGCAGCATTGGCAGTAACGCATTGGCGTCGAGCATCGTTCTTGTTTGCCGACGGCGGGAAGGAATAGCGCGCTCGACCAGCCGTCGGGAATTCGCTTCTGCCCTGAAGGTCGAACTGCCAAAGGCGGTCTTGCTGCTTCAGCGGGGAAATATTGCCCCTGTCGATTTGGCCCAGTCCGCCATCGGCCCCGGGATGGCAGTGTTCACACGCTACGAAAGAGTACTGGACGCCGCGGGCAACCCCCTGTCAGTGCGGGAGGCACTGGCCCTGATCAACGAAACGCTCGATGAGATTCTTGCCGAGCAGGACGGCGACTTCGACGGTGACAGCCGGTGGGCGCTGGCGTGGTTTGAGCAGGTGGGATTCGAGGAGGGCGAGTACGGCGTGGCGGAGACGCTGTCAAAGGCGAAGAACACCAGTGTCGAAGGCCTGGCCAAGGCGGGCATTTTGACCTCAAATCGTGGCAAGGTCCGGCTGCTTCGACCGGAAGAGCTGCCCGCGGATTGGGACCCCGCCACGGATTCACGGCTGACGGCGTGGGAGATCGTCCACCACTTGGTTCGCGTGCTCGAGATCGGCGGTGAGCGGGCCGCCGGCGAACTGGTCTCGAAGCTCGGCTCAGACGCCGAGACCGCCCGTGAGCTGTGCTATCGCCTCTACACTCTGTGCGAGCGCAAGAAGCGGGCTGCAGAAGCCCTGGCCTACAATTCCTTGGTGCAAAGCTGGCCCGAGATTTCCCGCCTCGCCCGCGAGAAGAAGCCGGCCGCGCAGCTTCAGCTTCTCTGAGAAGCTACGATGATGAGGAGCCTCGTCCCTGGCCAGCGTGCCGACCTGGGTCAGGTCCTCGACGCCGCAGTTTCTTGCTCGACCGACATCCAATGTGCCGCTTAACTGCGGCGTTGCCGAAAATCCAACTCTGATGCCCAGCGCTGAGGGAGAGACATGGCCATCACCAACCGGGAACGTGTCAACCGATCGCTTGACCTTCTGCGGCAGGGGCTTACCCCCTTTATCCGCCGCGAGCTCGAAGATAGCTACAACCAAAACGCCGAAGCCGAAGCGCGCCGTTTCCTGAATGACGATCGCCAGCTCGGAGGCCGACCGCTCGAGGACTGGGACGCGGCGGCGCTTCTGAAGCTGATGTGGACGGCGTGGAATAGCGTCTTCAGGAAGACCCTCGGTCATGCCGAGCGTAGCCTGGTCTCCGAGCTGCGCGACCATCGCAACAACGCCGCCCACCAGCGCCCTTTCTCAGGAGACGAGACCTACCGAGCCCTCGACTCGGTTGGCCGCCTTCTCACCGCCGTATCGGCGCCCGAGGCGGCCCAGGTCGAGAAAATGAAGCTCGAGGCGCTGCGTCGGCGCTTCGATGAGCAGGTGCGTAGCGAGAAGCGCCGTAGCGCAGACGCCGCCATCGAAACAGGTGGCAGCCATCTCAAAGCCTGGCGGGATGTCGTGACACCGCATAAAGACGTCGCAAGTGGTCGTTACCAACAAGCCGAATTCGCTGCCGACTTGTGGCAAGTCCAGCTCGGTGAGGGTACCGACGAATATCGGCAGCCGGTCGAATTCTTCCGTCGAACGTTCCTTACAGAGAGTCTGCATAAGATGCTCGTCAGCGCCGTACGTCGCCTCACCGGCGAGGGCGGCGACCCGGTCGTACAGCTGCAGACCAACTTCGGCGGCGGCAAGACTCACTCCATGCTGGCGCTCTACCACCTCTTCTCAGGCGTTTCACCAAGCGATCTCGCTGGTATCGATGCCGTTCTCGAAGAGACCGAAGTCGAGAGACTGCCACCGGTGCGCCGCGTGGTCCTGGTCGGCAACAAGATCTCACCAGGCAACCCATCGACAAAGGACGACGGTACCGTCGTGCGTACTCTCTGGGGGGAGCTGGCTTGGCAACTCGGCGGCCGGGACGCCTTCGATCGCCTGAGGGCCGACGACGAGAGGGCCACCAGCCCGGGCGACGTGTTGCGCGAGCTGTTTAAAGACTTCGGGCCCTGCCTCATCTTGATCGACGAGTGGGTCGCCTACGCCCGTCAGCTTCACGACGAGGCGGACCTGCCGGCCGGCAGCTTCGAAACCCAGTTTAGCTTCGCCCAGGTGCTGACCGAGTCCGCCAAGCTGGCCCCTAACTGCCTGCTTGTCGTCAGCTTGCCGGCTTCGGATACCGCGTCGCCGCACGCCCTTGCGGACGACGTCGAAGTTGGCGGCCAGCGGGGGCGTGAGGCCCTCGACCGCCTGCGCAACGTCATCGGCCGAGTCGAGGCGTCGTGGCGACCGGCGAGCGCCGAAGAAGGCTTTGAGATCGTTCGCCGACGCCTATTCGAGCCCATGACCGATCCCGACCAGTTCAAGGACCGGGACGTCGTGGCGCGCGCTTTCGCCGATCTCTACCGCGCTCAGCAAGCCGAGTTTCCGCCCGAATGCCGTGAGGGGGACTACGAAAACCGCATCAAGGCGGCCTATCCGATTCATCCAGAGCTCTTCGATCGGCTTTACACAGACTGGTCGACGCTGGTGAAGTTCCAGCGTACGCGCGGTGTGCTACGCCTGATGGCTTCGGTGATCCACACCCTGTGGGAGCGCGGAGACCGTGGACCACTGATTCTGCCTGCCTTCGTATCGATCGACGATGCACGGGTACGGGACGAGCTGACGCGCTACCTGTCTGACAACTGGGTGCCGGTGATCGAAAAGGACGTAGACGGCCCGGGCTCCCTGCCGCTGCGAATCGATGGCGAAGTACCCAACCTCGGTAAGCTCTCCGCCTGCCGACGTGCCGCCCGCGCTATCTACATTGGCTCGGCCCCACTCACACGAGCCGCCCACCGTGGACTCGAAGACCGGCGCGTCAAGCTCGGTTGCGTGCTACCCGGCGAGACTCCGACCGTCTTCGGCGACGCCCTACGCCGTCTTTCGAGTGCCGCGACTTACCTCTACCACGACGGCGCGCGCTATTGGTATTCGACCCAGCCGACGGTCAAGAAGCTGGCCGAGGACCGTGCCGAGCAGCTGCTGCGGGATCCAAATGGTGACCGCATCCTTCAGGAAATCGAGGACCGCGTCGCCGCCGACCTTAAGCGAAAAGGGGACTTTGCCCGCATCCACCCTATGCCGGCCGCCGGCCACGACGTGCCGGATGATCTGGACGTCCGTCTTATCGTGCTGCGAATCGACCACCCCTACAGCAAGGAAGTCGACAACGCCGCTGTGCGAGCCGCGCAGGAGATGCTCGACAAGCGGGGCACCGCCCCGCGGCTCTTCCAGAATACCCTCGTCTTTCTCGCCGCCGACAAAAACCGACTTCAGGAGTTACGGGAGGCGGCCGCTCTCTATCTCGCATGGCAGTCTATTTTAGGCGAGCAACAAGAGCTCAACCTCGACCCGCAGCAGGTCAAGCAGGCCGAGACGCAGAAGAAGGCCGCTGACGCTACCGTCACAGCGAGAGTCCCCGAGACCTACCAGTGGCTGCTTTATCCGCAGCAGAGCATGCCGCAGGACGCCGTGACCTGGCAGGCGCAGAAGCTCTCCGGCCACGACGTCCTAGCCCAACGGGCGAGCAAAAAGCTGATTGCCGGCGAGATGTTAATCCTCGGCTACGCCGGCACCGTGCTGCGCGGAGAGCTCGACAAAGTGCCGCTATGGCGCGGCGACCACGTAGCCGTGGGGCAGCTGGTCGAAGACTTCGCCCGCTATGCCTACCTACCGCGCCTACGAGACCCAGCCGTACTCCACGACGCCGTTCTCGATGGCCTGGCGCTGCAAACCTGGGAAAAGGACACCTTCGCCTATGCCGACTCCTACGACGAGAATACCGGCCGATACCGTGGCCTGCGGGTTGTCGAGGGGCTGCCGTCTAGAGAAGCCGTGCCATCCGGCGTGCTCGTGAAGCCTCAAGTCGCCAAGCGGCAGATGGAAGCCGAGCGGCTACCGTTGACAGAGGCGACGGGGGAACCCTCCGCCAAAACCGAAGCAGCCACCGGCACAAATCAGCCGGTGACCTCTATGACGATGGAAGCGAAGAAGCCGACCCGCTTCCACGGTGCCGTGGATATGCACCCGACCCGTTTCGGCCGCGACGCGGGCCAAATCGCGGAAGAGGTCGTCGCCCATCTCGCAGGCATCCTCGGAGCCACGGTTCGCGTCACCCTCGAGATCGAAGCGGAGATCCCGGAAGGTACCCCGGACCACGTTGTGCGCACGGTGACGGAGAACAGTCGGACGCTCAAGTTTAAAAGCTATGGATTCGAGCAGGAGTAGCTGAGCCTAGTCAGCGGAATAACTGTCGGCTTGATAGTCCGGGACTTTTCAGGAGGGAATCGTGATGGAAGTGCGGAAGATCTCATTCAGCGGCAAGATGTTGGAGCGTGGATTCTGGCTCTACGCCTGGCGTATCACTTGCGGCCCTGCTCTCTGTGTCTACGTCGGCCGGACCGGGGATAGCTCGTCACCAAACGCCGCGTCTCCCTTCGCCCGCATGGGCCAGCACCTCGATTTCCGGGACAACGCCAAAGGCAACGCCATGATGCGGAATCTTCGGGGGAAAGGCGTTGATCCCGTCGACTGCGAATTCGAGCAGACCGCGGTCGGCCCAATCTTTCCGGAACAGGCGGCCATGGAAGAGCATCAACCGTACCGCGATCTAAACGCCGCCATGGAGATGGCTCTGGCCAACGAGCTGAAAGGCCGGGGCTACGACGTACTCGGCCAACATGCATCCAGGAAGAAGCTCGATGAAACGCTCTTCAAACAGGTAATGGCCCTCTTCGAGGACAGCTTCCCGCCGCTCAAGTGAGGGCTGGGCGAGACTTCTTGGAGCGACCGGCTGCCGGTCAGTTCTGCCGGTTTTAGCGGCTCGTCAGAGCGCAACAGATCCGCACCGACTTCTTGCCCAACGCTATTCCGCCGGCCAAGTTCGGCTGGTGAGTATTCTTCACGCGGCTGTTAGCTGAGGCATGTTGGCTTGGTACCGAGATGGTACCCAAGAACATTTCAGCTGGGAGGCGCTATTCTTAGCAGAGCACTCTAGGTGCTTGAAAAAAACAGCTTTTAATGGTGCACCCGTAGGGATTCGAACCCCAAACCTTCTGATCCGTAGTCGTAAGGTTTCAGAAAAATTGATGCTGCAAACGCTTTAAATTCAATAGTTTGACGTTGCTGCCCGGGCCCTGGGGTCTTTCGTGTCACCACTATGTCACCACGTGGCTGGAGCGGCCCCTGGCGGCCTTCGATCGCGGAATGGGCCGGCGTCGGCCGGCGGACCCGGAACAGGCGGTCGCGATACTGGACCGTGCCGACGGCGCCGAGCTCGATGGCTTCGTCGACAGCCTTGGCCAGGACTTTTTGAGCTTCGCGGGCAGTCATCTTTAAAGGGCCGGCTTCTGTTGCCAAGGGCCGGCCTACCTCCGAGTCTAACTCAGCGTTCATCTCAGCAAATTACTCAGATGTGAATGGGCGTCCGCTTGCCGTTGATCATCCGGATGACGATCGGCTTTCCGCAGGCGCAACCTTTTGCAGTGCACACCATGGCAAACTCCAGGGTTGGAGGTTCGGCCGCCGCTGAGTTACCATGCAGGTGTCCAGGCTGCATGGAATCGCCGAACGCGGCGGCATGTAAGTCCAGCGCCCTGGAGCGGCTGGAACCGCTCACAGGGCCTCATCGATAGCTACAGTGCATCCGTCGAGCTGAGTTCAAGCCCCTTGGCTCTTGCTCAGCTGGGCGGCTAGCGGTCTTTCACGAGGATCGGAAAGACTCGTCCGTTTTTAGGCCGGACGATCTTGCCGGTCTTCGGGTGGACGAAATACGGCCGAAAGATCAGCCGATATCCCGGGGGAATAGGGTCGAATTCAGTCACGACGCCTCCTCCATGTTTCCGGTTATCGCCCGCTTTATGGGAATTTCGGCTACACTATCGCTGATTGCTTTCAGCTGCGTTGCCGATCTTTGAGGGCAGGGCGGTTGTCCCCCGAGACCCCGCAGCGCCAACTGCGGGGTCTCTCCCTATTCAGGATATTTTCAACGTATCTTGAGTAGCTCCACCTTCCTCTTGCGATACGTCTCGATTCGATAGCCCGCAGACTCTCGAGAGGCGCCCGTTTCGAGCGCCAAGACTTGCGGAGTCAGCATCGCGACCTCTTCGAGTCGGTAAAGCGTCTTTGCGGGCATGATGAGGGCCGCAGCCCCAGTGTCCGCTTGCCACTCGCTGTCTTCGAAGGGTCTG
>JBCDKB010000214.1:0-13542 GCA_038747035.1 Acidobacteriota bacterium | reverse complement strand
GCCGGCGCTGATCCGAAGCGCTAAAGCGCAGCCCCAAGCCCCTCCGCCCCGCGGAGGGGCTTTTCTATTTTCGACAAGCGCCCCAATTCCCGGCCGTCGCCCACCGCCATCTTTGAAGAGACAGTCCGCGGTTGCCCCCTCACTTCTATAATCCCGACGTGGCTGACTACACCGACGTCGATCCGGAGCATCCCCCCCACGCCCTCGGCACCGTGCTCCGGTGGGCCGTGCTCGACCGCCTCACCGGCAAACGCCGACCGAAACCGGCCGGCCCCCCGGCGCCGTGGACCCCAACCCCCAAGCTTCGCGTGGCCCGGCCGACGCCGGCCCAGGTCGTCTGGCTCGGCCACGCCTCGTTCCTGGTCCAGCTCGGGGGCGTCAACGTGCTGATCGACCCGCTCCTGGGGCCGGTGCTCGGCACCTATCGGCGCTACCAAAAGCCGGGCCTGACGGTGGACCAGCTGCCGCCGATCGACGTGCTGCTGATCACCCACGGCCATCGCGATCACCTCGACCTGTGGACCGTCCGTCGCCTCGACCTCACCACGGCCGTCGTCACGCCGTCCGGCCTCGGTGACTTTTTCCGGCGACTCGGCTTCACCGACGTCCACGAGCTCGACTGGTGGCGATCGGTTGGACGGGCCGGACTGCGATTCACCCTGGCGCCCGCCCGCCACTGGTCGCGACGCGGCCTCACCGACCTCAACGCGTCCCTGTGGGGCAGCTACGTGATCGAGGGCGACGGTCCGACGATCTACCACGGGGGGGATTCGGCCTACTGGCGGGGCTTCCGCGAGATCGGCGAACGTTTCCCGGAGATCGACTGCGCCCTGCTGCCCATCGGCGCCTACGACCCGGCGTGGTTCATGGAACACGCCCACATGAATCCTGAGCAGGCGGGCCAAGCCTTCCTCGACCTCGGCGCCCGCCGATTCGTGCCGATGCACTACGGCACCTACCGCTTGACCGACGAGCCGCTGATCGAGCCCGTCGAGCGCCTGCGCAGCTGGTGGCGGCGCGAGCAGCCCCAAGGCCACCTCGCCGACCTGCCGGTCGGCGGCATCCTCGAGCTCGACGCCGAAGCGACTCCGCCCAGGCGCGCCTGAACTCCAGCGGACGACGGCGATAAACTCGCCGTGTGACCATCAAAAGCCTGTTCCGCACCGCCCCGACGCTGCTCGTCGTCGGCCTCCTCCTCCCTTCCGCGCTCGCCGCCCAGGCCTGGGATCCGATCCCGCGCCTGTCGCCGGGGGCCCGAAGCGCCGTCGGTTCCGGCCTCGACGCCGCGGCCTTCCGCGGCTTGGAGGGCTGCCTCGCCGCTTACCCCGCAAAGTCGGGGACCCGCTACTTCGCCGCCGCCGTCGACGTCAGCGACCCGTCAGGCAGCCGGGCCCCGAGCCCGATGGCGGCGGTGGACTATGCCGACGCCGTGCGTTCGGCCTGGGGGGATCGGCTCCGGGAGCGGGACGTGGTCATTGTCTTTTCGGTCGCCAACCGGGCGACGGCCGTCTCCGCAGGCCCGAGCTGGAACCGCCTGGGCTTCGAAGGCGAGATGGTCGACCTGACGATCGAAACCTCGAGCTACGGCGACTTCGCCCGCGACGGCCGCTACGGCGCCGCGGTGTGCCAGCTCGCCCAGGACGTCGAACGCACGCTGGCGGGCCTCGCCCCGGGCGGCGTTCGATCCGACAGCGCGGCGCCGGTCGTCCCGCGGGCGGACCGACCGGCGCGACGGGCCGGCGAGAGCGCCGGCCTCGGCTGCGGCTGGCTTTTCTTCGCCCTGCTCGCCGGCGGCGTCTTTTTCTTCTGGAATCGACGGCGCAAAACGGCCCGCGCCAAAGAAAAAGCCGAGGTCGACATCGAGCAGTGGCGCCAGCGCCTCGGCGCGGTCGCCGACCGGCTGCTCCAACTCGAAAGCGAGCACCCGCTCTACTTCACCGCCACCGAAAGGTGGAGCGGCGAGAGCCTGGAAGCGGACCGTCGCTGCGCCCGGGCGGTCAACCGCGTCTACAGCCTTTATTCCACCGCCCACGAGCTCCAGCAGCGGGCCGAAGCGGAGCTGGCCACCGGCGAGGCGTCCGACCCGGGGCCCTACGAGGAAGCTTGGCGCCTGCTCAACACGGAAGCGATCCAACTCACCGGCCGCGACTCGGCGCGGCTGACGCTCGCCGACGGTGACGGCGACGACGACGTGTATTCGGGCCCGTCCGCCGGGCTGCTCGACGCCACCGACGCCGCCTACGCCGAGGCCCTAGAAAGCCTCGGCGCCGTGGCCGAGATCGAAAGCGCGTTCTACGCGGCGAGCGAACGCGCCGAAAAGGCCGCCGACGCCGCCACCGAAGCCTGCCGGAGCCGCTCCGAGCTGGGCTTGAGCACCGCCCACCTGCTCGCCCGCCTCGAGCCCGCCCTCGAAGAGCGGCGCCACGTGCAGGCGGAGCTCATGGGCGACCCGCTGTCGGCCTCCGCCCGGCTCGCCGCCCTCGCCGAGACCCTCGAAGACGTCGCCCGCATCGGCGAAGCCGGCAATCAAGTCGCTCGCTCCCTGGGCAGCACCACCTCCGAGGCCCTCGAAGCCCTCGGGGAGCGGATCGTCACCGTGCGTGCCGAAGGCCTGAAGCTGCTCGAACCCGGCTTTGACCCGGACCTCCAGCTCGACCGCGGGTATCGCCAGCGCCGAGATATCGAAGAGGCCTTCCAGGCCGGCGACGAGGAGCGCGCGATCACGGAGCACGCCCGCCTCGGGCGCGGGCTCGAGCAGCTGAACCAAATGATCGACGCGTCGCTCGCAGCCCGCGAGGACTTACCGCGGGACGCCGACGACCTGGCGGCCGACCTCGAAGCCTTGGGCCAGCGTCTGCCGGCCTCTACGCGGATCCTCCAGCAGCTCCGCGAACGCTACGCCCCCGAGGCCTTCGCCGATGTCTCAGACAACCTCGAAGAGCTCGACCCGGTGCGCGCCGAGATCACCGGCGGCATCGAATCCGTCCGCGCCGACCACGCCGAGCAACGCTACCTGGCGGCCCTCGAAGATCTCGAGACCTGTCGCCGACTGCTCGGCGAAGGGCGCGCCCTGCTGGACGAAATCGACAAGGTCTCGGAGACGCTCGACGGCCAGCGGCAGGAGGCCTCGTCGGGTCTTGAGGCGCTGCTCGAAGACCGCCGCCCGGTCCGCGAAAGCTCCTCGCAACCCGGTGTCGCCACCACCCTGCGGGAGCGCACCGCCGAAACGCTCCGGCGGATCGAAGAGCTTGAGGCCCAAGCCCGCGAGAAGCGCCCGCACTGGCCCGAACTCGCCAGCGACGTCGCCGACGTCGCCGCCGACCTCGACGCCCTCAAGGGCCGGCTCGAGCGCGAATCGGCCGCCCACCGCCGGGCCGCGGACCAAGGAGAGGGCCTCGGCGCCGAGCTGCGCACGCTCGAAGACGAAGTGCGCCGCGAGTCCCGCGACCGACACCACGTCGCCGAGGCCGTCGCCGACGCCGTCTCCCTCTTGAAATCGCTCGAAGGCCAGCTCGAAGACCCCGACGTCGGCGGCGTCGACTGCCTCGATACGGCCGAAGAGCTGCGCCGACGAGCGGACTGGGCCCGCGAGGTCTGGACGTCCGAGATCGACGTCATCCGCCGCGCCACCACCGAGCTTCGCGCCGCCGAGGTGAAGCTACGACGCGAAGAGGGGCGGCACTATGGCCACGGCGTCAGGCCGCGCTTCGGCGAAGCTCAGCGGCTGCTGCAAGACGCCCACCGCGCCGCCGGCGACAAAGCGTGGGATGCCGTCATCACCGGCGCCCACCGCGCCTCGGAAGCCGCCGAGCGGGAAAGCCGCCGCGCGCGCCGGGAAGCCCAGGACCGGGAGCTCGAGCAGCGTAGGCGGCTCGAAGCCGCCGAACGCCGGCGCCGGGCTCGACTCGCGGCGAGCGTGACCCAGGCGGCGCTGCAAACCGCGGCAAGTGTGGCCGTGCACGCGGCCGGCCAGCGCGGCGGCGGACGCCCCGGGGGCTGGCGGTCCGCCGGCACCAGCCAATCCGGATTCGGCCGTCGGCGCACCGGCGGCGGCGGCTGGGGCGGCCCCAAGCGTCGACGTTCGGGCGGCGGCGGCTGGTAGCCGCCCCATCCGACCTGGACTCCCGCACGCTGTGTCGGAGAGAATCCGCCCTCTAGTCAGTCCCGCCTCCCGACTCGCCACGTGAGTCCCTTGGCTCGTCGCCGTGGCGTCCCACCGGCCGTCGGTCACCCGTCAACGGTCTGAATTCTTGATTTCTCGACAGAAGGAGCCCCATGGGCATCACCCGAGGCACTACGAGACTCTTGCTCGAAGAGAGTAAACGGAAGCCGTTCGGCGGTTCTCTCCTGGAGCTTGGCAAGATGTTCGTCTTCCTCGGGGATAAGGACCTGTCCCACTGGGCCCGCGTGCACCAGGTGGAGCTCACCCCAGGCGTCGAGTTTCAGTCCTCCCACGATCCGGTGCTCGCCGCCCAGGGGTGCCTGGGCGACCGCTATTTCTTCGAGCGACTCGGATTTGACGAGGTCACCAGCCTCGACGCGGCGCCCTGGGAAGGCGCCGATGTCATCACCGACATGAACCTGCCGGTCGCCGAGGATCTGCACGGGCGATTCGACGTCATTTTTGAAGGCGGAACGCTCCACAGCATCTTCCACCTGCCGAATGTGCTCGCCAATATCCACGCCATGCTGCGCCCCGGCGGCCGCATGATCCACGCCATGACGGCTTCCCACAATCAGGTCGACCTCGGCTTCTACATGCTGAGCCCCACCTTCTTCATGGACTATTACCGGGCCAACGGCTGGCACCTCGAGAAGGTGCTTCTTTGCGAGCACGTCGCTTACTGGATCGGCGGCAAACTAGAAACCGGCCCCTGGGATATCTACGAGTACACGACCGGCTGCCTCGACCACCTCAGCTTCGGCCGCTACGGCGGCAAGCAGCTGTCGATCTTCGCCGTCGCCACCAAGACCGAAGACTCTCGCTGCGACGTCATTCCCCAACAGGGCTACTACCAAGCCCTGTGGCGCGAAGACCGCGAAGCCCGCCTCGCCGAGCAAGAGGCCCGCGCCCGCAAGATCGCCTCGAGGTCCTGGCTCTACGACAGCGCCGCCTATTCCGCCTATAAGCACCTCACCGAGCGATTGCGGCGCTCGTTCCTGCCCCGTCGCATGCCACCGCGCGTCGCCCGCTACTAGCCCGTCCCGGACCGCCGAGGGTGCCGATGCGCAGTCATTCGAGCGCGTTCAACAAAAAAGCACCGCCGAACGTCCCGGCGGTGCTTTTTTGCGACTGCGGCTGGCTCGGTCCCGCTACTCGATGAACTGGGCCTTGAAATTCGACCAGCGCCAGCGCTCGGTCAACGACTCCACCACGCCGTTCGGCTGGCTGCCGAACTGGATGAACGTGTAATTCGTGCGCAGCGGGCCGACGTTGCTCGGCAGCTGGATGACATCGGCGACCCGGGTGTTGCCGTCCGAATCGGTGATGCGGTACCAGACGATCTTCTCGATCGTGTCGTACTCGTAGTGGACCTTGTAATTACCGCCCTGCAGCACGCCCGGGCTCGCGTACCGCTCAACGCCGATCGGGTTGCCGAGCGGACCGTTGGACTGGAAGACCGTGCGATTCTGGGTTCCCCGGGAATTGAGGTAGCCCATCATGTCCTGCCAGCGGGTGCCGTTATTGAGCCAGAAGATGCAGTGGAAACCGTTCGGAAGGCTCGGGTCCCACTGGTCCACGTAGAGGTCGAAATCCAAGATGACCCGGCGGAAAAAGCGCGTCTCGCCGAGCGGCATGTCGTACTGCCAGTTGCCGCAGCCGCGGCAGTCGAGGAAGGTGCCGGGGAGCTCGAAGACGACGGTGCCCGGATCGGGTTCCGGCTCGGTATCCGGCTCTTCCTCCACCACGTCGACGCACGCCGCCTCGGCGCCCACCGAGTACTGACCGAGGGCCGAGTAGGTCACGGCCACCGTGCCGTGGCCGTCGCCGGAGAAGACCCAGTCGATCGAACCGAAATCGGTCGGCAGCATCAGCTCCTCGCCCGTCAGCTCGAAAGCGATCTCATCGCTGGTCACCGCCACCACGGAGACGAGCTGGCCGGCTTCGTTGAACACATTGCCGCTCAAGGTGGCGCCTTCCGTCGGGGCGTCCAGGGCCAGGAAGGACAGGCGGGTGCCGCCTTCGAAAGGCCCGCCGTCGAGGATCCGGTGGGTCCAGCGATTGCAGTCCGTATCCGACAGCGGCAGCAAAGCGCCGCCGTTGGCCGCCGCGCCGTCCGGGTTGACGCGGAAATAATCACCGGAAAGAGTGCCCGTCGGGAGCCCGTCGCCGAGCGCCTCGATGACCACGGCGCCGGTGGCGATACCGTCGGTCGCCGGCAGGCCTTCAACGGCCCGCAGGTCGCGGGTGAAGACGCCGTTGGCAGCGATTTGCACATCCGACGTTCTCGCCGGGGTTCCGGAGGGCCCAAAATACGTCACGCGCACCTGCACGGCACTCGTATGGTTGTTGCGCACGGCGAAAAACGTCGTCTCGCCCTGCGAGTCGTTGACGGCGGTACGGAAGTACGGCAAAACAACCGACGGGCTAGCCGCCACCTTGGGCGTCGCGGCGCGGTCGGCGACCACCGGCGCGGTCGCCGGCAGGACTTCGACCCAAACCTCGGCGGTGGCCGACGCCGCCAACGCGACGGCGAGCAGCGCCGCCGAGAGGAGCGTGAGTATTTTCGAGCGCGGGTGCATCATCATGGGAGCCTTTCGAGTCATGGACTGGGCGCCGCGGAATAGCGGGCGAAGCAGCGGGAAGCTCTTAAGTATGCATCAACATTGACAAAACGCGCTACCCCGTCCTCAAACGAGGTCGCTTCCACGCCTCCGGCCCCCACCCCTAGCCCGCCGAGCCGCATGGGGGTGCGGAGAACGGCGCCAAGCAGTGCTCCGACACCGTGGGGTTCGAGATAAAATCCGCGACCATGTCGATTTTGCGAACCCCGAGCTGGGATTTCTCACCGCCGCCCCCCTCGTCCCTCGGCGACCACGACGTCCGCCCCGAAGGCCGCCACCTCGAAGGCACCCGAATCGCCTTGATGATCGGCGGCGGCATCGCCGCCTTTCGCACTCCGACGCTGGCGCGGACCCTGCGCAAGCACGGCGCCGACGTCACCGCCTTCGTCTCGAAAGAGGCGCTGCGCTACGTCACCGAAGATGCCCTCGAGTGGAGCACCACCCACAAGGTGATCACCAAGCTCTCCGCCGACGCCGAACATCTCTCGGACGCCGCCCCCTTCGACGCGTACCTTTTGCCGCAAGCGACCTACAACACCATCAACAAGGTCGCCTCCGGCATCGCCGACGGCGTGCTGACGTCAACCCTTTCCTCCGCCCTCGGCCGCATGGAGGCCAACGACTGCGCCGTCTTGATGTGCCCGACGATGCACGGCACCATGCACAACTCCATCCTCACCGAGTCGCTGAAGAAGCTCGATCGCATGGGCGTCCGCATCGTGCCGCCGCGGGAGGACTACGGAAAGCACAACATCCCGAGCGACGACGTGCTGGTGGTCGAGCTGTGCCGGGCCATCTCAAAGTCGCGGCTGCGCGGCCGGAGATTCCTCATCACCGGCGGCCCGACGCCGGTGCCGATCGACAACGTGCGCCGCATCGTCAATCGCTTCCGCGGCAAGCTCGGCATCCGTATCGCCGAAGAGCTACACCGCCGCGGCGCCGACGTGGCCTTGGTCCACGGCGACGGTGCGCTCCAGCCGCCGAAACACCTCCCCCACGTCGTCGCCCGCACGTTTGACGAATACCGCTCCTCGGTCCACGCGCTGCTGGCGGAGGGTGATTTTCAAGCGGCGATCTTCTCCGCCGCCGTCGCCGACTATCGGCCGAAGACCGTCCAGGGCGGGAAAATCCCGAGCGGTCAGAAGCTGACCATCGAGCTGGAGCCGACCGAAAAGGTCATCGGCGAGGTGCGCACCGATCACCCGGACCTGCACATGGTCACGTTCAAATACCAGGAGCAGGTCAGCCACGATGAGCTGATGGCGATCGCCGACGATCGCCTCGAGACCTACGAGACGGTGATCGCCAACCGCGGCGAAGAGACCGAGCTCGGCGGGCCGCAGGTGGCGTGGCTGGTGACCCGCACCAGCGAGCCGCAGCGCATGCGCGGCAAGCGCAATATCGCCCGCGTGCTGACGGACTACCTCGAGAGCCTGGTCGCCTAACCCCCCGCGGCGAACGCGGACTCCTCGGAGCCCGGCCTGCGCCGCGTCGACCGTGATGTCCCGTCGAGGTCCCGTGTGGCCCCGCGCCTAGGCGCCGGCCCGCCCCGAACGCGACGTCCACCGACCGGCCGGTCGGATACAATCCACCGGCTCGCCGTCCGACCGCGGCCCGGTCATCCGCCCCTGCGAGCGCTTTTCTTTCCGGCCCGACTCCGCGGCCCTTTCCTCCCCCGCCATGATCGGTAAGCAACTCCTTAACTTTCAGATCCTCGAGCAGATCGGCGCCGGCGGTATGGGCGTGGTCTACCGGGCTTTTGACGAGAAGCTCCAGCGTCCGGTCGCCCTGAAGCTGCTGCACCAGGGCGCCCTGGCGGATGAAGTCACCCGCCAGCGGTTCCTGGATGAAGCGCGCACCGCCTCGGGTCTGAATCACCGCAATATCGTCACCATCCACCAGATCGACGAAGTCGAAGGTCGCGACTTCATCGCCATGGAGTTCGTGGACGGCCAGACCCTCGATGAATGGGCGGGTGACGAGGCCGTGGGGATGGAAGACACGCTGCAGTACGCGCTGCAGATCGGGCAGGCCCTCGCCTTCGCCCACGAGCACGGCATCGTGCACCGCGACCTCAAGCCGCACAACGTCATGTTGACCGGTCGCCGCGAAATCAAAGTCCTCGACTTCGGTCTGGCCAAGCGATTCGACCCCCAGGACCGGGAGATCGGCGGCGACGAAGAAACCTCCGACGGCTTTGAGGGCACGCCCGCCTACATGTCGCCCGAGCAGGTGGAGCGCAAGAAGATCGACGCCCGCAGCGATATGTTCGCCTACGGCTCCCTGGTCTACGAGATGCTCACCGGCATCTCTCCGTTCAAACGTCGCTCCCCCCTCGGCATGCTGCAGGCGGTGCTCCAAGACCACCCTGAGCCGCCGTCGACCCGGCGGGAGGACGTCCCCAAGGAGCTCGACGGGATCCTCGCCAAGGCGATGGCGAAAAAACCCACGGACCGCTACGTCGACATGCGCGAGCTGCTCGCCGAGCTGCAGCACCTGTGGACGAAGCTCTACGGCACCGGCACCTACGAATACGGCCTGCTCGAGGCCCAAATCCCCGTCTGGCGGCGCCACGCCCGCCGCCTCGCCGCCGGCGCCGCGATGACCATCGCGCTGGTCGCCGGCCTCTTCTTCTGGCTAGGGCGCGGCACCTCCGCCCCCTCCGACGTCGTCGAGCTCACCGACTTCAAGCTGCTTTCCACGTTCCCGGGCTCCCATCGCCAGTCGACCCTGTCCCCCGACGGCACCATGCTCGCTTTCGTCACCGACGACGATAACGATACGCCGCAGCTTTGGCGAGTGCCGATCGAAGGCGGCGAACCCGAGCAGCTCACCCACGCCGAAGCCAGCGTCGAGCGCCCGGTCTACACCCCCGACGGCTCGGGCATCCTTTTCGGACGGCGCGACGAGGGTCTGTGGCGCTACGACGTCGCCTCCGGCGACACCCGACGCGTGCTCGAACAGGGCTCGTGGCCGAGCGTGGCGGCGGACGGCGATTTGATGGTCTTCGAGCGGGAAAAGCGGCTGTGGCTGGCGTCGATTGAAGGCGCAGACCCGCGTCCGCTCGAAAGCGTCGAACCGCTCTACTTCGCCGAATGGGTCCGGCTGGCGCCGGCGCTGTCGCCGGACGGGTCGCAGGTCGCCTATTTCGCGCCGGAGCTCGGCCCCACGGGCAACCTGTGGCTGGCGCCCCTCGACGGCGGCGAGCCGCGCCAGCTCACCGGCCGGCGCTTCCGCGGCGGCCAGCCGGCGTGGACCCCGGACGGCGACCACCTGATTTTCCAAGCCGACTTCCAAGGCGGCCTGACGCTGTGGTCGATCGCCGTCGACGGCGGCGATCCGGTGCCCTTGACCCGCGGCGCCGGCCAGGACGGCGAGGTCGACGTCACCGCCGACGGCCGCTCCCTGGTCTACACCGCCAGCCGGCACACCTATCGACTGGTGCGGCAGACCGGCGACAAGCTCGAGATTCTCCACGACAGTCGCCTGCCTCAGGCCTCGCCCGCCCTGTCGCCGGACGAGCAGCGCATCGCCTATTTCTCCACCGACGGTCCGGACTTCCACATTTTCTCGGTCGAGCTCTCGACCGCTTCGGTCACCCAGCTCACCGACGACGCGGACGCCATCCACATCGTGCCGAGGTGGTCCGGCGACGGGGAGTGGATCTATTTCTACACCCAGCGGCCCGCGATGTCGCTCAAGCGAGTGCCCGTCGGCGGCGGTCCGGTGGAAACCGTGCTCGAGTCGTGGGATTGGAATCGCCAGAACGCCAGCACGCCGTCCCCCGACGGCCGCCTCTTGGCCTACACCCTCTTCGAAGACAGCCAGCCCCTGCGCACCCTGGTCCGCGACCTTGAAACCGGCGAGGAGCGGGCCCTGCCCGAGATCCTGCGCTCGCCCGTCTTTTCGCCGGACGGCACGCGGCTGGCGGGTTTCACCGCCGGGGACGTGGTCTGGATGTGCCCGGTGAGCGGCGATCCGTGCACCGAGGTGGATTCCGGATCGTTCCCGCGCTGGACCCACGACGGCGCCGGCCTAGCGTTCGTGCGCCCGGTCGCCGGCGAAGCGATCGCCGCCGCCCGCCGTCGGGAGATCTGGCTCCGCTCCCCCCTGGACGCCGAGGCCCGGCGGCTGGCGCTGCTCGACGGGGTCGAGCCGCTAATCTTCGACTACGACCTGACCACCGAAGGCAGCATCGTCTGGAATCAGGATCTCCCCGGCCGTCAAGAGCTGTGGATCGCCAGCATCGGCGGGTAGCGGTCACGCCGGCAGCCGCGGCGGCGGAGCCCGCAAGCTGCCGTTGATCTCTTGGCTCCGGCCCCCACCAGGACAGAAGCGCTGACTGTGGCAGACTCGGGCGACATGGTCGACGCCCCGCCTTTTGAGCTTTTTTCGAGCCCCCACCTGTGGGCGCTCGGCGCCGTCGTCGCCGGCTGCGTGCTCTTTCCCGCGGTCGCCCGAGGCCGCCTGGAGATGCCGGTGCGTCGGACCCTCGCCGCGCTCTTGGTGGTCCACATCATGTTCAAGACCTGGCTATGGATCGAAGTGGTCGGCCGGTCATGGAACACCATGCTGCCGCTGCACCTATGTGATATCGCGGATCTGCTCTGCGTTCTCTTTCTGCTGCGCGCCAGTCAGCACCTCTACGAGCTCGTCTACTTCTGGGGCCTCGCCGGGACGCTCCAGGCCCTCATCACCCCCGACCTGCCGTGGAGCTTTCCCCACCCGACTTTCGTCGCCTTCTTCTTCGGCCACGGGATCATCATCGTGGTGGCCGTCTTCGCCACCTGGCGCCTTGAATTTCGGCCGCGAGCGATGTCGATCGTGCGGGCCTTCCTGGCGCTCAACCTCTACGCCCTGCTCATCACGCCGATCAATATCGCCCTGAGCGCCAACTACCTCTACCTCATGGCGAAGCCGGAATCGGCGACCCTTATCGACCACCTCGGCCCGTGGCCCTGGTACATCCTCGCGCTCGAGGTCCTGGCCTTCTTCTCGTTCGTCATCTACTACCTGCCCTTCGCCGCCTACGACGCGCTCTGGGCGAATGGTCTGCTGCCGAGGGCCTGGCGCCGTCTTACGGGGACCACGGCGCCGGCGGCGTGACCAGGTCGCCGAAGCCCACGACGCGCTCCTCCCCCCCGGCTTCGCGGACTCGATACGCCAAGCCGGGCTCCAGCACTTCCACGACCGTCGCGTCGACGAATCCCTTCGCCCAGGACGCGACGATGACCTGGGCCTCCGGCGCGAGGGCGTCGGGGCCGGCGCCGAGGCGGCGGGTGGAGGCCGCGGGTACCGCCTCAACCCGTCCGTCGGGCGTCACGAGCCAGAGCGACTCCCCCTCGGTCCCAAAAGCCAAGCCCGACTGCCACCCGGCGTCGTCCGCGTAGGCCACCCGCCGGAAAGTCTCAACGGCCTGCGTCAACGGTTCCTGCGAAAACGCCTGGACTCGAACGATGTCGCCATTCCACACCAAAGCCACGGTCTCGGCGTCTATGTGGCGGGCCGCCGTCAAGACGCCGCCGGAGAGGGCCGCGAGCACCGCGTCCCCCGTCGCCAAGTCTGCGGAGGCGTGCTCACGCAGCAATCCCGTCGGCACGGCCGGGTGCCTGATCCCGAGCTCATCCATAAGGTCGACGGTTTTACCGTCCACCGCCGCCACGGTGTAGGTGCCCAGTCGTACCGTGCCGTCGGCGAGGGGGACCGCGGCCCAGACGCGCGACTCGACCGCCGGAGCTTGCCCGGCGTCGAGTCCGCGGCTCCACGCCGTCCGATCCGGACCGTCGGCGCCGCCGGATCCCGGCCCCGCGCCCGGGCACCCGAGCGCGACGAGTCCCACGGCCGAAAGCAGGGCCATCCTCCGGGACGCGCGGGAAAAGCGGAGAGACCAACGGGCGATACGGTTCTGGTGGTTTACGCTCATGGTCGAAATTTAGCCCGAAAGCGTAGCGAAGTCACCTGCCGCTTGGCCCGGGGAGTCGCTCGACCCGGCGAGCCGCCGGCCCCCGAAGCCGCACGAATCGTCACTTCCAGAGGACACACAACACCCCAAGCGGGCTGAAGAGCTCGGGGAAACGCCGCCGGACAACCCCATTGGCCTGGCAAGCCCTTTGCTAAAACATGTCGCCACTATGATCTCTTCACTCCGAGTCCGTCCCCACCTCCTGGCCCTCCTGCTCGCGGCCGGCGCCGCGGATCCAGCCCCCGTCAGCGGCCAGTTCCCGAGCGGTCTCGGCCAGCGCGCCCCGCGCGAAGCCTTGACCTACCAGCCTCCGGCGTCGACCCCCGAAGAGCAAGCGCTGTGGCTCGAGTTCTACGCGAGCGAAGGCTTCCTGCCCCGCACCGACGACGGCGTCCTGGCCGAGGCCTACCTCGCGATCCTGCGCCGCTGGGCCGAGGGCCCGAGCCTCGCGACCCTCGATCTCCACGGCGAGTTCGAAGCCCGCCTCGACCGCAGCGACCGCTGTTTCATCGAGCTCCAGGATCGCAATCTGGAGGCGATGGACGAAGCCGCCCCGGGGGCCTTGGCGCCGGTGCTCGCCCTCCACGTGTACTCGTGGCGCCACCACCTCGACCGCGAGCGCTTCAACGTCCTGCCCGACACCGTCCGCCGGGTCATCCGCGGGGCCAAGTGGCACGTGGACTCAAGCCCGGACCTCGGACGCGGCCGCCCCCAGGCCGCCGAGGCGGGTGAGCAGGTCGGCGGCCTGGAGGCGGCCGCGTCCGAAGTCCGGGCTTGAGTCCACGTGCCACTTG
>JBCDKB010000213.1:0-13606 GCA_038747035.1 Acidobacteriota bacterium | reverse complement strand
GGCCGGCTCTGCTGGGCGGGAGTGGTTTGAGGCTTTCTGCCCCCGCCTGCCAAAGAGAAACTGCGTCTTGTCACTTGCCTTTTCCGGCGTAGGGGCGGGGCTTGCCCCGGGCTTGCCCCCGCCCGCCAAGGAGAAGCCGATTGTTGTCAGTAACTTAGGGCCCCGGAACTCCTGGGTGGCAAGGGTTTGGGGGGACCTCGAAACCGACTCTCCGGCGCGGGCGGGGACAAGCCCCGCCCCTACCCCGAAGTCCGGAATTTTCTTAAGGGGCCGGCTCTGCTGGGCGGGAGTGGTTTGAGGCTTTCTGCCCCCGCCTGCCAAAGAGAAACTGCGTCTTGTCACTTGCCTTTTCCGGCGTAGGGGCGGGGCTTGCCCCGGGCTTGCCCCTGCCCGCCAAGGAGAAGCCAAGTCTCTTCAAAGACTTATGGTCCCGCAGCTCCTTGGTCGCAAGAGTTTCTAGGGGCTCGAAAGAGACGCTCCGACGTGGGCGGGAACATGTCGCGCCCCGACCTCGGAATTCGAAACTGCTTATTGATCGGCTCTACCGTTGGTGATCGCTCCAGGTCTTCGAGTGATGCGGCTCTCGACCAGCGGGGAAGGTCACTCACACCGCGGGCCGGGCCGGGCTGCCAGGACGTCGGCTACACTGGCGTCATGGGATGGCGAGGTCATTTCGAACTCAGCGAGACGGGGAGGCCGGCGGGAAAGCGCCGCGGATTCCGCCGCTCGTCGTCGGTTTTGTTTGTCGTGGCCGCGGCGCTCTTCGTCGTCGCGCCGGTCCCGACGCAGGCCGAGGAGCTGGCCGAGGACTGGGTCTGGGTGATCTCGCAAAATTTCCGCATCCTCACCGACGCGCCGCCGGAGCAAGTGGCGGGGATCGCGTCGAACCTCGAGCGCTTCCGGGCGGCTTTTGCGCGATTGGCGCCGGGGATGAGCCTGCGATCGCCGGTGCCGGTGCGGGTCGTGGCGTTCCGCAGCCACCGAAGCTACGCGCCGTATAAGCGGCCGTCCGACCCGCGCATCCTCGGGCAATTCGTGCGCAACCTCGACGGCCACTACCTGACTTTCCACGCCGGAGCCACGGCGCGCTACGCCGTGGATTACCACGAGTACGTCCACTACCTGGTGGACGGTAACCTTCCCGCGGTGCCGCGTTGGTTCAACGAGGGCCTGGCGGAGTATTACTCCACGTTCAAAGCCACCCGCGACACGGTGACCGTCGGCCTGCCGGTGGAGCGTCACCGGCACTGGTTCGCCGGCGACGCGGCGGCGGACCAGCGCAGCCTGAGCTACGACTTTTCGCTGCTCGATGTGCTGAGCGGCGAAGCGGCCCACGACGGCTCTAAGGTCGGCGGTTTCTATGCCTTTTCCTGGGGGTTGGTCCACTACCTGCTCTCGGGGCCCGATGAGCGCCTGGTGCAGACCGCCGACTTCCTCGCCGAGCTCGGCGACGGCGTGGACCCCGAGCGGGCCTTCGAACGCGCCTTCGGCCAGCGCCTGGACACCATGGAAGAGGCCGTGCGCGAGTATGTGCTCGCCGGCGAGTTCGAGCACGCCACCCTGCGCATGCCCTTCGACCCGGCGACGGTCGGCGTCTATCCGGCGCGGCGCTCCGAGGTCGAGATCTGGCTCGGGGACCTGGCGGCCCAGATCGGCTACCTCAACTGGGCCGACCGCCATTTCCAGACGGCCTTGGAGGTCGCCCCCGGCCACCCCGACGCCCTCGCCGGCCTCGCTTTTGTCCGCGACTTAAGCGGTCGGCGCGACGAAGCGACGCTACTTTTCCGCGACGCCGTATCCGCCGGTTCGCGGGAGCCCCGGACCTACCTACGCTATGGACGTCACCTGCTGACGGAGCTGCTCGGCGAGGACTCCGGCGGCCTCGTCTCCTCCGGGCGTCTCGTGGCGTCGAGCGCCTTTGCGCGCTCGAGCATCAGCTGGCTCGAAGATCCGGTGACGGCGGAGCGGGCGGAGCTGGAGAAAGAAGCCGCCGACGGCGCCCTCGCCGCATTCCGCAAGGCCCTCAGCCTGTCGCCCAAGCACGCCGGCGCCCAGGTCCACCTGGGGATCGGGCACCTCTACGCGGACGTCGACCCGGACCCGGGCTTGCGGGCCCTCGGCGAAGTGCGACGCTGGCTGCCCCAAGATCGGGCGCTGGCGTTCTATCAGCTGCAGCTCTACGTCAAAAAGAAAGAGTTCTCGACCGCCCGTCGACTCTTGACCCAGACGATCGGGGACGCCTACCCGCAGCTCAGCCTGCGGGGCGAGGAAGAGATCGATCGGGCCGAGCGCGTGCACCGCGCCGGACTCGCCCTCGGGGCGGGGGAGGTCGACGCGGCGATTCGCCTCTTCGACGAGGCCATTTCGCTGACGAGCGACCTCGAGCTGCGCGAGCGCATGTCCGAGATTCTGATCGCGTTCGAGCGCGAGCTCGACGTGAGCGGCGAGGGCTCGGACCCCGCCGGCGCCGATCCGGAACCCTAGGACGGCGGCCTCGGGGGCGGCCCCGCCGGGGCGGAGAAGCGGATCGCCGTCGGCTTCGAAAATTTATTCGGAATTGTCTATATCTTCGCGTCCCCGCTGAAGCCATTCTGCTAAAATCGCGATGCGTCTGGTTTTTTCAGGCGATTTTGCCTCGCTTCTTTCCCTTCCTGCCCACCCGACAATTTGTGAATTTTGTCGATCGATCGAGCGCCGTGCGTCCGGATCGTCCGTGCGCACCCCATCCTCTGCCACGGAATTCGAGAAGGAGAAGCCCCATGACCGCACACGACCGTCACCGCCGGCTCCACCGAGGAGCGGCGCTCATGGCCGTCGGCTTCCTCGCCTTAGCCGCGACCGCCCACGCCCAGCTGCTGCGCGTGTACTACCCGGATATCGAGCAAGGCAGCGCCACGCTGATCGTGTCGCCGACCGGCCAGGCCCTGCTGGTGGACGCCGGCACCGGCCTCAAGTCCGTGGACGAGGGCGTCGAGAATTTCATCAACGATCTGATCGACGCCGGCGTGTTGACCGACATCGACTATACGGTCGCCACCCACTACGACGAAGACCATATCGGCCGCATGGAAAACGTTTACCAATACGTACCGATGGCCCCGGGCGCCGTCGCTTACGACCGCGGCACTTTTTCGAGCACGCCGTCGACCTTCGCCTATTCGGACTACGCCTTTGGCGCCTCGTTCCACAACCGGACGACCGTCGCCTGCTCCACCGCGGCTTATGACATCGACCTCGGCGGCGGCGTGACGGTGAAGTTCTGGACGGTGAACGGTGAAGTCTGCGGCGGTCCGACCGTCGACGTCACCGGCGCCAGCCAGTGGGAAAATAACGTCTCCGTCTCGATGGTGATCGAGTATGGCGACGTCGACATTTGGATCGGCGGTGACCTCACGGGCAATACGGCGGTCGGCGTCGCCGACGTGGAGACGCCGACGGGATTCGAGGTCATGGATGTCGATGTCTACACCGTGAATCACCACGGTTCAGACACCTCCTCGACGACGTCTTTCCTCACCGACCTCGCGGCCGAAGTGGCGATCAACCAGAGCTCGATCGAGAATAACTTCGGACATCCGCGGGCCAACGTCGTGACGCGCATCCTGTCGGCGCCGGATACCAACGGCAATACGCCGCTCTTCCTGCAGCAGAATCCGGCCGATCCCACCGACACCCGCGCCGACGATTCGCTCGCCGACGCCATCGCCGACTGCGACGACTCGACGTTCGGCGAAGTCATCGGCCTGCCGGCCACGATCACCCTCCTGTCCGACGGCACGAGCTACCGCATCCACGCCTGCGGCATCGCCGCCACAACCCTGGCGGCGGACGAAGGCCTCGGTACGATCGGCGATTATCCGCCGGCGATCCGCAGCGTCGGCCACGCGCCGCGGGTGCCGACGGCGGCGCAGTCGGTGACGGTCACCGCCACCCTCGAAGACACCGTTTCGGCGAGTCTCCTCTACGATCTAAACGGCGTCAGCCAGACGCCGGTGACGATGGGCGGATCCGGGACCACCTGGACCGGCACGATCCCGAGCCAGGCCGACGGCACCCAGGTGGAGTTCCGCGTCGAAGCCACGGATAGCGCCAGCCAAACCGAGCTCTCGCAGCGTGGCTGCTACTACTCGGGGACGACGCCGATTTCGACGGTCCGCGTCCAGGACGGCGACGAGGTGCTGGTGCCGAAGACCTGCGCCGTGCGCATCGAGGGCGTGATGACGGCGGCCCCCGACGCTTTTTCTGACTTTGTGACCTTGGGCTATGTCGAGGATTCGACCGGCGGCGCCCAGGTCTTCGACAAAGAAATCGACCCGGCGATCGCCCGCGGCGATACGGTGGTTTGGGTCGGCGAGCTCGAGCAATACGCCGGCCAGCTCGAACTGAATGCGGCGGAAGACTTCGGCAATTTCGGCTCGACCCGACTCGGGGTCGGTACCCTGCCCGCGCCGCAGGTGGTGACCGCGTCCCAGGTGGGTGAGGGCAACGAAGGGGAGCTCATCCGGATCAACGGCCTCGAGGTGGTCAGCGGCGCGATCCCCGAATCGGGCAGTGCGAATATCACCGTCTCCGACGACGGCGGCGTCAGCACGCTGACCCTACGTATCGACGCGGATACGGATATCCCGGGGGCTAATACGCCGACCGGCAGTTTCGATGTCGTGGGTATTTCCGCCCAATTCGACACCTGGGTCGCCCTCGACGACGGGTACCAGATCCTGCCCCGGGACCGGGACGATCTGTTCTCGGACGAGGTCAACTTTCCGCAGGTGATCATCAGCGAGATCCATGCGGATCCGGCCGCCGGGCTCGCCGGTGACGCCAACGGCGACGGCGCCCGCAGCGCCACCCAGGATGAATTCATCGAGGTCCTGAATACCGGCTTCAGCGATGTCGATATCTCGGGCTGGACGCTGGCGGATTCCTCGTCCACGCGCTTCACTTTCCCGAATCCGACGATTCTGCCGGCCCGTGAGGCGGCGGTGGTCTTCGGCGGCGGTTCGCCGACCGGCGACTTCGGCAACGCCGCCGGCTACGGACTGGTCTTCGTCGCCGGCTCCCTCGGCCTCAATAACTCGGGGGATACGGTGGTCTTGGGGGACGGCGCAGCGGCCGTGCAGACCGTCGCCTACGGCTCCGAGGCCAACTCCGACGAGTCCATCGTCCGCTCGCCGGACTACTCCAATGCGCCTCTCACCCGCCATACGCTGGTCGATAGCGCGCTCTATTCGCCGGGAACGCGCATCGACGGCCGCGCCTTCACGGTCAATCCGGGGGACGTCGTGCTTTCTGAGGTGCTCTACGACCCGTCGGGCTCGGACTCGGGCCTCGAGTGGATCGAGCTGCTCAACACCACGGGCGGCGACATCCTGCTCGACGACCTCTGCCTCGGCAGCGGCGGCGGCGACTACACGAATAGCCTGACGCCGCTCGACGGCTGCTCCGGCGGGTGCATCATCGCGCCGGGGGCGACCTTCGTGGTCGGCGGCCCGACGTCGAGCTCGAGCAACGCCAGCCCGAGCTTCGACCTGACCTTTCAATTCACCCCGGGCCTGCAAAATAGCGGCGCCACCGCCGACGGCGTGGCCCTCTTCGGCCTGCGCTGCGCCCAGGTGACCGCCCTCACGGTACCGATGGATGCGGTGGTCTACGGCGACGCCAACACCAACGGTCTAATTAATGAGAACGGCCTTGTCGACCCGCCGGAGGTGGACGACACCGGCAGCGGCGAGAGCATCGAGCGTACGTCCCTCGCCGGCGCCTGGCAGGTGCAGGCGACGCCGACGCCCAATAGCTCGTCGCTCGGCGGCGGCGGCGGTGGCGGCGGCGGCGGCGGCGGTGGCGGCGGCCAGCCGCTGCTCTCCGAGGTCTTCTACGACGCCTCGGGCGGCGATAACGGCCTCGAGTGGGTGGAGATCAAGAATGACGGCACCGACCCCGTCGACCTTTCGGGCTACTGCCTCGGCAATGGCGGATCGACCTATCTCAGCAGCACCGTGCAGCTTTCTGGCACGGTGGCGGCGGGCGCGACCTTCGTGGTCGGCGGCCCGACGTCGTCGTCGGCGAACGGCGGTCCGGTCTTCGACCAGTCGGTGAACTTCTCGCCGGACTTCCAGAACAGCGGCTCGACCGCCGACGGCGTGGCGCTTTTCGCGAGTCCGTGCACCGGCGTCTCGGGCACGACGGTGCCGGTCGATGCGGTGATCTACGGCAGCTCCAACTCCAGCGGCCTACTCGACGAAACTGGCGCCGTCGGCACCCCCGACGTGGGCGATGCGCCGGCCGGTTCGACGATCGAACGCATCAACGCGGGGGGCTCGTGGCAGGTGCAGGGGACGCCGTCGCCCGGCGCGGCGGCCTTCTGACGGCCTGAGGCGTGGGCCGAACCGGGCGGATGTCGTGGGATATCCGCCCGGCCTTGGCCGGTTTCGACAATTTGCGGGCGATTCGTCGGGGCTCGCTACAATGAGCCCGCGATGAAGATTCTGATTGCGGGCGCCGGCGATATCGGCATACGCCTGGGCCTCCTGTGGGCGGGTCCAGAACACGGCCACGAGGTCTGGGCGCTCCGGCGGAGCGCGGCGAAGGTTCCGGCGCCGCTGCGGCCTTTCGGCGCCGATTTGACGGAGCCGAGCACCCTCGACGCGCTGCCGGACGATTTCGACCTCGTCTACTACACCGCCGCCGCCGATGGCCCCGGCGAGCAGGCCTACCGCCGCGCCTATGTCGACGGACTCCGGTCGATCCTCGATCGGGTGCTTTCGCCTCGAAGGGCTAGGCCGTCGAGGATAGTTTTCATCTCCTCGACTTCGGTCTACGGCCAGTCGGCGGGGGAGTGGGTCGACGAATCGACCCGGGCCGAGCCGTCGTCATACCGAGGACGGATCCTGCTCGAGGGGGAAGCTTTGCTGGGGGCCCGGGGCGCCGCCCATGGCGTCGACACCGTGGCCGTGCGCCTTTCGGGGATCTACGGCCCGGGGCGGACCCGTCTCCTCGACTCGATCCGCACGGGCCGCGCCGTCATCTATGACGATCCGCCGCGCTACACCAATCGCATCCACGCCGACGACTGCGCGCGATTGCTCCATCATCTCGGGGCCGTGGCGGCGCCCGAGTCGGTTTATATCGGCGTCGACCATGACCCGGCCACCGACGGGGAGGTCAAGACCTGGCTCGCCGAGCAGCTGGGGGTGCCCGCGCCGCCGTCCGTCGGCGACCGTCCAGAGGCGAAGGCCGGCGGCCGACGGGGGGGCAACAAGCGCTGCTCGAACCGCCGCGTCTTGGACTCTGGCTTCCGTTTCACCTACCCGGACTTTCGCGCCGGATACGGCGAAGAGATTCGACGCCTGGTGGCCCCTCCCGCGTGAGTAGATCGGGGATGGCGACTCGGCGCGGACAAGCCCCCGCGGCCACCGGCGGCGACGATTGATGGCGACCCTCGACACCGCGACTTTGATGGTGGTCCTCGGTATTTTTGTCGCCATGGGCGCCGTCGCCATGGTCTTGCTGTGGATTCGAAACCGGGGAGAAGCCGGGTTGGACGTGCTCGCCCTGGCGTGCCTGGGCGGCGCCGCTTCCGGCTCTCTAGCCGGTCTCGCGGGACCTCGGGCGACGCCGGTCGAGATCATGTTCATCGACATCACGTCCACGCTCTTCTTCACCGGCGCCGTCGAAGGCGTACGCCGTTGGCTCGGCCGTCGGCCGCTCCCGCTCTGGCCGTTTGTCGCCGCCGGGCTCCACGGGGCCCTTTCGCTCCACCTCGCCCTCACCGTCGACGACGCCAATGGACGCGTTCTGCTGACCGGCGGCATCATGCTGCTCTGCGCGCTCGGCACGGGCTGGCTTGTGGCGCTTGAGAGCCGTCCCGCGACCCGGTTCAGCTCCGGCGTGCTGCTCGCCGCGGTTCTCACCCTCGTCTTTGGGGTCTCCCACTACCTGCTCCACCTGCCGCCGTCGATCCGGGACGGGATTTTTGTCACCCAACCTTTTGCCATCGGCTTGATTCTGAGCGGCCTCCTTTTCTTGGCCGGTCTCTTCATGGCGGTTTCGGAACGGAACGTGGAGCGCATGGAGCGCCTGCGCGCCGAAGCCGAGGAGCGGGAGCGACTGAAATCGCGCTTCCTCGCGGTGATGAGTCATGAGATCAGGACGCCGATGAACGGCGTGCTGGGACTCTCGGAGCTGCTCCTCGATACCGAGCTCACCCACCGCCAGCAGCGGTGGACCGCCAACATGCGATCCTCGGGGCGGGTCCTACTGCGGATCTTGAACGACGTCCTTGAGCTCTCGAAGATCGAAGCGGGGCGCCTGGAGATTGAAGAGAGCGTCTTTGACGTGCGCGACTTCGTCCATTGGCTCAAAGGACTGGTTCTCGGGGCGGCGGATCGCAAGGGTCTTACGGTGGCGACGGACGTGCAGACCCACGTGCCGGAGAAGATGGTCGGGGACCCGCGGCGGCTTGGACAGGTGATGCTCAAATTGTTGGCCAATGGCATCCGGTACACAGAATCCGGCGGCGTGGCCCTTTGGGTGCGCACGACGGAACGCGGCATCGTCTTCGCGGTCCGCGATTCGGGCGTCGGCATTGAAGACTCGGAACTCCCTGGTCTTTTCGAGCCTTTCGGTGGAGCGCGGCTCGGCGAAACGGCTCGGCCGAGCGGCCGGGGCGGCCGGACCGGGCTCGGCTTGACGATTGCCCGCCACCTAGTGGAGCTGATGGAGGGCAGTCTCGAGGTGACCAGTACCTCCGGCGTCGGCAGCACCTTCTCTGTAGAGCTTCCGCTCGTGGCGAGTGACGGTCCGGCGGTGTCCCTCGAGGACATCCAGCTGCGACCGATCCAACTGGATGAGATCAGCCGACCCGTCGCCGTGGTCGCCGACCGCCCCGAGTCGCCCCCGGCTGATCCGTCTCTTGGAGACCCGCTGGGCCACCGCCGGTGATGCAGCAGCTCGACGTTCTCACCCTGCTGGTCGTCCTCGCGGCCCTCGTCGCCCTCGGCGGCTCGGCGATAGTGCTGCTGTGGTGGCAGAACCGCGACGAGCCCGGACTCGGGACCTTCGCCCTCGCGTGCTTAGCCGGGACGGGATCCGGGCTGCTCGCGGGCACTTACGGCACGTGGCCGGAGCTGCTGTCGGTTCTCACCGGCGACGTCCTGACGACCTTGTGCTTCGTCGGGTTCCTGGAAGGGTTGCGTCGATTTACCGGCGCCCGGCGGCTTAGTTTTTTGCCTTTTACGGTCGCCGGTCTGCACGGCACGATGTCGGCGTACTGGACCTGGGGCGTTCCCGACCCCGGCGCCCGGGCCATACTCACGACCGCCATTATGGTGGCTTCGTGCCTCGCCGGCACTTGGGTGACCGCGCGCAGCGCCCGGCGGAGGACACGTTTTGGTTCCGGGCTACTGCTCGTGGCGATGGGGGGATTCTCGGCGGTCGCCGTTCACCACCTCACAACGCTGTGGCGAGCCGAGCCCGTGGGCCTGTCGATCTCCGGCGTGCTCGCCGTCGGCATGGTCGTGTGCATTCTGCTCTTCCTGGCCGGGATCTTCATGACGATCTCAGAGCGCCATGTCGAGCGCCTGCAGCAATTGCGCGACGCAGCGGAGGCCGGGGAGCGGTCAAAGGCCCGGTTCTTGGCGGTGATGAGCCATGAAATTCGCACGCCGATGAACGGTGTCTTGGGCCTCTCGGAGCTGCTGCTCGGAGATCAGCTCGACGACCGGCAGCGACAGTTGACCTTGAGTATCCGGTCGTCCGGCCGGATATTGCTGCGGGTTCTCGACGACGTCTTGGACCTGTCGAAGATTGAAGCGGGGCAACTCCACATCGAGGAATCCACTTTCGACCTGCGCGAGCTCATTGGCGAAGTCCGGCAGCTCGTCCGCGCCCCGGCCGCGCGAAAGAGGCTCACCCTCGGGGTCGATATCGCCGCCGAGGTGCCGGAGACGGTCCTCGGCGATCCCATCCGCATTGGCCAGGTGCTGCTCAACGTGATCGGAAATGCGATCAAGTTCACGGAAAGCGGCGGCGTCATCCTGCGTCTGAGCACCGTCGAGCGCGGCATCCGATGTGCGGTCAGCGATACCGGCCTCGGCATTGACGAAGAGGACCTCGGCCGACTCTTCCAGCCTTTTCAGCAGATGGATACCAGCGTCGGCCGGCGCTTCGGCGGAACCGGCCTGGGGCTGGCGATTTCTAAACACCTGGTGACCTTGATGGGCGGAGAGATCGAGGTCGAAAGCACGCCGGGCGTCGGCAGCACGTTCACGATCACGCTGCCGCTGGAGGCCTCTTCGGAACCGCCCGAAACCGAGGATGTTTTTCTCGGTGAGCTCTACTTCGACGAAACGCTGTCGGCGGGTCTGCCGTCGACGGCGCCCGACCCGAGCTCGGTCCGTATTCTGGTCGCCGAGGACGATCCCGTGAGCCAGATGGTGGCCGAGGGGATGCTGACCAGTCTCGGGGTCGGCTGTACCCTGGTTTCGGACGGGGCCGCCGCCGTGGCGGCTCTCGCGGGCCAGCGTTTTGACCTCGTCTTCATGGACTGCAATATGCCGAAGCTCGACGGCCTGGAAGCCACCGCCCAGATCCGCGCGGCGCTGGAAGATGATCTCGGCCCCCGCCTGCCGATCATCGCCTTGACCGCCGGCGTCATGGCCGACGAGCGCCAGCGCTGCTTTGCCGTCGGCATGGACGACGTCATCGCCAAGCCGGTGTCCACCGAACAGCTGGCGCAGGTCCTCGAGCGCTGGCTGCAGCTGAGTCTCCAGTGACGCCGTCGACGCCGAACCGGCGGAGCCCCGCCCTGGTCGCCGTCGCGTGGTTGAAGAAGCTCGCGCTGCCCCCGGGGGGCCCTTTGGCCGTCGCCTTGCCGGCCCTGGCGCTGCCAGATCCTTGGCGCCTGCCGGCGGTCGCAGCCAGCCTCGTCCTGCTGTGGATCACCGCGACGCCGTGGTTCGGCCTTCTCCTGCTGCGCCGACTAGAGATCCACGGCCCGTTCGATATCGAGGGCTTTGCCCCCCGGCCCGGTCGCGACGCGATTGTCGTCTTGGACGCCGGGCGCTACCTGCGCTCCGCCGGCGGCGAGAGCGTGAAGCCCGAGACTCTCGAGAGACTCCGCTACGCCGCGTCGCTACACCGACGGACCGGCCTACCGATCCTCGCTTCGGGCGACGGCGCGGGGCCGCTGATGGGAACGGTGCTGGCGGAGGACTTCGGAGTCGAGACGCGCTGGCTCGAGGTCGCGAGCCGTACGACCCAGGAGAATGCCGACCTGTCCGCCGAACGTCTCGCCGCGGCGGGCGTCGACCGGGTGCTCTTGGTGACCCACGCCTGGCATATGCCGCGGGCGGTGCGCGCTTTCCGGCGCACGGGGCTCGAGGTGACGCCGGCGCCCTTGGGCTTCGCCGGTCCCGACCGACAGGAGGTGAGTCTGCTCATGGCCATGCCGTCCGCGGGGGGCCTACAGTCGACCAGCCGGGCGCTCCATGAGCTCATCGGACTCCGGTGGTATGCCCTCCGATTCGACCGCCGGCGCTGATACGCTCAGTCCATGTCGACCTTGCGATCGTCCGTCCTGATTCTGCCCCTGATCGTCGCCGTTTTCCTCGGCGGGTGCGAGCGTCAAGACGCCGCGGCCCCTGAGGCCATGAAGCTCAACGTCGGACGCGTGCCGGCATCCGACGGCGTGCCGATTGCCTACACCAGCCGCGGTGCCGGCGAGATCGCCCTGGTCTTTGTACACGGCTGGATGTGCGACCAAACGTACTGGCGGCACCAGGTCACCGCGTTCGTCGACCGTTTTCAGATCGTGACGGTCGATTTGCCGGGCCACGGAAATTCAAACGCGACGACCACGCGGTCCGAGTGGACGCTGGAAGGCTACGGCGCCGACGTGGCGGCGGTCGTTGAGCACCTGGAGCTCGACCAGGTCGTGCTCGTCGGCCACTCGATGGGCGGCGCCGTGATTCTCGAGGCGGTGTCCCTACTCGGAGACCGGGTCGTAGGTCTCATCGGCGTCGAGACATTCCAGAACGCCGAATTTGAAGTGCCCGACGAGGTCTGGAATCCCCTCTTGGACGCATATCGGTCGAACTGGCAAGGGACCTGTGAACGCATGGTGTCGGCGATGTTTCCGCGGCCGGGGGATGAGCTGGCGATCACCGTCAGGGCAGATATGTGCGAAGGACCCGAAACGATCGGCATCGCGCTGCTCGAGGAATTCGGAGCCTACCGGGCGGCGCCCCGAATGGCGGCGCTCGGCGACCTGCCGATCCGCGCCATCAACGCTGAGATCTCGACCCCGACCCAGGTCGACGTCAACCAGCGCCATGCGCCGCAATTCGACGCGATGATCCAAGAGCAGGCGGGCCATTTCCTGATGCTGGAGCATCCGGAGACTTTCAACCCCCTTTTCGAAGAAACCCTGGCCGCGATAGGCGCCGCGCCTTAGGCTTTTTTCGCCGGGTCGGGGTCGGCGGTGGCCGCGGGTCGCCCCGCCCCCCCGGCGTCGCCGCCGGCGACGACTCTCCGTGTTCGAGTACTTTTTTCTTTTTCCCGTCGGCCTCCTCGTCGCTACCGTGGCGATGTCGTCCGGGGTGGCCGGGTCGAACTTTTGGATCCCGATTTATCTTCTCGGGCTCGGCCTCGATCCGCGGCTCGCGTTCTGGACATCGCTCGTGACGATGCTTTTCGGTTCCGGATCAGGGGTCGTGAGAAATCTCCGGGACCGCACCGTCGAGGTCGGTTTGGTGCGCTCGCATGCGCCGTGGGTCTTGGCGTCGGCGGCCGTCGGCGGGCTCGCCGCTCCGCGCATCGATGTCGAGCCGCTGCTCGCGGGGTACGCCCTCTTCGTGGGCGTCTACGGCGGTTGGCTGCTCGTTTCTTCATGGCGGACGGCCGGCGTCGCCGGAGGCTCGGGCGATGAAACGGGCGGCGGACCTCTGCGACTGCGGGCGACCGTGGCCGGCGGTTTCCAGGGTCTGATCGCCACCGGCTCCGGAGCGCTGCTCATGCCCGCTTTCCTCAGCCGCCGGCCGCAGGCGCCGGCCCGCGCCGTGGGTTCCGCGGTGCTTCTGGTCTTCATGTCCAGCCTCGTGGCTGCGCTCGTGAGACTCGACGGGGCGCTGTTGGAGACCCTCCGTGCCGAGGCCGGTGTGGTTTTCTCGATGACGGCTTTCGCGGCCGCCGGCGCCGCCTTGGGAGGACAGCTGGGCCCCCGCGTCGCTGCGCGCCTACCGGCACTTTGGCTCCGCCGGTATGTCGCGGGCGTGCTCATCACCGTCGGTGTCCTGGTGGCCCGCCGGGTGGTGCTGGGCATGGACTGAGGGACTTGGGGTGACCTTGGGGTGAACTCGGGGGGGGCTTGTCCCGGGCTTGTCCCCGCCCGCGAAGAAGCAGCGACGTTCGACAGTGTTACGAAATTTGGTCTCGCGCTTCGTTTGAACCACGATCTCAACGGGCAGTCCTCCCTCCGGCGTAGTGGCGGGGGGTGTGCCCCCCACAGCCAGGGGAAGACGAACGGCAACACCGCATGAGCAAAGGAAAATCAGAGCCGAGGAGCAATACGAAATGATCTAGCACACACGCACGCAAACAGGACTGGGCC
>JBCDKB010000212.1:0-13630 GCA_038747035.1 Acidobacteriota bacterium | reverse complement strand
GCTGGATCTACGGTCTGCTGATCGGCGTCTTGGCGATTGCCATTCGAGTCTTAAACCCCGCCTACCCCGAAGGCATGATGCTCGCGATCCTGTTCATGAACTGCTTCTCGGCGACCATCGATCACTACGTGGTCGAGGCCAACGTCAAGCGAAGGAAGGCCCGCTATGCAGTCGTTTAGCGTCCGCTACATCATTCTCTTCTCGCTCGCCATTTGTGGCGTCTGCGCCATCTTTGTCTCGTCCTTGGCCGTGAGCCTGGCTCCGCTGCAGGACGTCAACAAGGTGCTCGACCGTAAGAAGAACGTGCTCATGGCGGCCGGCCTGCTCGAGGCCGGCGAAGCGATCGCTCCGGAGGAGGTCGAGAAGCGTTTCGCCAGCTTCACTCCGGTGGTCGTCGACCTCGCGACCGGGCAGGAGCTCGCCGACGTCGACCCGGTGACCTTCGACCAGCGCAAAGTTCGTAACGACCCGGCGACCAGCGAAGTGGCTCCGCAAAACAACGCCGGTATCGCCCGCGTGCCGAATCAGGCCCTGGTCTACAAGGCCGTGGATGAAGCCGGCGAGCTCGACATGGTGATCGTGCCGGTCGAAGGCTACGGACTGTGGTCGACGCTCTACGGCTTCCTAGCCCTGGACGCGGACCTCAACACGGTCAAGGGCCTCGCCTATTACGAGCACGGCGAGACGCCGGGCCTCGGCGGCGAGGTCGAAAACCCGCGCTGGCGCAGCGTCTGGGTCGGTCGCAAGATCTACGACGATTCCGGCGCCACGGCCATCGAGGTCATCAAGGGGGCGGCCGGGCCCGTCGAGTCGGCTCCGCATAAAATCGACGGCATTTCGGGAGCCACCATCACCGCCCGCGGCGTGTCGAACATGATGCGTTTTTGGCTCGGTGACGAAGGCTTCAAGCCGTATTTCGACAATATCCACTCCGGAAACCTCCAAGCGAGCGCCCCGACGCCGAAATCGAAGGAGGCCGCCTGATGCCGAAAAAGAGTGAGGCTCTGCTCGATCCTCTCTTCAACAACAACCCGATCGCCCTCCAGGTCCTCGGCATCTGCTCGGCCCTGGCGGTGACCACCAAGCTCGAAACTACGCTCGTCATGTGCGTGGCGGTGACGGCGGTCATGGTCGGCTCGAATTTCTCGATCAGCCTCCTTCGAAATTACATTCCGCCGTCGATCCGCATCATCGTGCAGCTGACGGTGATCGCGTCGCTGGTGATCGTCACCGACCAGGTTTTGAAGGCGTATCTCTTCGACACCTCGAAGCAGCTGGCGGTCTTCGTCGGATTGATCATCACCAACTGCATCGTCATGGGCCGAGCTGAGGCCTTCGCCATGCAGAACGGCCCGTTCCTGTCGATCCTCGACGGCTTGGGCAACGCCGGTGGCTACAGCATCATTCTTCTCGGCACCGCCTTCCTGCGCGAGCTCTTCGGTTCGGGCAAGATCTTCGGCATCGAGATTCTGAAGCTCACCACCGAGGGCGGCTGGTACAACCCGAACGGTTTGATGGTGCTCTCACCGGGTGCTTTCTTCATCATCGGCTTCTTCATCTGGGCGCTCCGCGCCTGGAAGCCGGAGCAGATCGAGGAGGAGAACTGACATGCTCGAGGCTTATCTCAGTCTCTTCGTTAAGGCCGTTTTCGTCGAAAATATGGCCCTCACTTTCTTCCTCGGCATGTGCTCTTTCCTAGCCGTGTCGAAGAAGGTGGAAACGGCCGTCGGCCTGGGTACGGCGGTGATCTTCGTGCTCTGCATCACCGTGCCGGCCAACAACCTGATCTACAACTACCTGCTGAAGGAAGGCGCCCTCGCCTGGGTCGGTCCGGGCTGGGAGCAATACGACCTATCCTTCCTCAACTTCCTGACTTTCATCGGCACGATCGCCGCCATGGTGCAGATCGTGGAGATGACGCTCGATCGATTTGTGCCGGGGCTCTACGCGGCCCTCGGCGTCTTCCTGCCCCTGATCGCTGTGAACTGCGCGATTCTCGGCGCTTCGCTCTTCATGGTCGAGCGTGACTATGACTTCGGCGAAAGCGTCGTCTTCGGCATCGGCTCCGGTGTCGGCTGGCTGCTCGCCGTCGTCGCCTTGGCGTCGATCCGCGAGCGCATGCGCTACAGCAACGTGCCGCCGGGCCTCCGCGGTCTCGGCATCACCTTCATCCTCACCGGCCTGATCGGCATCGGCTTCCTCGCCTTCTCCGGCATCCAGCTGTGATCGAAGGTCTAAGGTAAGTACAGGGAGAAACGCTATGGATCTAACGATCATTCTCGGCGTGACCATGTTCACGGTGATCATTGTGTCGCTCGTCGGCCTGCTGATGTTGGCGCGCAAATACATGGTGGCCTCCGGTGACGTCACGATCACCATCAACAACGACCCGGACAAGGCATTGACCGTCCCTTCCGGCGGCACGCTCTTGGGCACGCTTTCGGCCAACAAGATCTTCATCCCGTCGGCTTGTGGCGGTAAGGGAAGCTGCGGCGTCTGCACCGTTAACGTCGACGAAGGCGGCGGCGCCATGCTGCCGACCGAGAAAGGCTTCATCAACCGCGGCGCGGCGCGCGAAGGCTGCCGCCTCTCGTGCCAGGTCAAGGTCAAGAGCGACATGAAGATTCGGGTGCCCGACGAAGTGTTTTCGGTGCGCCAGTGGAAGTGCAAAGTGCGTTCGAACGAGAACGTCGCGACTTTCATTAAGGAGCTCGTGCTCGAGCTGCCCAAGGATGAGACCGTACCGTTCGAAGCCGGCGGCTACATCCAGATCGAATGCCCTCCGCACGTCGTGAAGTACGAAGACTTCGACATCGAAGAGGAATACCGGGGCGACTGGGATCAGTTCAACATGTGGCGTTACGTGTCCAAGGTCGACGAGGAAGTCACCCGCGCGTATTCCATGGCGAATTACCCGGCGGAGTCGGACATCATCATGCTCAACGTGCGTATCGCCTCGCCGCCGCCCCGGGCGCCGGAAGGCACGCCGCCGGGCAAAATGTCGTCCTATATTTTCGGCCTCAAGCCGGGCGACGACGTCATCATCTCCGGTCCCTACGGCGAATTCTTCGCGAAGAAAACCCAAGCCGAAATGGTCTTCATCGGCGGCGGCGCCGGCATGGCGCCGATGCGGTCGCATATCTTCGAGCAGTTCCGCACCCTTAAGACCGACCGCAAGGTCACTTTCTGGTACGGCGCCCGCAGCCTGCGGGAAGCGTTCTACTCGGAAGAATTCGACGAGATTGCCGAAGAGTTCGACAATTTCGAATGGCACCTCGCGCTGTCCGATCCGCAGCCCGAAGACAATTGGGATGGCAAGGTCGGCTTCATCCATCAGGTGCTGCTCGACAGCTACCTGTCGAAGCATTCGGCGCCGGAGGACCTTGAGTACTACATCTGCGGACCGCCGCTGATGCTCGAGGCCTGCCGCGTCATGCTCGATTCCCTCGGCGTGGAGCCGGAGAACGTGCTCTACGACGACTTCGGCGGATGACCTCACTGACGGCGCATGGATCCGGCGGAGGGCGCGTCCCAGCGCGCTTCGCCGGCCTCGCCCTCACCGCCCTCGCGCTGCTGGCGAGTGCGGGCTGCCAACGCGGAGTCGAGCCGGCTCCGCGTTTGCTCTATAGCCTCCAAGGGGCCACCTTCGGCACGTATTACGTGGTGAAGATCGTGGTCGATCGCGGCGATATCGTCGAGGGGGAGCCGTCCCCCGAAGAGCGGGCGCTGCCTTTGATCGAGCACGAGCTCGCCGAGGTGGATCGGCTGATGTCGAACTACCGCGACGACTCGGAGCTTTCCGAATTCAACGCCAATCCGACCTCCGATCCGGTGCCCCTTTCGCCGCCGACGGTCGAGGTCTTCAAGGCCGCCTTGGAGCTCGGTGAGCTGACCGCTGGGGCGCTCGACGTCACCTTGGCGCCGCTGGTCAAAGCCTGGGGCTTCGGCCCCGACGGTCTGGCGACGACGGCGCCCGCCGCCGATGAGTTGGAAGCGCTCTTGGCGAGTGTCGGCATCGACAAGCTGACCCTGGATCCCGCGGCCGGCACGCTGAGCAAGTCGGATCCGAATCTCTACTGCGACTTGTCGAGCCTTGCCAAGGGCTACGGCGTGGATCGGGTGCTCGATCGCCTTCGGGAGACAGGATTCTCGAATGTGCTCGTCGAGATTGGTGGCGAAGTGCGCACGGCCGGCCACAATCGAGACGGCGAGCCCTGGCGGCTGGGTATCGAGAGTCCTTTTGCGCTCCGCGGCCAAGTGCAGAGAGTCCTACCGTTGGTCGACGAGGCGCTCGCCACGTCCGGTGACTACCGCAATTACCGAGAGATTGACGGACGCCGCGTCTCCCACCTGATCGATCCCCGGAACGGCCAGCCGATTGAGCATCAAGTCGCCTCCGTGAGCGTGGTCGCCCCCTCCTGTATACGTGCTGACGCTCTGGCGACGGCACTGATGGTCATGGGAGAAGAAGAGGGGTTTGATCTCGCCGAGCGCGAAGGCGTGGCCGCCCTCTTCCTGATCCGAGACGGGGACGCTTTCGTCGAAAAGGCGACTACACAATTCCGGGCACGTTTTCCGGCGTCTTCTCAGGCCGCCGCCCCCTGACTGAACACTGAACCCTTGCCGCCGCGTATTAGCGCGCGATTCCTAGCGAGGTACCCGATATGTCACTACCGATCATTCTTCTGACGCTCGGCATTTTTCTTGTCGCCGTTTTGATCATGTCTGTCGGCGTGATCTTCAAACGCCCGTGCTTGCGGGGCTCCTGCGGTGGTCCCGAAGTCCTCGGTGCGAACGGGGAGTCCCTCTCATGCTCGACGTGCCCGAACCGGGAGAAGCGCCGCGAGGCCTCGTCCGAAGCCTCCGTAGGCCTGCCGGTCGTCCAGTAGGCGCGCAGCCTCCATGCTTCATCGTCATGGAGTTATGCTGAAGTGCCATGTCGGCATAGATTTCGCCGCACCGCGTCATCTTGGCGCGGCCCAGAGCCTAAGACGCATTGGATCGATATGGAGCAGATGCCCTAAAACGGAGCGTAGCGTTCACTATAAGAACAGGCTCTGGCCATGGGGTCTCGACACTAAAGAGCTTCAGGGCCAGCGGTTCCGGGAACGTTTTCTAGATAAAGTCGAAGAAATTACGACTTCTCAGCTAGTAAATTGGGCTACCGGGCTGAAAAGGGCTCTCCGGTCCGCTTCACTCGAACCGGAGCCGATAGTGACGCCGGAGCTGGTCCGGGCCCGGTCTGACCACTAAGCTTCGTCGGCGCGCGGCGAGTTTTCGGCTTCAATCGAACCCTAGAGGGCCGTATGAGCCCCTGGGAAGGGCGACCTGTCCCCGTCGCGTACCGCTGATGGGGAAGTCCAGGCGCCGAATCTCGCGCCCACCTGGCTGCCGGTGCCCTTGGCCGGAAGCGTTTTTGTGCCCACAAATGGCGAGGCCACCCCGTGACTCTGGGGTGGCCGAACTAGGTAGGCGAGTGTGGGTGGGAAAAGGGGTAGGCCATATGGAGGGGGTGGCGGGGAGCCACCATAGAGGTAGGCCGATCGGGCGAACGCCCGGTGATCTCGCGATCACAGCGATCATTAGTAAAGCAAGGCCCGTGCCAGGTCGCCCCGGGAAGGCTCGGGGGCGAGAATTCAGTCAATCCGGAGGTCGGTTCGCGCGGTGGCGGCTGGCTGGGACCCAAAACGTCACCGATTGAGGACAATCGCCTCGCGCTGCGGTCCGAGATATCGGACGACACGCGTGCCGATTCTGGAACGCCTATGCAGAATCGGCAGTGTCGTCGTCGAGGGGAAGGAATTCCTCATCCAGGTCGACTTCCCGCGACATCATGATGAGGTTGTGGGTGCGACCAGATCGGTCGATAACCCAGTCGTGCAGCATGGCTTCCGGAATAAATCCGAGGTGGTGAAAGAGCTGCTGCGCATCGCGCTGGGTGCTCATCATCTGGGCGACGAGCTTTTGCAAGCTCGCGTTCTTGGCGAGCTCTAGGATTTGTCTCGCCAGGTGACCTCCCAGGCCGCCGCGCCTAAAGTCTGCGGCGACGAGTAGGAGAATCTCGCCGAGGTGGCGAGTCCAGAGACTCTCGCTATGGTGGAGGCTGCAATAGCCCGCGATGCGGCTTTCGACTTCGGCGATCAAGGTGGTCGTGTGGCCCGCTTCGATTTCACGGAGCCAGGCGTTGACGACATCATCGCGAGTAATGTCGGTGCGCAGAAAGTGGAGGTCATCCTCCGGCAGGGCCCGGGCGAAGTGCAGGATCGCGTCTTTGTCCGCCGGCGTCATCGGGCGGAAAGTGACGGTGAGGTCGGCGATCTCGCGGGTAAGCGGATAGTCCTCAAGGCGCCGGGTCGCCGATCTTCTTCCACCCGGCCTCGATTCCACGCCGCCACTCCCGCCGCCGGTCACGGGTATCCCGTCGGGCACTGCAGGTCTCCATTGCTGTTGGCTGGGGCCACAGAAGAAGCTTACCTGCAATGTCGGACCCCCGCAAACGGGTGTCCGCTGGGTAGCCCGGGGCCCATCTGTCGACGGGCGGGCCCTTGATCCCCGGCACTCTCGCCCGGGGCGTCCCGGGAAGCTCCCCTCCTAGAAGGGCATTTCTTCGTCCGAAAGGCCGAAGTGGTGGCCGATCTCGTGGACGAGGGTGTCGCGGATCTCACGGATGAGCTCGCGTCGATCGCGGCACATGTCCACGAGGGCCAGCCGGTAGAGCGTGACCTTGTCGGGCAGCTCCATCATGCCGTGTTCCCGCTCGGTCTGGGGGATACCTTGGTAGAGCCCGAGCAGCTCTTCGTTGGGGTCGAATCCCCAGGCCCTTAGCTCCTCGGGGTCCGGGGCGTCCTCAACCACGACGACGACGTTGTCGAGCAGCTCGGCGAACTCCGGCGGTAGCTGGTCTAGGGCCTTCTCGACGAGGGCTTCGAATTCCTCAACGGGCACGCGCATGGTCACCTCCGATGGTGCGCTATCATAGCGCCGCTTCAGCGCTGGCTCGCTGCGGTCACCCGTCGAAGTTTCCACGAACGCCTTCGAATTGCACTACCGAGAGTCGGCCGCCCATGCCCGCGAAAGTTCTGATCATCGATGACGAGCCCGGTGTGCTCGCCAGCATCAAGGACGTGTTGGATGACGAAGGGCACGATACCTTCGGCGCTTCGAGCGCGGTGGAGGGGCAAGAGCTCTTCAGTCGCGAAAGGCCCGATGTGGTCTTCCTCGACATTTGGCTGCCGGATCGCGATGGCCTTGAAGTCTTGCGATCTCTGCTCGAGGAAGACACGGCCGCGACGGTGGTGATGATTTCCGGACACGGGACCGTGTCAACCGCCGTGAAGGCGATCAAACTCGGGGCCTTCGACTACCTCGAGAAACCGATTTCCTACGCCCAGCTGGTGGACTCGCTCGAGTCGGCCCTCGAGCACCGCCGGAAGTCGCGCCGCAGCCGGCGAACCAACGGCGTCGCCGAGCGGCCAGAGGTGGAGTCTCAGCTCAAGCCACCGCCGGAATTACCCCTCTGCAAGCGCGGGCGGAAGCACCAGCGCACGCTCCGCCGTTCCACGGTGATCTACGGTCTCGGTCTCCACTCCGGCACGCGGACGGGCATGGTCATGCAGCCCTTGCCGCCGGGCAGCGGACTCCACTTCTTGACCCTACCGTCAGAGAAAGTGATCGCCGCCCATGTCTCTGAAGTGGCCGATACCGACTACGCCACGACGCTGTCGCGGGAGGGGGAGCAGATCAAGACCGTGGAGCATCTGCTCTCCGCCCTCCACGCTTACGGCATCACCAACCTCTTGATCAAGGTGCACGGCGAGATCCCCGTGCTCGACGGCTCGGCGGTCGAATTCTGCAAGGTGATCGAAGAGGCCGGCGTCGAAGGCCAGCGCACGCCCCGGACGGAGCTGGTGGTCGACCGGGTCTATGAAGTGGGGGAGGGGGAGAAGAGGCTCACCCTCGAACCCTACGACGGCTTTCGCATTTCCTACCAGCTGAACTACCCGGCGCCGATCGGCGAGCAGTTCTTCGACTTCGAGCTTGATGGCCCGGAGACCTATAAGCGAGATATCGCGCCGGCCCGTACCTTCGGCTTTATGCGGGACCTCAAGATGATGAATGAGCTCGGCCTCGGCTCCGGCGGCCGGCTCGACAACTTCATCCTGGTGGGCGAAGACAACGTCATCAACACCGAGCTCCGCTTCCCCGATGAGTTCGTCCGCCACAAGATTCTCGACATCATCGGCGACCTGTACATGATCGGTTTTCCGATCCGCGGCAAGGTGACGGCCAGGTATACGGGGCACCGGGACAACATCGCGATCCTGCGCCATATCCGCGACCTCGCGGTGGACGGCTAGGCAGACCCGGCGGCCGTCAGCCCAGGCGGGTTGAATGTCGAGAGGGCCAGGTGGCGGGTCCTCTGACCCGTCGGCGTCGGCAACGGGGCACTAGGTCTCGCAAGAATCCGAGCGACAGAGCCTGAAATTTCTCACGTGGGCGAAGATAAGGATGGCCGCCGAGGCGAGCGTGCCGGCTTTTTCGCCAAATTCGCCGACCACGTCGTGCAGCACCGTTCCCGAGGCGACCAGGCCGATGACGCCGACGGCGCCAAGAATCAGGACGAGGCGGTCTTTGTGGCGACTGCAGCCCAGGGAAAAGGCCAGGATGGCGGAGGGAACGACCAGCCACAGCATCGTCCGGTGGAACGTCTCGCCGAGGAAGAGCGAGGGTACCGCTGCACCGACGACGAGGAGGACCGGGATGGCGATGCAGTGGATCGCGCAGGCGGCGGCGCCGAAGATACCGAAGCCGTCGGCGATCGCTCGGAGGTTGAAGCTCTTGGGTCGTTCCATGATTAGCGTTTCACGCGTGGGTCGTTGTCCTGGAGATCCGCCCTTTTCAGCGGGTCTAGTGAGACGGGATTCTCAGTTCTAGCGGGGGGGAAGTCAAGCGCACCGTCGGGTGTCGCCGAAGGCGAGGGACGTCAGGTCGGGCTTCGCTTAGCAAGGCGCTCCACGGGCGCGGAGGGGCCGAGGGGGGCGCTCTTGAGCGCACCGACGCGGCTCAGTATGATCGCAGGCGATGAGCGGCCGTCCTCAGCCCTTTAGTTCGCTAAGTCGGCGTTTCTTCGCCCTCCTCATGGTGCTCGTATTTCCCTGCTCCGGCGTCCAGTCGGCGGGGCATCACCACGGGGATGAAGCCGCGGGTTCCCACGACCACGCCCTGGATGATCACGCCTCGCCACATTTGGGGGCCGTGGAACACCATGGCCCCTGCGGTGTGTGCGTCAAGACGACAACGTCTGCCCGGCTGTGCGAAAAGCCGAGGGTGGTCATCGACGACTTGGTGGCGCAGGGGGCTATCGAATGGGCCGCGCAGATCCCCGCTCCGGGGGTTCCTGGGCGCCACGGCGCTTGCAGAGCCCCGCCGCAGGGGCTAGATGGCCTTCCGTGAGTCTCCCAGGGGAGGGCTTCCCTGGGCTACCCGCCCCATTCACGGTCCCGACCTGCCTTTGGCCGGCCCTCGGCGCCCGCCGACGGAGCGCCGCGATCGGTCGATCAAGAGGGGGCAGGTGATTCGAGTCGCCAGGCGCACACCGCGCCGTGGCTGAACTCTCGCGGAGCTTGCAGCCCCGCTGGTCCGGCGTCCACGCCGCGCCCGGTGAGTTTCGGAAAGCATCATCGATTTCTACCGCTGTCGTCCGCACGGCAGCCCGGAGGTTCCTATGGAACTCTTGTTGCGGATCCTTGTCGAGAGCGTGCGCATGCTCTATCTGGCTGCGCCGTTCTTGCTGATCGGCCTACTGGCCGCGGGATTCATACACGTTTTAATGCCCAGTCGGTGGATCGAGCGCTGGCTGGGACAGCCGGGCCTGTCGGGTGTCGTCAAGGCGGCCCTGGTGGGAGTGCCGCTGCCGATTTGTAGCTGCGGCGTCGTCCCGATCGCGGTGGAGCTTCGCCGCAAGAAGGCGAGCGATCCCGCGAGCCTTTCTTTCCTGACGACCACCCCGGAGTCCGGCGTCGACTCGATTCTCTTTACCTGGGCCTTGATGGGTCCGGTGATGGCGATCGTACGCCCGCTCGCGGCCTTCGCCACCGCGCTCGTGACGGGGGTCTTGGCGATCGCCTATCTGCCGCTCTCGCGGCTGGGCCGCGCGGATGCTGGCGAGTCAGAGGCCGAGGGCGATCACGACCATGCCCATGGGCATAGCGACGGCCATGATCACGACCACGGCCACGATCATGATCACGACCACGGCCATGATCATGGTCATGACCACGGCCACGATCATGCGCACGATCACGATCATCACCATCACCATGGTCACCATCACCACGGTCACGACCATGACCACGGGCTGGGCTATGCAGAGGGGGACGAAGCCCGTCGGGCCCTGAGCGCTTATATCCGAAGCTGGTTCCGAGAGCCCGAGGAAGAGGCGCCTGTCTCTTCCGACGCGACCGCCGCCGGTGACGCCGCCGGGTCTGCGGAAGCTGAAGCCCCTACCGATCATCCCCTCGCAGACGCCACCCTCGCGGTGGCCGCCGAGGGCGAGGAGTCCCAGGAAACCAAGGCCGATTCCGAGAGCGGGCGGTCTCCCGAGGATCCCCTCGCCATCATGGCGCTCTATAAGCCGGTGGTGAAGCCGGCGGTGCGTTATGGCTTCGGTGAGCTCTTCGACGAGCTCGCCTTTTGGCTCGTGGCGGGCATCGGACTCGCGGGACTGCTGTCTGCGGTCCTGCCGTCCGACCTCGAGTCCCTCGGGCTCGGCTCCGGAATCACCCCTATGTTGGTCATGCTCGGTATCGGGGTGCCGCTCTATGTCTGCGCCTCGGCGAGCACGCCGATCGCGGCGGCTTTGATGATGAAAGGGCTCAGCCCCGGCGCGGCCTTAGTCTTCCTCTTGGCCGGTCCGGCCACCAACGCCGCGTCGCTGATGGTCCTTGGGCGCACCTTCGGGCGTCGCTTCGTGCAGGTCTACCTCGTCGGCGTGGTGATCGGCTCCCTCGCAGCCGGCCTCTTGCTGGACGCGGCGGTGATGCTCTTCGGTTGGAATTTAGCCATGCCGCTGCTCGAGGCGCCGGGCGAGGAGCTGGTCGGTCCGATCGGTCTCTTATCCTTCGCCCTGGTGAGCTACCTCATCTTCGCGAGCGCTCGCCGCGGCGCCATGCGGGCGGGCTGGGCCGACTTCACGGCGAGCCTGCGGGGGCTCCTGCCCTCCAAGACGTCCCCCCTCCGCTCCCGGCGCGGCCTGGCGGCGGCCCTCGCCATCCTCCTGCTGATCAGCTGGCTCGGCACTGGACTGGTCGTCGTGGAGCCTGAGATGAAGGGCTACCCGATGCTCTTCGGCGCTCTGGAGCCAGAAGGTTTCGAGCCCGGCTTGCACTGGCACTGGCCGGCGCCTTTCGGAGAGGTGGAGCTTCGGCGCCACCACTATCCGCGCAAGGCCGATATCGGATACGCCACGGATATGGCCGAGTTCGCTCGGATTGCGGCGCGTGCCCGTTTGGCCCCCACAGAGGCCTGGCATAGCCCGGTCGCGGCCATGCACACCGACCCAGAGCAGGCGTCTTTTCTGACGGCCGATGAGAACCTGCTGGAAATGAGCTTCTCGGTCCACTACACGCTTTCGGACCCGGCGGCTTTCTTCTACCGGGTCGACCATAGCCTCGACTTCATCGAGCTCTACGCCGAGGCCGCCGCACGGCGATTCCTCGCCGGCAAGAAGCTCGAAGATCTCTTCACCTACGATCGCCCGGCGATCGAAGAGGCTATCGCCGAACAGGCGCAGAAACGGCTGGACGCCCTCGAGGTCGGCATTCGCATCGAGCGAGTGTGCCTGGTCGATATTCATCCTCCCGGGGATTCGGTCTTCTGGTTCCGCGACGTGGCGAGCTCGCTCGACGACAAGCAGATGATGATCCACCAGGCCCGCCGCCAGGAAGCGGAGCGTCTACCCCTGGCGCGCGGCGAAGCGGCGATGACCGTCGCCGACGCGGAAGCCGCCGCCGCCGCCCGGGTCCGGGAAGCTGCCGGTGAGTCGGAGAGCTTTACCCTCCGCGCCGAAGCGCTCTCCCGGGACCGCGAGATCCTTAGGCACCTCCTGTGGCTGGAAGCTGCGGAGGAGCACTTGGCCGGTCGCCAGAAGATCGTGATGCCTTCGGGGTCTGCACCGAGCGGTGTCAGCCTGTGGCAAACGGCGCCTGACCTCGAACGGTAACGAGCTGGACCCGGTGCAATGCCCGATAACGAAACGAATTCCCATGACTCCCAACGATCTACCGACATCCCGTCACGAGGTGCCGCCATGCGTTCCACCCTGCTGATCTTGATAGGTTTTCTCGCCGTCGCCGTGCTTATCCTCCCTTCCGTTTTCTTCACGATCGCCGAAGGGGAGGTGGGCATCGTGACCCGATTCGGTCGCCCGACCGGCGGTCTTGCCGAAGCGGGTCTGCACACCAAGCTGCCGTGGCCGATCGACTCTGTGACGCGGCTCTCGAGTCGCCTCTTGGTCTTCGATAACGAGCCGACCGAGATGCTCACCCGGGACAAGAAGAATGTCCTCGTGGACAGCTTCCTCTGCTGGCGCATCGCCGATCCCCTCCGCTTCCTCCAGACGGTCAAGTCGCGGATGGAAGCGGAGGCTCGGCTGCTCGACCTCGTCACCGCCGAGCTCGGAGCGGCCATCGGCAGCGAGCCGATGGACAGTTTCGTCAATGTCGATGCCGAAAAAGTGCGGCTGGTCGACGTGGCGATGGAGACCCGCAAATCCGTCGACGAGATCGCCCAGGCCAGCTTCGGCATCGAGGTGGTCGACCTCGAGATCAATGGCTTCAATCTGCCGAGGCAGAACCGCGCCAGCGTCATCGAGCGTATGCGCGCCGAACGCTCTCGAATTGCGACGGCCTACCGGAGTGAAGGCGAGGAAGAGGCGCTCAAGATCCAGGCGTCCTCAACGACAGAAACCGAGAAGCTTCTCGCCGAGGCGCGGGCCGAAGCGGAAGCGATCCGCGGTCGGGGAGAAGCGGAGGCCTTGGCGCTGATGGCCGACGCCTACCGTCAAGATCCGGAGCTCTATCGTTTTTTGCGTTCCCTCGAGAGCTACGCCCTGATCCTCGATGAGGAGACGACGATTTTCTTGGACTCCGACTCCGAGCTGCTCGAGGCGTTCTATGGACGATGAACTGCACCAGCTACCGCCGTCGGTGCGGTGGATTCGCGGAGCCCGCGAAGGGCTCCATCGACGCTGGCCATGGCTGCTCGCGGGCCTGGCGGTGTTCGGGGCTTTGGCCGCGCTGTCCCAGGCTCCGTACACCGTGGCCGCCGATCAGACGGCGGCGCTCTCGACCTTCGGGCGTCTCCACGCTGAACCGGTGGAACCGGGGCTGCACCTGCGGGTCCCGTTCATCCAGGATGTGCTCAAGGTCGATACGGGCAAGGTCTCCCGCCTCGAGATCTTTGGCGAGACCCGTTCGACGCTTTCGCTCCTGAGCGCCGATACCAACGTGATCGATGCTTCCGTCGTCGTGCAGTATCGGATCGGCTAGGTCGGTAGTTTTCTCTTCAAGACCGATGAGCCGTCCCATCTCATGCGACTGGTGGTTCGGGCGGCGCTTGTGGATGAGATGGC
>JBCDKB010000211.1:0-13718 GCA_038747035.1 Acidobacteriota bacterium | reverse complement strand
GACCAGCAGATCGAAGAAGCTCACGCCTTGAAACGGCGCCTCGGTGAACAGCTCCCAGGTCGTGCCGCGGTCCGTCGAGCGCAGCAGTCCGAGCCCGAGCCAGCTGCGGGTGTCCCCTTCGCCGGTCCCGGCGTAGACCAGGTCGGGGTCGCTCGGGTCGAAGGCGATGGCGCCGATGGAAAGGGACGGCAGTTCGTCGGCGACCGGCGCCCACGAAACGCCGCGGTCGAAGCTTTGCCAGATTCCGCCGCCGCCGCAGCCGATCAAGAGGTGTCGGCCGTTCTCTGGGTCGACGGCGACGGACGAGATGCGTCCCGACACCGAGGGGCGGCTGCCTTCGCCGCGACCGTAGGTTTGGCCGTGGGGAATGCTGAAGGGACCGAGGGGGCGCCAGCGTGAGGCGCTTCGGCTCGCCACCGTCAAGGAGCCGGCGTCCGGGTTCCGCAGGGCTTCGGAGGCTTCGAGGTAAAGCGAGCGTCCGCCGGTGGGACCGGCGGACGGGGCCGAGGCGCCAAGAGCCGCCGTCGAGACGGCGCCGGGGCCCGAATCGGCGCCGGAACCTTGGAGGCGCTCCGCCTCCATGTCGGCCGAGTCGGCGCTGGGCTGCCCTTCGGCGTCGCTCGCCCGACCGCGCCGAGCCTGGAAATCGAGCAGGCGCGCGAGCGCTTTACCGCCGGAGACCTTGCGACGTCCGGGGACGCCCCCCGAATCCGGGCCGCCGAGAAGTTCAGGTTCCTTCATGACTCATCCTCCCCACGTTTGGCGTCGGCTCGCCGGTGCGGCGCGGCGTCCTGAGGCTCTTCGGTGTCGACCGTCGGCGTCTGGGACGATATTCCGGGCCGTTGCGGACGGCGCGTCGAGCTTTCATGGAGTCCGCGGCGACCGCGGGAGTCCTCGAGACGGGCTCGCGCGGAGCCGCCCTCGGTCGAGGGAGGGCCGTCGCCGCGTTCCTTCATCTTGTCGATCACAGATTGTGGAAGCTTCATTGAATTCTCCGCAATCTATCTTGCCATACGCTTTCATCTATCAATCCCTGACGCATCCGCGCTGATAGCGTTGGCGTCGGCATTCGATTCACGAGTTGGACGTTCGACTCACTAAAGAGGTTCAGCAGCTATGGCACCCCTAGAGCGTGTGCGTTCGATCATCGAGGCTTGGCCGGAAACCCGCGAGAAGCTCTCCCACGGCTCGCCGACCTGGTGGGGCGGTCGAAGAACCTTCGCCAGCTTCGCCGACAATCACCACGGCGACGGCCGGGTCGCGGTGTGGGTGAAGTCGACCTTCGAGGAGCAAGAGGCGCGGGTCGAAGTGGATCCCGAGACGTATTTTGTGCCGCCCTACCTGGGCCCGAGCGGATGGGTGGGCTGTCGGCTCGACCGGGATCCGGACTGGGCGGAAGTCGAGGCCCTCTTGCTCGCGGGTTACCGGCTGGTGGCGCCCAAGCGCGCTCTCCGCCTTGTGGAGACCTCGGACACAGTTGCCTAGCCAAAAAAAGCTCCGTCCCCAGGCATTGGGACGGAGCCTACGGCTGGCGTGACGCAGCCGATCGCTAGGACGAGCACCTCGTGGGCGGTTGGCCGCACGTGGCTCGATCTAGAACGCGTAAACCGGAACCGGGGGGGACCATCGCCGCGGGAAAAAATGCGGGACCGCGGGGCGAAGGAGCCTGGGCTAGGACAACTCGTCGGCCAAGAAGATCTTCGCCCGGCGCCAGGCGCGCTGCACCGTCCGCTCGGAGACTTCAAGGGCGGCGGCGGTCTCCGCCTCGGAAAGGCCGAGGAAATATCGGCATTCGAGGACCCGCGCGGCTTGCGCCTCGGCCTCGGCGAGCCGACGGAGTGCCGCGTCGAGCGCCAGCAGCTTCTCGGCTTCGTGGGTGACCCCCAAGGCGTGGTCGACATCGTCGAGGGCCACCGGTCTATCCGGGCCGCCCCGCTTTGCCCGGGCGTGCCAGCGGGCGTGGTCCACCAAAATTTGCCGCATGGCGGTGGCGGCGACGGCGAAGAAGTGGCTGCGGTCCCGCCAGGCCGCGCGTTCGTCGGCGGAGAGCTTGAGGAAGGCTTCATTGACCACGGCGGTGGTCGACATCGTGCCGCCGCGCTGGCCCTTGCGCAGCTGGCGCCTGGCCAGCACTTTGAGATCGGCGTAGACCCGGTCCACCAGGAGCTCGAAGGCCCGCGCATCACCGTCGCGGTGGCGATCAATCAGGGACGTGATGTCGTGGGCGGACATGGCCTCGGATTATAGATTTGGCTCACGCGTCGGCGGCCGGCGCGGACCGCTCCTGCGCCCGGCGGGTGGCGTCGGCGAATCCTTCCCGGTAGCCGGCACAGCGCTCCGGGACGGTCCCGGCGCACGCCGTGTCGAGCTCTTGTCGAGCCGCGGCGATATCGCCGAAGTAGACCCGATGCATGGAGCGCAGCCAGATATTGTCCGGATCCTCCACGCCGTAGAAAGCTTCCGATCGCTCGATCAAGGCCAGCGCCTCGTCGGGCCGTCCGGTGACCAAGAGCAGCTCCGCGAAGTTGAAGGCGAGCAGGGCGCACGGTTCGGGGGCGTCGGTTTCCGCGCAAAGCTCTTCGCCCTTTCGCATCGCCGCTTCGGCCGGCTCGATCAGGCCGAGCTCCTGGCGACAGTCCCCAAGATTGTTGTAGGTGAAGATCAAGGAGCGGGGGTTGCGGGTCTCCCGGTGTAACTCGGCCGCTTGCTCAAGGAGGTCGACCGCGATGGCGTTTTGGCCGGTGCGCTGCGAGATCAGCGCGAGATTGTCCAGGAGGATGCCCTCCAGGCGCGGGTTCTCCAGTTCGCGGGCGATCTCCAGGGCGGCGGTAAATCGCTCAGACGCCGCGGGGGTTTCGCCGCGTTCGTCGAGTAGGACGCCGTGGAGCTGGATGGCGTTCGCTTCCGCCAGACGATTCCCCGTCGAGCGCGAAAGCTCCTGCGCCCGCTCGAGCTCGGTCCCGGCGCGGGCCGGGTCGAGGAAGCGGAGAATCCGGGCGAGGGCGTAGTGGGCCTGGGCGACATCATCGGCGTTGTCGACGTGGCGGCTCGCCTCGACGGCCTTTTCCGCCCAGGCCGCCGCCGCTTCCCGGTCGTCGCGGCCGAAGGCGCTATTGGACAAGGAGATGAGCGCCGCGAGCTGGACCAGGGGTCGATCCGGGTTCTCCGCGGCGATGCGTTCCGCCAGTTCGGCGGCGGTCTGCCACTGGCCCTGCAGATTCAGCGCCTCGCAGAGTCGCAGCTGCGCTTCGACGACGTCTGGGGCAAGCTGGAGCAGTGCGCGCAGGAATGGCTCGGCGGCGTAGCCGCGCTCTTCGCTCAAGGCCGCCAGGGCGCTGGCGTAGAGGCGGTTCGCGAACGGGTCGCTCGAAAAAGTCTCGCGCAGATCCGGCAGCGGCGCTCCGGGCGCCAGCCGGCGGGTGGAGGCCGCCGCCATCTCGGCGGCGGCGGCGAAGGGGTCGGCGCCCGTGGCCCGTCGGCTGCGGGTCCTGAAGCCCGGCCTTTCGAGCCTATAGGTGAGCCGGTATTGACCGTCCGCCACGGATTCGAAGGCCGACTGGATCACCACATCGGCGCCGAGGGCGCTGACCGCCGCCTCGGCGGTGACGGCCGCAGGGCGGCGTTCGACGAGGGCTCTCACCTCGTCCGCGTCGATCACCTCCAGGGACGGGACCGTCGTCAAGCTCTCGGTGATCATCTCGGCGAGGCCGGAGCGGACCCAGGCGAAGCCGTCATCACCACTGCGATTCTCGATCGGCAGCACGGCGACCCGAGGCTGTGCACCGGCGGGAAAGATGGGCGCCTCGGCCGTCGGTCGCATGACCGCGAAGAGCGTCAGGGCGGCGGCCGCGACGGCCGCCGCGGCGAGGCGTCGCTGACGTCCACCGCCGGGGCTCCCGGTGAGGATTTCGAGCTCGCCGAGCACGTCTGCGGCGGTCGGCCGGTCGGACGGTCGCTCAGCGAGCATGCGGTCGAGCACGCCGCGGACCGGGGCGTCGACCTGGTCGTAGGACTCGATTCGTCGTTCCGCCACGATCGGCCAGAGGTCGGCGGGGGAGCCGTCCGCCGGATAGGCTTTTGAACCCGTCAGCATTTCCCGCAGCACGAGGCCGAAAGCGAAGATGTCGGTCTCGGGCCCCACGATTTCACCCCGCGCCTGTTCGGGACTCATATACGCCAAGGTGCCGAGGGTGGTGCCGTGGCGGGTCTTGAACGGAGAACTATGGCCGTCGACGGGGCTGCCTGAGGCGTGCCGGTCGTCCGCAGGGCGCTCACCGCGGGCGATGCCGAAGTCGACGATTTTGACCGCCCCTTCCGCCGTCAGCATGACGTTGCCGGGCTTCAGGTCGCGGTGGACGATGCCGGCGCCGTGGGCCGCGGCGAGGCCAGACGCCATCTCTTTGCCGATCCGGAGCGTCTCCGCGGTGTCCGGGGTTGAGCAGTCCAGCCGCTGCGCGAGGCTCTGGCCCTCGATCAGCTCGAGGACCAGGGCTTCGACGCCACCGTCTTCGATCAGGTCGTAAAGCCGGCACACGTGGGGGTGGTCCAGGCGGCTCGAGAGCTGGGCTTCGCGAAGAAATCGGGCCCTCGCGTGGGGGGAGAGGCGCTGGTCACCGTGGAGGACTTTGAGGGCGACCCGGCGCTCGAGCAGCTCGTCATAGGCCTCGTAGACCCGACCCATGCCCCCGGAGCTCAGCAGGCGCTCGATGCGCAGGCGCCCGAGTCGGCCGAATCGCGCCCCTCCGGTCCCGCGGCCCGATTTGTCGTCGACGGGAGTCTCGAGTGCTGTCGACGGTGGACCCGCCGTGGCGCCGAGAACGGCGAGGAGGTCGTTCCAGAGGGGGCCGGCGAGGGCGCCCCCGGTCCCGAGGTCGGCTTCGGAGTAGGCGTCGAGCGTGCGCTTGATCGCCGAGCTCAGCTCCGGATCTCGGCAGTATTTTTCGAGCGTCGCACCGCGCGCGTCTCTCGGCTGGCGCAGCGCATGCTCCGCGACCGTCTGCAGCCACGTCTCGTCGATCCTGGTGAGGGACACGACCGGATGCTAGCACCGCGCCTCTCGCCCCATGGGAAGGATTTGTCTGTCGAGGAGACCCGTGGCGACCCCACGGCGGGTGGGCGCTTGGCCAATGCCGGCTGGACGGGGGGAGGGAGAGGATTCCGCGGGCCGAGTCGACGGCGCGGGCGCTCGGTTACGGTGTACTCTTGATGGGATGAGAACATGGATTTATTTCCTGGGATCCGCGCCGGAGGCGAGCTGCGGCGAGAGCCACAGTGCCGCCCAGTCGGGCAAGGGGCGCGCGACGGTCCTAGGCTTTGCCACAAGGAGCAGCAGATGAAGTGTCATTCGAGTTCCGTCCATCGGAAGAATCCTGGGGGGCTGCTGCTCGCGGCGCTAGGATTTTGCCTCGCGGCGATGGCCGCCGGCGCCGAACCCACCGCGACCGTTGACGCGGCGCCGAATGGGGCTGCCCTCGCCTCCGGACAGACGTCGCCGGAGTCCGCGGAGACCCCAGCTTTTCTCGGCGGTCTCTGGGTTTTCGTCGACCCGGCCACCGGCGTCCTGCGCCCACAGCCGACGCCGGAACAGGCCGCCTGGCGCCGCTCGCAGGCGACGCCGAATCCGCTCCTAAACAAGTCGAGCGCGGGCCTCGTCCCCTTCGCCCTGGAGGACGGCGGTCGTGGAGTGAGCCTCAAAGGGCGTTTTCGCCACTCCTTGAGCGTCACCCTCAATCCTGACGGGACCTTCACGACCCACTGCAGCGACCACCCGGACGCCGGCGCCGGCCATACCCACGCGCACGACGAGACCCACGCCCACGGCGACGTCGCCCACCGGGCCGCCGAGGGCCCCGCCGTCGACGAGGCACCGCTCCAATGACGGGGTCTCGGATTAGCCCCCGCACGGCCGCCATCGGAGCGGCCCTGTCGCTCCTTTGCGCGGCCTCTGCCGCCCACGCCTTGCCGGTGCGCGGAACCGTCGGCGTTGACCCGAACGCGCGGGCCGGTACCGATGGCCAGGGACGGGTTCTGCTCTATACCCCCAATCCCGCGGAGGGGGGGTCGTCGCTCTCGCACTGGGATCTCTCGGCCTCTCCGGACCTCCTGATGGAGCCGAGCGCCAGCCCGAACGTACCCTTCCAAGCCCTCGACTTGACGCGTCAGCTGATGCTCGACATCGGTTGGCAGGGCGGCTCGTCGACGATGAACGTGCGCTACACGGACCCCGCCGGGCAGGGCTTCAACGACAATTCCCTCGGCGCCACCCGCCGGCAGGCGATTGAATTTGCGGTCAATACCTGGGCGAATACCCTGCGCAGCTCGGTGCCGATCAATGTCGACGTGAGCTTCTCGGACCTGCCGTGCTCGAACGGCACCGGCGTGCTCGCCCAGGCCGGGCCCGACTTTATTTTTGAGAACTTCGCCAACGCCCCGGTGGGCGGGACTTTCTACCCCGGGGCCCTGGCGGAAGCGCTGTCTGGGACCAACCTGAGTCTCCAGGACATCGCCGACCCCAACGCCGGCGACCTGTCGCTGGTCTTCAATAGCCGCATCGACGAGGGCTGCCTCGGAGGTGGCTCCAGCTACTACTACGGCCTCAACGGCAACGGACCCGGCAATACGATTAACTTCATCACCGTGGCCCTCCACGAGATGGCCCACGGCCTCGGCTTCGCCAGCTTCGTGAATGAGCAGAACGGCGCTCTCTTCCTCAATACCCCCGATATCTACACGCGCAATATGCGCGACAATACGCTCGGCCAGCTCTGGCACACGATGACCAACTCCCAGCGAGCCACGTCGGCGCGAAATACCGGCAACGTGGTGTGGAACGGCAACCGGGTGACCCAAAGTGCCCCGAGCCTCCTCGCGCTAGCGCCGTCGCTAATCATCAGCGAGCCGGCGAGCGTCGCGGGACGATTCCAGATCTCGACGGCCGCCTTCGGACCGCCGGTCCAAAATCCCGGCATCACCGGGTTGATCGTGCGCGCGCTCGACAGCACCGGCTCGCCGACGCTCGCCTGCGCTTCCTTGGTCAACGGGTCCGAGGTCAGCGGCGCCATCGCCCTGGTGGACCGCGGGACCTGCAATTTCACGGAAAAAGTGCGCAACGCCCAGAACGCCGGCGCCCGCGCCGTGGTCGTGGTCAATAACGTGCCGGGTGCGCCGATCACGATGGGCGGCGACGACGCGTCAATCGTCATCCCGGCGGTCATGGTGTCGCAGGCCGACGGCCAGCGCATCAAGAACGCCCTCGACGAAGAGCCGCCGAATCAGCCCGGCACCCTCAGTTTGGGCCAGACGAGCTTCTCGATTTCCGAGGGCGCCGGCACCCTCGACATCGCCGTGCTGCGGTCCAACGGCGACACCGGCGCGGTGAGCGTCGACTACGCGACCTCGAGCGGCACGGCCACCGCCGGCCTGGACTTCACCGCAGCGACGGGAACCGTTGAGTTTGCGGATGGCGAAGACGGCACCAAGACGTTCTCCATCGGCATCCTCAACGATGACGAGGCTGAGGACCAGGAGAGCTTCACGGTGACCTTGAGCAATCCCCAGGGCGGCGCCAATCTCGGAGCCCAGGTCCAGGCCACCGTCACCCTCTCGGACGATGAACCCTGCGTCTCGACACCCACCGTGGTGTGCCTGAACGACGGCCGGTTCACCGTGCGGGTCACCTGGCGGGATTTTGAAGGCAACGTCGGCGACGGCAGGCAGCTGCCGTTCGATTCACCGGATTCGGCGCTGCTATGGTTCTTTACCGCCGACAATTGGGAGCTCTTGGTGAAGGTGCTCAACGGCTGCGGTTTCAACAACCGCTATTGGGTCTTCGCCGCCGCCACGACGAATGTCGAGTACACCCTTCGGGTGACGGATACGCAGACCGGCGCGGTCCAGGAGTACACCAACCCGCTCGGCGTCTCGAGCGCCGCGGTGACCGACACCAACGCCTTCGCGACCTGTCCCTAGGGGCGTCGGGGAATCGGGGCGTCGCTCCGGCGTCGCTCCGGTCCCTCCGGGCTCGGTCCGGCGCAGCGACGCGCCGGAGCGGCCTGGAGGTGCCGGCGGTCCGGGCCTTTTCGTCCCGGGCCTTAGTTCGGTCCGGGCCTTTTTGGTCCGGGCCTTTTTGGTCCGGGCGCCGGTGTTGGTTCGAGCCTTCCCGGAGACGCGCTAGCTGTTCAGGGCGTTCCGCAGCGCCGCTCGCAGGGTCGCCGGGCGGTAGGGCTTAGCCACGAAGCCGGCGAACCCCTTGTCGAGGTAGCGCTCGATCAACGTATCTCCGGAGTAGCCGCTCGAGAGCAAGACTCGGACGTCGGGTGAGATCTCGCGCATGCGTTCGAAGGTCGCCAGACCGTCCATCCCGGGCATCGTTAAGTCCATGACGACGCCGGCGATCGAGGCGTGTTGGGCCTCGAAGATCTCGATCGCACGCTGGCCGCCGCTGGCGGTCAAGACCTTGAATCCCGTATTGCGGAGGATGAGCTCCACGACATCGCGGACCACCGCCTCGTCGTCGACCACCAGGATGGTGCCCGTCGGGCTCCAGCGGCGGACGAATTCTGGGGTTTGGGGCGTGGTTTCGCCGGCGGCGTGGTCGAGGGCCGGAAAATAGGCCTCCACCACCGTGCCTTCTCCGGGAGTGCTTTCCACGGAGATCGCCCCTCCGTGGCTGCGCAGGATGCCGAGGGCCGCCGCCATGCCGAGGCCGCGTCCGGCGAACTTGGTCGTGAAGAACGGGTCGAAGAGCCTCCTTCGCGTCTCTTCGTCCATCCCTTCGCCGTCGTCCTGGACCCTCACGAAAACGTAGGGGCCTTCGGTGATCGGTTCGGCCAGCACCAAGCGCTCATTGTCCTCAGCGGTCAGATGGCGGAGCCCGGTGACGAGCCGCAGCTCGCCTCGGCTACCGATCGCCTCCGCGGCGTTGGAGAGCAGATTCAGCACGAGCTGGCTGATCTTGCTGGGGTCGCCCAGCACGGCGGGCACCTTCGGGTCGAGCTCGATGATGACCTCGATATCGTCGGCGATCGACACGCGAAGGATGTCGAGGGTCTCGCCGGCGAGGGTCGAAAGGCTGATTTCACGCTCCTCGAAGTGACCCTTGCCGGCGTAGGCCAGCATCTGCTGGCAGAGCTCTGCGGCGCGGCGGCCGGCGTCGGATATGGCCCGCAAGCGCCTCTCGACGGGGTCGCTCAAGCCTTCTTCTTCGAGGCTCAAGTCGGCGTTGCCGAGGATGGCCATCAGGATGTTGTTGAAGTCGTGGGCGATGCCGCCCGCCATCAGGCCGAGGCTCTCGAGCTTCTCGGAACGCTCGTTGCGTTCTTGGAGCTTGGCGCGTTCGGCCTCCAGGTGTCGCCGGTGCTCGTTCTCTTCGGCCAGTAGGACGTTCACCCGCTCCAGGTCCTTCGCTTGCCTTTCAACCTGGTTCTTCTCACCCGCGAGCTCCGTCGTGCGCGCTTCCACCAGACCCTCGAGCGCGCGGCGGCGCCGCTCGAGGCGCCGGGTCCGGCCCGTGACAAAGAGCAGCATGAGGCCGACGGTGCCGAGGAAGTAGCTGAGGAAGGCCCAGCCGGTTCGGTACCACGGCGGCAAGATACGGAATGACCAGGTGGCGACGGGCCCGAAATTTCCGAGGGCGTCTTGGGCTTGAACGCGGAACGAGTAGCTCCCTTCGTCGAGGGAGGTGTACTCCTTGAAGCTCTCGTCGCTGAAGTCCGTCCACACGGAGTCGTAGCCGTCGAGCCGGACCCGGTAGAGCATGTCGAGGGACTGTTCAAAGACCGGCGCAGCGAATTCAAAGCGGAGCGCGTTCTCCTCCCACTCGAGCACCGGGGATTGCGTGAGTTTTACGGTGCCGTCATCGATGTCCCGGCTGGTGCTGATCGCGGTCACCCGACGAACCAGGGTCGTGGGCGCGGGTCTTTGGGAGGGCTGTTCGCCCGGGGCTAGGCGCATCAAGCCGTCGATCGTGCCGACCCAGAAGATCTCGGGCAGCCGCGGATCCTCGAAGACCAGCGTGGACGACTCGATGACCAGGGACGAGACGGCGCCCAGCTCAAAGCCGCCCGACGCCAGCCGGCTGGCCAGACGGAGCCCCCGGGGGGTGTTGACCCAGAGCCGGGCCCGCCCATCCTCGTACAGGATCGTTTCGGCGCCGAGCTCCGCGAGGACGCTCAGGTCCGAATCGGCCTCGAATCCGCGGCCTTCTCGCATGGCCCCGAGACCCCGGTAGCGCAGGAAGCTACCGTCGCCGGCGAGGTAGAGGCCGTCGCCGAGCGCCATCGGGGTGGACGAGGTTTCCGAGGTGTCGAAGTAGAGGATTTCCGGCTCGGCCTCGAAGCCGTCCTTGAACCTCAAGGCGGCGAGTCGAGCGTCGCCGGGGGTCGCCGCGATGATCTCGCCGTCGTCGCCCATGGCGAGTGCCCAGACATCTTGCTGGAGCCCGGGGAGGCGCTTTGAAAATTTCCATGTCTCGCCGTCGCGTCGGGCGAGTCCGAGGCCGCCGGCCATGCCGACGATGACGTGGTCGGCTGATGCCCCTTCGCTCCCTGGATCTTGCCCATCGGCTCCGGGGCTTTCCGGTGGCGCGGGCAGGTCGGTATCCAACGGGTACGCCAGCAGGGCGAGGGTGGCGTTGCTGTTGAGCTTGGCGCCGCTGCTCAGCGAGACGCCACCGCTTTGCCGGATCCGTAGCTCAAAGAGGCCGTCGGTCGTGGCGACGAGCAGCACCTCATCGAGGGACAGCAGCTGCCACACCTGTGATTCTAGGAGCGGGGCCGGATCGAATTCCACGTCGGGGCCGGCGGGGCCCTCCACGTATTGACCCTGGTAGAGGCCCTCGACGTTGGCCACGTAGAGCGCGTCCTGATGCATCTCCACCTGGTTGACCGTGACTTCCGGAAGGCCGGTGGCTCGACCGAACCGCTCGGTGGTGGTCTCGAGCACGATCCGGTCGACGCCTTTGTCCGAGGTCGCCCACAGATTGTTCCGGCGGTCGACGAAGACGACGTTGATACTGCTCGAGGTGAGGCCACTTTTTTCGTCGATGATCTGGTGAAGGTTCAGCTCGCGGTCCACGATGCCGATGCCGCCGCGGCGGGTGGCGAGGGCGAAGCGGCCGTCGGGCAGCAGGCAGCCGTGCTGGATCTGCTCGGCGTTGAGCCACCCGACCGCCGGGCCATCGACCGGGGATAGGCTCCGGCCTTCGAGCACGAAGGCGCCGCGCAGTCGGGTCATGAGCAAGAAACGGTCATCGCCGAGGGAGAAGGCGGCGTTGATCTCGGCTTCGGCGAGCTCATCGTCACCGAGGTGGACCAAGCGATCGTCGGCGGTGAGCTCGAGGAGGCCCACTCCGAGCTGGGCGACGAAGAAGCGTCCGTCGAGGTCGTAGAGCCGATAAAAGATCTCGTCCGAGGAACCCGGCCAGGCGCGGAAGTGCGGTTCGGGATCGTCCCGGTAGCGGAAGAGGAACTCGCGGGACGCGAAGAAGACCCCGTCGTCCGTCGCCAGGACAGGCCAGGTGTCGCTGAAGGAGCGCTGCTCCTCCGGCAGCAGAGAAATGAGATCGTTCCAGCGCCGCCCTTCGGCGTCCACCGCGAAATAGCCGATCCTGCCCGGCCCGGACATCCAGATTCGGCCGCGGTCATCGATGTCGAGGCCCTGGAGAAACGGGTCGGAGTAGACCACCCGCCAGCGTTCCCCGTCGAACTCGAGGAGGCCGGGGCTGGCGGCTGCGAAATAGAGCAACCCGCGTTCGTCCTGGGCGGCGTCGAAGACGACGCCGATGGTGCCGTCGAATGCCTGCCGCGGGAAAGCTCGGACCAGGGGATTGCTATTGCTTTGCGCCCAAGCCGCAGCGGCCCAAAGGGCGACCGCAAGGGCAAAGAGAAAGCGCAGGCAGGTCTGTGACATTCGACCTGGAGCATATCGCTTGCGGGCGATAGGCCCAAGGCCAGGCTCAGGTGATAAAAAGTCGCGCCACCGCGGAGATATTCTCGTGTCCGTACCCCTGCCCACCGATTGATTTGAAGCACTCGAGGGTGGCGCGGCTCAGCGGCGTCGGGGCGTCGACCCGGGTCCCCGTCGTCACCACATAGTCGAGGTCTTTGGCCACCAGATCCACGGGGAAGAGCGGCGCATAGGATCCGGCTTCAATCTGCGCGATGACGCCGCCGAGGGCCGGACTCGTGGTCGGCAATCCGCCCAGAATCTGGGCCGCCGCGGACAGGTCAAGGCCGGACTTGACCGCCAAGCCGAGCGCTTCGGAGAGTCCGGCGACCTGGAGTGCGAAGTAGGCGTTCGCGGCGAGCTTGATCGCCATGCCGTGCCCAGGGGGTCCGGCGTGGCGGTGCTGGCCCATGACCTCGAGGACGGGTGTCGCCCGGCGGTAGGTGTCGGCCTCGCCGCCGACGAGGAAAATCAGCTGTCCAGCGTCGGCTTGTGGGCGGGTGCCGACCACCGGCGCGTCGAGCAGCCGGGCGCCGACCTCGGCGGTCGACTGGGCGAGCTGGCGAGCCCAGTCCGGAGTCAGGGTGCTGGCGTCGATGGCGACGTCGCCGTCGCCGAGCGCGGCGAGGGCGCCCGTATCGGGATCGAGCCAGACGGCCCGGGACGCTGCGTCGTCGGTGACCATGGCGATCACCACGCGGGCGTTCTCGGCGGCTTCCCGCGGCGTTCTGGCCACTGAGGCCCCCGCTTCTCTCAAGGGCTCGGCGCGGTCGGCGGTGCGGCTATAGACCGTGACCTGGAAGCCGGCGCCGATGAGGCGTTGGGCCATGCGGGATCCCATGGCGCCCAGGCCGAGGAATGCGACGGGGGTGGACGGATCGAAGGACTCGGTCACGGTGTTCTCCAGTGGTGAAGTGGGGTGGGTAGGTGACGTGGTGAGAGCTTATTGGGTGCGGAAGAGGGCGTGTAGGTTCTTTTTTGCAGTTCATTGATGCGTAGAATGCACGAATATGCCTCCGCCAAATGGGCCCGCCCACGCCGGGTCGAGCTGGGCGGGCGGTAGGGCCGACCATGGATCTCACCACGCTAAGCATCTTCATCGAAGTCTTCCGCCGGGGGAGTTTCGCCGCCGTGGCACAAGCCCGGGGCGTGGCGCCGTCGTCGGTATCGCGGGCCGTCTCCGGTCTCGAGCGTGAGCTCGGCATCAAGCTCTTCCACCGCACCACCCGACGGCTGGCGCCGACGGAGGCCGGCGCCCAATTCCTCGACCGCGTCGAATCCCTGGTCGATGAGCTCGAAGGCGCGCGCCTGTGGATTCAGGACGTCCGCGATGACGTCCAGGGGGAGCTGCGCATTTTGGCGCCGGTGAGCTTCGCCCTCCAGAACGTCGTGCCGTTGCTGCCAGAGTTCGCCGCCCTCTACCCCAAGCTGCGCTTTGACCTCCGGCTCACCGACGCGCTCCTGGACCTGGTGGACGAGCGGATCGACGTGGCGATTCGCCTGGGGCCGCTCCAGGACTCGAGGTTGATCAGTCGACGCCTCGCCCCCATGCGCTCGGTCATCGCCGCCAGCCCCGCCTACCTCGACGCGCACGGCCGACCCGAATCGCCGGCAGACCTGGTCGACCACGAATGTCTGCTCCTGGACATGCCGGGTTTTTCGCCCCGGTGGCGGCTGCGCAGCGCCGACGGTGAGCTCGAGGTTCCGGTATCCGGGCGCCTCAGGACATCGAACGCCATCGCGCTCAAGAACTGCGCCCTGGCGGGGATGGGCAT
>JBCDKB010000210.1:0-13811 GCA_038747035.1 Acidobacteriota bacterium | reverse complement strand
CGGTCGTTTGCAGTCGTCGGTGGTGGCCCGGCGCCGGATCGAGCAACTTCGCGATGCCAAAGTCGAGTAGCTTCGGCACGCCCTTCTTTGTCACGAGGATATTGCTCGGCTTGATATCTCGATGCACCACGAGATTCTGATGGGCGTAGTGGGCGGCTCTGCAGACCCGGCGAAAAAGCGTCAAACGCTCGTCGATCGAGAGGCGAAGGCGATCGCAATACCGGTCTATGGGCTCGCCTTCGATGTATTCCATGACGAAATAGGGCTGGCCGTCTTCGCTGGTGCCGCCTTCGTGGAATTGGGCGATCGAAGGATGGTTGAGATTGGCCAGAATCTGTCGTTCCGAGAGGAAACGCTGAAGGGTCTCCGCACTCGTCATGCTCTGCTTGATGACCTTGATGGCGACGTGGCGGCCCAGATCCTCATGCACCGCCAGGGCGACGACACTCATACCTCCGCGGCCGATCTCGCGCTTCACGCGATAGGCCCCGAAACGTTGCCCTTCCATCAGCTGGGGAAGGTCGTCACCGGGCTCCGGCGGTGTCGTCAGCTTCGGCACACCCGGCTTGGCCTCGAGAAAGCTTCCCATCTCGTTCTCCGCCGAGAGCCATGACTCGACCCGCAGGCGCATAGACGAGTCTTCGCCACAGACCTGCCGCAAATAAGCCTGACGTTCCGCCGGGTCCATGGGGAGTAGAAAGTGCAGATGGCGCTCGAGCTCCAGCCAACTTTCACGCTCCATGGCCTTCTCCCGCGAGATAACGGTAGAGCCAAATCCGGGCGGTGCGCCAGCGTCTCTTCACCGTACGCTCGGTGACTCCCAAGACCTCGGCCGTCTCCGCCACGGTCAACCCCCCGAAGTAGCGCAGCTCGACGAGCCGCCCCTGCTCCGGGTCCATCGCCGCTAACCGCTCGAGTGCTTCGTCCAAAGCCAGGAGCTGGGGAGCGACTTCGATGGCGAGCTCGACCGCTTCATCGAGCCCGACCGAGGTGGTGAGGCCGCCTCGCTTGACGGAATTCCGGTGCCTCGCCTGATCGATCAGGATCCGTCTCATGCTGGTCGCGGCCATGGCTAGGAAATGGGCCCGGCTCCGCCAGCGAAGGGCGCGATGTCGGCTCAGGGTCACGAAGGCTTCGTGGACCAGGGCGGTGGTCTGCAAAACATGGCCCGGCCGCTCCCCTTGCATATAGGCCGAGGCCAAGCGCCGAAGCTCCGTGTAGATCAGCGGCATGACCGCATCCAACGCCTGTGAGTCTCCGGATCGCCAGGCGTTAAGTTTGCGGGTAATTTCTTGAGCGTCCTCCGGGACGCAGCCGGTGGCCCCCGGTCGGCCCCGGTGCTGTTTATGGAATCGATTGCTACTCGCGCTCTGAATCATCATCGTCCCCTTTTAGCCGTATCTTTCGCCTTATCCATTAGAAGACATCGGAACTGCTGATTCGGGGGAGCGGAGAATTAACCTTGACTTTCCAGCCCTCCTTAGCAGCAAGCATACAGGAGGATCCATATAGAAATGAATCTCTAGCGTAATTTCGGGCCAAAACGCCCATCCCCTGGGACAAATACCGGGACTGTCGCGAGCTCGGTCTCGCACGCAAAAAACTATCGACTTATTCGATCTTTGGTTCTATCGAGCGACCCTTCTTTAGATCCGAATATCGAGCACACCCCCCTGAAAGGAATTTCGTTTCATGAGAAAACCAACGATGTTGCTCGGTTCCCTCGGCGCTTTCATCATGGCCGCAATCCTCACCGTCGGATTCCAGGCCCTGCTCACTCCGGCGGCCCATGCCGGCGGCTGTCTATGCCCGCCGGATACCTATCCCGTCACTGAGTGGGGCATGGGATCGTCCTGCGCCGCGGCAAAGGCCAACTGCCTCACCCGGGCCCAGAGCGCCGCTGACGGCGTGTGCCAGTCCACGACCGGTGGCGATTCTTGCGGGATCGGCAGCGTTTTCTACAACTCCTGCTACGCCTCCTACAAGGTCGACTGCGTGGTCCAGGTTCAGTGCGAGGAGTGCGAGCTCTTTCCGCCCCTGTAAGAAGATCCTGATCTTCCGGGGCCTTGGGCGAGCCCCAAACCGCTTCGAATAGCCCCGGGGAAGTCGCTGGCCGGAGGGGCCAGCGGGCTTCCCCCTGCCGAAAGCGCACCAACGATCTGAGATGAACACGCCGATGGGCGAATTAAAAATAAATGAATCATGATGGAGGCACCCATGCGCGCCAAAGCTGTCCGATGGTACCCATTTCTTTTATATGCAACCTTGCTGACGTGCTGTGCTCTTGTTCTGCTGCTCGCCCAGGAGAATCGGCAGCTCGAAAAGCGCCTCTATCAAGCTTCGCTCGCCGCCGCCGGCGGGCCGGAAATCAGCGCTCAACTCTCCGATATCGCGGTCACCGAACTCGACGGCGTGGATTCAACGCTCGTCTTGGGGAACGCCGAGCAAGAGAGCGTCATGCTCGTCTTCACCACATCGTGCCCGGCTTGCCAGCAAAATGTCGAACCCTGGCTCGACCTGCACCGGCGTTTCGGTGAGCACTACGAATTTACAGCCGTCAGCCTCGACCCCTTGGTCGCGACCCATATCTACGCCGAAGCGAACGAGCTTCCTTATCGAGTCGTGATCCCCAAAGACCGCTCGGCGTTCCAGGAATCCCTGAACATCAAGAAAGTGCCCCAGACGCTGGTGGTTGATGCGGCGGGTCGGGTCAAGATCGTGCAACCGGGGGTACTTTCTGAGGAATTTCGAGAGCAGCTCGCCGCTGACAACATCGCGGCGCGCTGACCGCATACTCATCGAAAGCGGCGGCTATGGCGCCAGCGCGACGCCGCCGATCTCCACCCGGGTCCCCTCACCGACCCGGCTCGAGATGTGCAGCTGCCATCCGTGGAGCTCGGCGAGTCGCTCCACCAGAGCGAGGCCGAGGCCGTGACCGTCGGCGCGCCCCGTGACGTAAGGCTTACGGACGCGCTCCAGCAGGTCTTCTGGGATACCCGCACCGGTGTCCGTTACCGACAGCCGACCCGACGTCGCCGGCTCCGGTGACCGCTCGAAGCGCAGGTCCAGGGAGCCGCCCCGCTCGCTGGCGGCGACGCTATTGAGCATCAGGTTGAGGACAATTTGCAGCAGCATCTCCTCGTCGGCCAGCACCACCGCATCACCGGTCTCGATGGTGAAACGCATCGCACTCGCCTCGAGGTCGGGAGCCAGGATCTCGGAGGCGTAGCGCAAGAGCGGACCCAACTCGACAGCTTCAAGCTCCGGATCCCGCAGCCGGGCGTAGGTTAAGAAGTCGCCGAGCCGACTCGCGGCCCGGTCGGCCTGATCGAGGATTTGAGCCCGTCGAGCCGACTGAGCCGCAGTGTGGCACGGACGTCGAGAGCCGGCCCGTTGCGGCTTCAATGGCGTTTTGCGCTTGCGGCCCCGGCGGCTCGAGCTGGGCGAGAGCACTCCGAGGGCCCGACGACGGATGCCTGTTGGTCCTTTACCCTGGCGAGCCGGAGTCCGGTGGGCTACCATCGTCGTATTCCATGGTCAGTCCACAGGCCTTTTCTTTCGATCGAGGAGCCGCCCACTTCGACCAGCGGGCCGGGCTACCGCCGCGGGCGATTGACCAGATCGCGGCGGAAGTCGTCGGCCTCATGCCGTCGAAAGAGGGGACGTGTCTCGATCTCGGCGCCGGCACGGGCGAGATCGGCGCCGAGCTCGGCAGGCGCCTGCCCCCCGGACGTTACGTCGGCCTGGATCTCTCGCTGCCGATGCTGCAGGTTTTTCGCCGTCGAGCCCCCGGGTTGTCGCGCCTGCGTGGCGACGCCTCCCTGCCGTGGCCGATTGCAGACGCCAGCCTGGACGCCATCTTCGTCTCGCGCGCCGCCCACCTACTCCGGCCTGAGGGATTTTGCCGCGAGGTGAAACGCACCTTGTCCCGGGGCGGCCTCCTTCTGCTCGGTGGCGTCGCCCGCGACCGGGTCAGTATTCGCTCCCAGCTACGGCGCAAACTCCAGGAGGTGCTAGCGGCGGAAGGCATAGACGGCCGACGGCGCAGCGCCAGCTGGCGACGACTTCGGGAAAGGCTCGAAGCGATGGGATGCCGCTCTCGACGCCTTCGGATCGTCAGCTGGCCGGTGGCTGAGCGCGCGATCGATTCCATCTCGTCGTGGCGCCGAAAGGATGGCCTCGCGGGGCGGCCCGTCACCGGCGCCCGACAGCAGCGCCTCCTCGACCAGGTGGAACACTGGGCCACCGCCAGCTTCGGCGATCTCGCGACGTCCCACGCCGCGGAAGAAACCTACGAGCTTCTCGTCTTCAATTTCGTTTTTCCTTCAATGTGTCCACCCGACTCTTCTCACAAAGGAGAACCATGAGCCACTCTATGAACGGTGATGTGCTGACCGACCTGGGACGGATCCTGGTCGACGGCTCACTCACCGATCCAAACGTCAAACAACAGACAGCAGGCCCCGTGGCAGAAATTCTGCCGGAGGCTAATGTCATCAAGATCGGCGGCCAGTCGATGATCGACCGAGGGCGCAGCGCCGTTTTTCCGATCATGGACGAGATCGTGCAGAATCTCGAGCATCACCAGATGATCCTCGGAACCGGCGCCGGAACCCGCGCCCGACACGCCTATAGCGTGGCCCTCGACCTCGGTCTGCCGACCGGTGTCATGGGCGTTCTCGGCACCTTTGTCAGCATGCAAAACGCACGAATGCTGCACTACTTGCTGGCCAAACACGGCATTCCCTTCATCGAGCCGATTCAGTTTCCGCAGCTGCCGCTCTACCTGGTCGAGCGCAAAGCGGTGATTTTTTTCGGCATGCCGCCTTATACCTTCTGGCAACAGAATCCGGATATCGGCCGCATCCCGCCGCACCGCACCGACACGGGCTCCTACCTCGTGAGCGAAGTCTTCGGCGCCCGATCGATGATCTACGTCAAGGATGAGGACGGCCTCTATACGGCTGATCCGAAGAAGGACAAGAACGCCAAGTTCATTCCGAAGATCACCGTCGACGAGCTTGAAGAAATGGACCTCCAGGACGTGGTCGTCGAGCGGGCCGTCTTGCGCTTGATGAAGAACGCCCAGAACCGTCGCTCGATCCGCATCATCAATGGCCTCAAGCCCGGCAATTTGACCCGGGCGCTGGCCGGCGAGGACGTCGGAACCCTAATCACCGCCGACTGAGGAGAAAGAGATGAGTGAAGACAATCCCTCGGGCGGTGACGGCCGCCACCACATGGACTCTCTCCTGATGCGGGAGAGCCTGCTCGACAAAGACCTGGTCGCCCAAAGTGGAGAGAACATCGATGTCGTGCGAATGCTGCCCGACGCCCGCGTGGTCAAGGTCGGCGGTCGTTCGATCATCGACCAGGGTCGCAAGGCCCTCTTTCCAGTCGCCGACGCCCTCGGCGAAGCGCTCGCCGAGCGGCAGCTGATCATCGGCACCGGCGGCGGCGCTCGCAGCCGCCACGTCTTTTCGATCGGCCTCGACCTCGCCTTGCCGACCGGCGTGCTGGCCCAGCTGGCCATCGCCGACGCCCTCGGCAATGCCCACATCCTCGGCACGTTGCTCGCCCCCCACGGGGTCGTCGCGATCCCGCCGGAGATTTTCGGGCACCTGCTGCCCTTCTTCGTGCGCGGCGCTCCCGGCGTAATTTTCAACGGCGACCCGCCGTACCAGATCTGGGAGCATCCGCCACCGGTCGGGCGGATACCCCCGCACCGAACCGACGCCGGCAGCTACCTGACGGCGGAATGCTTCGGGTGCAAGACCTTCACGCTGATCAAGGACGTGGACGGTCTCTACACTTCCGATCCGCGCACGAATAGCGGAGCTGAGCTGATCAAGGAGATCAGCGTCGGAGAGATCCAGAAGCGCGGCATCGAGTCCCTGCCGTTCGATGAAGTGCTCCTCGAGCTCTTGCCCAAGGCGCGCCTGGTCGATCGGTTCCAGATCGTCAACGGCCTCAAGCCCGAGCTGATCATCCCGGCCCTCGACGGCGAGCACGTCGGCACGATCGTGCACGCCTAGACCCGGGCGCCCCTAAATCCCTGAGGCTGGGCACGCGCATGGGCGCGTGCCCAGCCCAGGTTTCTCCGGATCGATCGCCCGGCCCCCGCGGCATCCGCTACGATCCAAGTGACATGTCTTCCGACTCGAGCTCCCGAGGAACGCCCGCAGCCCGGCTCCACGCCGTGCGCGTCACCTTCGGGGATGTTGAAGCCTTACGGGACGTCGACCTGGCGATCTATGCCGGAGAAATCACCGTGCTCGCCGGCCCTAACGGCTCGGGCAAGAGCACGGCCCTGCGGCTACTGTCTGGCCTGCTCGACCCGGAGGCGGGTCAGGTCGAGATCCTCGGCGTTCGGCTCGATCAGCATCGAGAGAGCCGAGATTCCATTCGCCCGAGGCTGACCTATCTCAGTCAGCGGCCGGCGCTTGACCCTGAGCTCAAAGGTCGCGAGATCTTAAACCTTCTCGCCACGCTCTACGGCCTCGACGGAAGCACCCGGCGGCGACGCCTCGCGCATTCGATCGAAGCGCACGGCCTCGGGGATTTTGTCGACCGACGCACCGCCGGCTATTCGGGCGGGCAAAAACGTCGCCTCCACCTGGCGGGATCGATGCTGCACTCCCCCGATCTGATCCTGCTCGATGAACCCGAAGCCGGCCTGGATCGGCAAGGGCGGAAAAGACTCTGGCGAGAACTCCGGCGACGCGCCCTGGCCGGAGCCGCGGTGGTGATCGTCAGCCATGACCACGGGGCCGCGGCGGACCACGCAGACCGCGTCATCGAGCTCGAGGACGGTCGTGTCCGCGAAGAGCATCGCCAAACCCTGGCGACCGATCACGAAGACGGCGCCGGGGAGGCACGCCTCCATCTGCTGAAGACCCGGGGTCTGGCTAGCGCGTTACGGATCGGCCAACGGGCGTGGATAAAGACTCTACGGCGGCCCGTCACCTTGACTTTCTCCCTCGCCCAGCCGCTGATCTGGATGGGATTCTTCGGTTTTCTTTTCGAGCGCTACCAGCTGGTGGAGCTCGAGCCGCTCAGCTATCTCGACTTCTTAGCGCCGGGCGTCTGCGCCATGACCGTGCTTTTTGGCGCCTCCCAAGCCGGCGCAACGTGGATTCGCGATCTGCACACGGGCTTCTTGCAACGGCTGCTGCAAACGCCGGCGAGCCCCCACGCCCTGCTGGCGGGAAAGATCGGCGCCGACGTGCTCCGCCTGCTTCTCCAGGCCGCCGCCGTTCTCGTCCTGGCGCTGCTGCTGGGCGCGCGCCTCGAGACCTCGTGGCTTTCCGTGCTCGCCTCCTTCCCCGCCCTACTGTTTTTCGCCGTCGCCTTCTCGAGCCTGTCGTGCGCCATCGCGCTCAAAGCTCGGGCCCAGGAGGCCATGGCGACCTTCATACACCTGGTGAACATGCCGATGCTCTTCACGTCAACGGCCCTGGTGCCGGCGCGCCAGATGCCGCCGTGGCTCGAAGGCATCGCCGCCCTCAACCCGCTGACCCTCGCCGTCGACGCGTGGCGCGGGGCCTTATTGCATGATCAGCTCCCCCGCCCCGGCTCCCTCGCCATCTTGGCCGTGCTCGCCCTGGTGCTCTACTGGGTTGCGGCCCGGCTCATGGCGTCGATTCGAGGGCTTTCTTGAGGAGTCTGTCCCAGCCCTAGAAAACGACGAGAATCACCCCGGCACACATCACGACAAAGCCACAGACCTTGCGAATCGGTAAGGGCTCCTTGAGGAAGAGCGTCGAGACGAGCGCGACGAAAAAGACTCCCGTGCAGAGGTTGATAGCGGCCATCTCGTTGGCTTCATAGGTCCCAAAACCCCAGCGGATGGCGGAAACGTTGAGGAGGTATTCCGGCAAGACCAAGAACCAGCTAAAGAGCAGCGCGGTCAAGAAGCCTTTGTGACGGAAGCGGAGGTGTCCCAACCAGGCGAAAGCCATCAGCAGGCTCGACAGAGACAGCATAACGGGGACGAGATATACCTCCATCAGCGAGTCTCCGCGGACTTCTTGGCGGCGCCGAGGGTGTCAGAGACCAGCAGCATTCCGACCAGCATGAGGCCGAACCCGAGGAGCTTCTGCACTCCTATCTCTTCTCCGAGGCCATAGCGCGACACGAGGGCAATGCAAACAACTCCGGAGCACAGACGGATCGCGCCCATTTGCCCGCCGCTGAGACGAGGATATCCAGTTCTCAGCGCTTTGATGTTGAGGGCGTACTCGGGGAGCACGAGCATCCACGCCAAAGCCGTCGCCGCCAGAAAGCTCAGGCTCTCTTTGAATTGGAGATGCCCGAGCCATGCGGTCGCCATAACGGCGCTCGAACAAAAGAGCATGAGCGGTACGATGATCAGCGTGAGGGAGGTCCCCTTCTCCGAGTGAGCAACGTCGTGATCCGGCGATTCTGAAGTCGAGGGCAATCGTGGGCTTACCAAAATAGATCCATAGGGAATTTGCTTGAGTTAATACGGCTGGGAGCGTAACCCGACATGGGCGAACTTAAGGGATAGCGCCGCGCTCTGCGCGTGCGCCCGCAACCTCAGGCTTCGCGTCATGCATAGCCGGGCTTTAGCCGCTGAGCCGAGGGCGGCCTCACGCCGGTTTCTTGTATCCATCGTCGATAGAGAACAGTTCTTTCGTGCCGTACAACAAACCGTAGAGCGTGATCCCCGCGCCTAGAGCGCAGGGATCGTAGATGACCCGCCTGGAACGGGTGGGTGTCAATAGAAGGCCCCCCCAGCCGATCCCGGCGGCCAGCCGCGGGGTCAGGATCGCCGAGGCACCGTTCGCGTGGGAGGCCATGGGCAAATTCTACACGCAGCCGCACCGACACCACGTGGACGCAGCCCACGGCACCCGCGGCGGCACCCGTCTCCGGTTGGACAGTGAAACCCGCTGCCGCAACGTACTCTTGCGGCCGTCGCCGGGCGACGGGAGCGCCGGCGTGTAGGCTCCGACCCTCACGCTGCCCGGCGGCCACTTGGATACCGGTGGTTCCCGCGGCGTCGGCGAATCGATTTGTGATGTCGACGCGTTCGAGTTCTCGGACGTCGAGATCTTCTTCGACGGCTTCGAGTCAGGCGGCACCGGACGTGGTCGGCGACCATCGGCCCGCCGCCGTGGAGCGCTCTAGGGATCGCCTTCTGCCCGTAGTGCGACGGTGACCGAAAGAAAAGATCCCCGGGGACAAGGGAAACCGGTCATTTTTCGCCTTCTTCTGCCACCGGTTTTTCTCACCGTTCCAGAGCATGGCCACAGGTCTTTGATCTTCTTATTTTCAGGCGGCGCGGTCGCCGCCGGAAAGGAAAAAGACATGAGACTCTCCGTGATCGCTTCTTGGCTGCCCATAACCCTCTTCATCTTGACGAGGCCCGCTATTCTCGCCGCGGAGGGCCTTCCGGTGAACCACCTCCAAGTCGCCGGCGTCAGCCTGATCCAGGACTCGGAAGAGCTAAGCCGCCACCTCGGGAGGCCGATTGCCTCGCACGCGACGACCGACCGCGCGACCGGTGAGGCCGCCACGATCTCGATCTTCAGGAACCTGACCGCCTACCTGGTCGCCGACGAGACGATGCGGCTTAAGACCACGGACCCTTCCGTCAGCACCGTCGCCGGTGCCAAGGTCGGGGATTCGGTCGCGAGGGTCTTGGAACTCTACGAGCCATTCGAGCCGGAGATCGTGTCGCCCGGGCAGGTGGAGCTGTGCGTCAAAGGCAGCCGAGCGTGCCTGGTCTTTTATAGCTACCGCGACCAGGTGACGGCCATCGAGGTTCTGCTCGATTACGGCTAAATATGACCAGACTAACGCTCGATCCGCGCTTGGCCTTCACTCCTCGCGCCGCAAACTCTCCACGGGATCGGCGCGACTCGCGCGAAGGGCAGGCAGATATGCAGCGACGGCGGCCACCAAGGCGACACCGGCGGCGCTGATGCCGACGGTCAGCGGGTCGTGGGGGCTGACCCCGTGGAGCTGGCTCTCCAACCATCGCCCCAACGCGAGGGCAACGAGCAACCCCACGCCAATTCCAACGCACGTGCTCGCGATCCCCTGGCCCATCAGTAGGCGAACGAGCTGACGTCTATCGGCGCCCAAGGCCGCTCGAACCCCCAATTCTCGCCGCCTGGATCCGGCGGCGAATGACATGGCGCCGTAAACACCGACCGCCGCGAGCGCCATCGCGGCTAAGGCGAAGACAGCTAGGAGCGAGGCGCTAAATCGGGGCTGCCACAGCAATTCGCCGTAGATCTGGGGCAGGCTTCGGGGATGGACAAAGGGGACCTGGGGCGTCATCCCCCGGAGGCTCTCGGCGACGGTCGGGACCCAATCCTCAGGATCTCCCGACGTCGCCACGACCAGGCTGGTCTGGGTCCAGTTGTAGGCAGGATTCTGACGATAGGGGTAGTAAATCTCGGGTCTCGGCTCGTCGGTGAGGGACCACTGGCGAACGTCGGCGACGACGCCGACCACCTCGATCCACTCCGCGTCCTCGCGAAGACGGCGAATGCGTTTTCCGACCGCGGACTCCCCCGGCCAAGCCACGGAGGCGAGCCTCTCACTAACCACCACGACCGGCCGGCCTTCGGCGCTGTCTTCCCGCTCAAAAGTGCGGCCTTCTAGCAGCGGAATTCCGAAGGTCTCAAAGAGGCCTTCGCTCACCACCTTAAAGCTGGCGTGGGGGGCGTCGGCCGAATTGGTGACCGGCTGGCCTTCGATCTCAAAGCCTTGGGTCCAGATGTCGCCCCCCAGGTGGAGGTGGTTGATCAAGGCCGCAGACCGGACGCCCGGCAAGCTGTTGACTTCCGCGAGCAGGCGATCGAAGAAGGGGTTTTGATCCTCGCGGGCCTCAACACCTGATCCGCCAAAGGGCAGCTTGGCCGTGAGGATGCCTTCGGATTGGAGGCCGGAGTCGACCCGCCAGAGGTTCATCAGGCTCTTCGCCATCAAGCCCGAAGCCAGGAGGAGCACGAGCGCCATGGCGATTTCCGCGGTCGCGAGCATCGAACGGGCCCGCGATTCTCCGGGGCCGCTCGTTCGTCGGCTGCCGCCCGTCCAGGCCCGGGTTCGACCAAAGGACCCGGCCAGCGGAAGAACGCTTGAGAACACCAAACAGAGCAAAGCGCCGACGCCGGCTGTGAAAGCGAAGGTCCGGCCGTCGAGCGCCATCTCGGCCACCCGGGGTACGTCCGGCGGCGCCGACATTCGAATCGCTTCGAGCCCCCAGGAGGCGAAGAGCCAGCCCACGCCGACGGCCGTCGCCACAATCCACAGGCTTTCGGCCAGCCCCATCCGCCACAGCGTCCAGCCCCGACCGCCCAAGGCGCGGCGGATCGCTAATTCCTGCCGGCGGCCCGAAGCGTGGGTGAGCCAGAGGCTCGCGACATTCGCACAGGCAATCAGGAGCACCAGCCCGACGCCAAAAAGCAGAGTGCGAAGCGCGGGCCGAATATCCTCCACGACCGGTTCCGACAGCGGCTCAACCCGGTACACGAGGTCGGCATTGAACTCCGGGTGCGACTGCGCGAGCTGTTGGGCGAGCACGTCGACTTCCGCCTGCGCTGAAGATACGTCGTGACCGTCCGCCAATCGTCCAAAGACGCGCAAGAAACTGGATCCCCGGTGATCCCATCCGTGCGGATCCGAAAAAGGCGCCCAAAACCTAGCGTCCGTGGCCCAAAACGGCGGAAACGCAAAGCCCGGCGGCATGACGCCAATGACGCGGTGCGGGTCGCCGTCAAGCTCAAGCGAGCGTTCCAGGATGGCTTCATCGCCGCCAAACCGCTGTTGCCAAAGCTCGTGGCTCAGCACCACGACCCGTCGCGAATCGTCCTGCGGGCCGTAAACGCGGCCGAGGGCCGGCTCGACCTTGAGCAAACGGAACAGATCGAGGGTGGACCAAAGACCCGGGATTTGCTCCGCCGTCCCTTCTCCCCTGAGCACCGGCGCCCAGGGGGTGGCGGCAGTCAAATCGCTTAGGGACGCCGCGGCCGCCTTGACGTCCAGGAAGTTAGCCGGCGACGTCGGCGACCGTCTGGGCTCGAGCATGATCACCAATTCCTCCGCGTCGCCATAGGCCAGCGGACGCAGGAGGATCGTGTCAAAGACGCTAAAGAACGCCGTCGCGATGCCGAGGCCCAAGGACAGGGTCACTACGGCCAGTAGGGCGAATCGCCGGTTCCTCGAGAGGGATCGCAAGGCCAGGTGTAGGTTGGAAAACGAATCGATCATGGGGTCTCCTCGAAGGACTAGATCAGCAAACCCCGTACCAGGGCGAGCCGCCGCCCGTGGCCGCGTGGCCTCGGGCCTCCCGCGGCTCCGAGCCAAGGCGCGCCCCGCCGACGGTGTTCGGAATCGGGAAAGACTTTCGCGAAAACGCGCTCGGCTTGCCTCGAGGCTCCGCTCCGGAGCTGACCATCGGCTGGGCCGCAGGTCTGGCGAAGGCGCGAAGAGTGTGCGAATTTGGTACTTTCGCGCTGCCTGCACCTCCCCCTTCAACCGATTCTTAGACTGAGGAAGCATACTGACGATGGCGGACTACGACTTACTCGTGATCGGCGCCGGGCCAGCTGGCGAAAAGGCCGCGGCCCAGGCCGCCTATTTCGGAAAGAAGGTCGCACTGGTCGATCGCAACTTCGAGCTGGGGGGTACGGTGGCCAAGACCGCCCTGCCGCTCAAGGGCATGCGAGAAACGGCCCTCTACGTCAAAGGATTCCGGCAAAGGAGCCTGCATGGCGTCGAGTTCAAGGTCGCCGAGGACCTTTCCGTAGACGGCTTTCTACGCCGGGGCCGCGAAGTCGGCCGCATCATGAGTGAAAGCACCCGATTCAACATGCAGCGCCACGGCGTCGACTGTATCCAGGCTGAAGCCGCATTCGCGGACAGGGACCGGATCCTGCTTTCGGGGGCGCAGGGCGTGCGGGTAGTGAGCCCGAAGATCGTCTTCTTGGCGCCCGGGTCCTTGCCTTTTCGGCCGCCGCCGTTCGATATCGATCACCCGGCCCTCTGGGACTCGGACACGGTCCTCAGCATGAGCAAGTTCCCCGACTCCATGCTGGTGGTCGGCGGCGGCGCGGTGGGCTGCGAGTACGCGTGCATCTTCGCGGCGCTGGGTTCGAAGGTCACCCTGGTGCAGTCGGAGTATGAAATCTTGCCCTTCGCCGACCGGGATATTTCCCGGGTCCTGCGCCGAGCCATGCGCGAGGCCAAAATCGAGATCATCACCAACGACAGAGTCGTCGGGCGGGAGCCCGTGGAGTCGGGCTTCCGCTGGACCACCTCCGCCGGCCGGACCCTCGACGCGGAGGTGACCCTCTGCGCCATCGGCCGTCGGTGCAGCCTCGGGAGCCTGCGGCTCGACAATGCCGGAGTCGAGCTCACCGATCGCTCTTTCATCAAAGTCGACGACGACTTCCGCACCACAAACCCGAAGATCTTCGCAGGGGGAGACGCCATCGGCGGCATGGGCCTTTCGTCCCTGGCCATGGAGCAGGGGCGCTTGGCGATCATCAACGCCCTACAGCTCGACGAAAAGGCCCGCGTCGCCAAGGTCGTTCCGACGGGTATCTGGACCATCCCGGAAGTCGCCATGGTGGGCGAGACGGAAGACCAGCTGCGTAAACGCGGCGCCAGCTACGTCATCGGCACGGCGATGTATCGAACCAATCCGCGGGGCATCATCATCGGCGAAGACCTCGGCCAGCTGAAGTGCCTATTTGACCGTGAGAATCGCAGGCTCCTCGGCGCCCACTGCCTCGGGGAAGAATCGTGTGAGGTCATCGCCACCGCCACGACCG
>JBCDKB010000209.1:0-13825 GCA_038747035.1 Acidobacteriota bacterium | reverse complement strand
GACGAGACGTCCGAAAGCCGCGCGACCGATGGCGAGGCGCCTGTTCCGGCCGATGCTCCCGGGCCCCCCGCCGTGGAATCCTCCGATTCCGCCGACGTTCGTCGGCCCGAAGCCCCGACGCAGCCGCCCACTCCTTCTGCGTCCACCGCCGATCCGAACGCGAAGACCGCCGCCGAGCTCGCGTTGTACCTTCCCGACGGCGAGCTGGCCCTCAGCCAAGCGCGGGACGTCATGAAGCACGGCAAACGCGCCGAGAAGGCCCGCCTCGTCTCGCTCCTTTTGACCTATGCGGGGTGGGACGAGATCTGGGCGGTGGCCGACGAGACCGAGGTGCGCAAACTCTTCCCCCACCTCGACTTGCCCGACCGGCTGGCCGCCGCCTGGGCCCGCCACCTCAAGATCTGAAGCGAGGCCCGTCTCCAGTCAGCCCGGCTCCGGGCCCAAGGTCCAGCCAGGCCCGAGGTGCCAAGTCGTCGCGGGGTCCATGCCGGGCCCCAGACCAGGGTCGGGCGAAGTCCCGAATCCCCCGCACGGGTCCCTGTCGCTGACGGCTCACATCGAGCCCCGCCGGCCCCGATTCAGGACCGACGGTTGCCCTGGACCGCCCGGCCTGGATCAGTCGTTGCCCATGACCAGGCCGCCGAGGCCGCCGAGGATCGAGCCCTCGCCTTTGCCGCCGCCGCCGGTCTGCGGCGCCGCCGCATAGATCTTGCTGGCCAGGCGGCTGAACGGCAGGGATTGGATCCACACGTTGCCGGGGCCGGTGAGTGCGGCGTAGAACATGCCTTCGCCGCCGAAGACCCAAGACTTCACGCCCTTGATGGTCTGGATGTCATAGCCGACGGAGCGCTCGAAGGCGACCAGGCATCCGGTGTCGAGACGCATGGTCTCGCCGGCGGCGAGGGTCTTTTTGACCACGGTTCCGCCGGCGTGCATGAACGACTTGCCGTCACCTTCGAGCTTCTGGAGGATGAAGCCTTCGCCGCCGAAGAGACCTGCGCCCAGCTTTCGCTGCAGCTCAATACCGATCGAGACGCCCTTGGCGGCGCACAGGAAGGCATCCTTCTGACAGATCAGCGAGCCGCCGTGCTCCTTGAGGTCGACGGGGATGATGCGCCCGGGATAAGGCGCCGCAAACGCGACCTTCGCCCGCTGGTGGCTGCTATTGCCGAACAGGGTCATGAAAAGCGACTCACCGGTGAGCACCCGCTTCGCCGCGGTGCCGAGCATGCCCATCAGGCCGCCGCCGGCGGCGCCCCCTTTGTTCGAGCCGTCGCCGAAAATGGTCTCCATCTCGATGCCCGGATCCATGAACATGAACGCGCCGGCTTCCGCCACGCAGGCTTCGCGCGGGTCGAGGGTGATCTCCACGAACTGCATTTCTTCGCCGAAGATCTCGTAGTCGATCTCGTGGGCCACCTGGCCCTCCGGGGCGTAGGTGCCGCCGCTCGAGACGGCCGGCGCGCTCGGGCCGGCGGGCGCAGCGGCGGCCGGAGCCGGCGCAGGAGCCGCCGCAGGAGCGGCGGCCTGGAAAACCGAAGCGAGCTCGGCGCGTGCGCCCGCCGCTTCCCAATTCGCCATGCCGGTGGTGAATACATAGGTGTCGCGGTTGAGCTCACCGCTGGCGAAGCGGGGCTGCATTTCTTCGATGCTGAAAGGCCCTTGCTGCTCTCCGCCGACTGCCACGTACCAGACCTGATCGCTCATTGTGAGAGACCTCCTGCGCGGCGCCCGGCCGGGGCACACCATGGGACCGGAAGTCCCCGGCACGCGACGCGTAAATTTCGGGTGTTTCTAAGTTGGACTGCTGCTTAGCTTTCTGGAGCTTCTTGGGGGTGATGGCTCGTCCGGCGATTCTATTTCGCCGACGGCGCGGCGTCATCTCGTGTCGCGATCGCCAGGAATCCGAGCCCCGAAGCGCCGAGCTCACCCCCGAGCCGTCTCGCTTCATCCAGCTGTCGGCGAAAGAGCTCCTCCGCCTCCGCCAGCCGCCCGCGCAACTCGCCCAGCACTTCGAGCTGACTGGCCGTCGGCGCGCCGTCGGCGGCGCCGACACGCCGGGCTAAATCGCCGATCCGAGCCCACAGCAGCCGTTTCCAGCGCAGGGTGTCCTGGGAGCCGTCGGTCATCCGCAGATCGAAGAATCGGCCCTCGACGTCGGCGAAGGCCCGCTCGAGGGATCGAATCTTTGCGACCGCTTCGGCCCGCGCCGCTCCGTCGCCGCCCTCCAGCGCCTCGAGGCGAGTGACTTTGGCCAAGAGCTCCGCCCGGAGCCATTCGATCTCATTGATGACCGCGGCCGCCCGCTCGGCCATATCGCGCAGCTCCGTGAGCGCCGAGTACTGACGATCGAAGTCCGGGCCGGTGACCCCGCGGCGGAAGCTCGCCGGATCGACGACGAGTTCGAGCTCCGCTTCGAGTACGGCCTCGCCTGGACCCTCCCCGGCGGCCGCCTCACGTCCGCTCTCCGACGAGACGGTGAGCCGCACTCGGTAAGTCCCGGGACCCGCCAGGAGCCGCACGGGCCGTCCGTCCCGCAGGGTGCGGAAACCCTCCGCGGGCACGGTGTCCGCGGGACGTTCATCTGGCGGTGTGCGCAGCCGAACGCCCGGAGTGGGGTCGTAGTGGAGATCCCACCAGACCCTTTGTATACCCGTCGTCGTCACTGGCTCCGGCGGCATGAGCTCTCGGACGACGTGCCCGACTGCGTCCACGATTTCGAGCGAAACCGAGGCGGCTGGCCGGGTCAGGGAATAGTGAATCGGAACTCCGACCGGCGGATTTGCCCCCGCGGCGGGCACATCCGGCTGCGCCATACCCCCCGTGCGACCTCGGAAACGATAGGCGCTCCGCGGTGTCAGCAGACGCGTGTCCCGGCGCCCGTCGGTGGAGGCCTGTCGAATCGGCGAGAGATCGTCGAGGATCCAAAACCCTCGGCCGTAAGTCGCCACGACGAGGTCGCCGAAGCGCGGCTGAATCTTGAGGTCATAAACCGGCGCGGGCGGCAAGCCGCCGTCCACCGGACGCCACGAGTCGCCGTCGTCGAGGGTGAAGAAAAGCCCCCCCTCTGTGCCCGCGAAGAGCAGACCGTCGCGCTGGGGATCGGCGACCAAAGCGTGCACATAGTCGAAGACGGCTCCGCGGCCGCCCCGGTGCGATCGGCCGCCAACCAGGCCCTCGACGATCGCGGTCCACGTCGAGCCGCCGTCGCGGGTTCGGTAGACCCAAGGCCGGCGGTCGTTTTCCCGGTGTCTGTCGACGCTGACGTAGATCCGGTCCTCGGCGTGGGGAGAGAATTCAATATCGGAAATCGTGCCGAGCTTCGGCAGACCGGGCAGCCGGTCCGTCAGATCGGTCCAGGGCTCGCCTTCCCCGGCGCGTCGCTGCAGACGCCCGTCGTTGGTTCCAGCCCATAGCTCCCCCGCCCGGTGCGGCGACTCGACGAGGCTCGAAAGCGACGGCGCCACCGTCGGCCCGGCGTCGTCGAGCGTCAGGCCCCCGCGGCGCTGCATCAGCGCCGGGTCTCCACTGGTCAAATCCGGGGAGACGACGCGCCACGTCTCGCCCCGGTCGTCGCTCTGGTGCACCACGTGGCTGCCGGCGTAGAGACGCCCCGACGCATGGGGGGAAGCGGCGATCGGGAAATCCCAAGTAAACCGAAAGCGCAGCTCCGAAGCCGGCCACGACTCGATCGCTTCCGGCCAGACGCTGATGTCCTCGGTGATGCCTTCGGGCCCCCACCAGCGCTGCAAGATCCCGTCGTAGCAGGTGCTGTAGACGAGGGTCGGATCGTCGCGATCCGGAATCGAGCGCCCGACCTCGCACCCCCCGATCTGCCGCCACGCCCCGAGTGGAATCTCACCGCCGGCGAGGGTTTGCGACGGGCCGCGCATCGCGGCGCCGTCCTGCCGATTGCCGTAAACGCGGTAGGGCACCTCGTCGTCGACCTCGACGCTGTACATCTGGGCGATCGGCAGCTGGGGTCGATACCAGTTCTCCCCGCGGTCAATGGAAATCGACACGCCGCCGTCATGGCCGACGATCATGCGATCGGGGTCGAGGGGGTCGATCCACATATCGTGGTGATCCCACCCGGAGCCCAGGGAGTCGACGCTGACGCCGCCGTCGAGCGACCGCAGATGGGCGACCGCCATGAAGTGCACTTCATCGGCGTCGTCGGGGGCCGCGACCACCCGACTGTAGTAGAGCGGACGCTGGTGGAGGGCGTTCGACGCATTCACCATCTTCCAGCCCGCCCCGCCGTCGGTGGACCGCCACAAAGTGCCGGCGTAGGGTTCGGAGGCGGCGAAGTCCCGATTGCTGCTGGTTTCAATCAAGGCGTAAACCCGCCGCGGGTCCTCGGCGCTCTGGGCGAGGCCGACCTTGCCCCACGGCGACGACGGCAATCCGCCACCCGCAACGCGGGTCCACGTTTCGCCGGCGTCGCGACTGCGCCACAGGCCCGACCCCGGACCGCCGCTCGTGCGGCCGGATCCGTCCATGGAGAATTGCCAGGTCCCGGCGAAGAGATGGCGCGGGTTCTGCGGATCGATCACCAGGTCCGAGGCGCCGGTTTCGGCATTCACCGAAAGGACGTGACGCCAGGTTCGACCGCCGTCCTTGGTCTTGAAAACACCGCGGCCTTCTTGGGGTCCGTAGCCGTGTCCGAGCACCGCCGCCCACGCCACGCCGGGCCGCGAGGGGTGGACGAGAATCCGGGCGATGCGGCCCGAGTCCTCAAGGCCGCGGTGATGCCACGTCTCGCCGCCGTCGGTCGAACGGTAGACGCCATTGCCGATCGACACGTTCGAGCGAATAAACGCTTCGCCCGTGCCCGCCCATATGACCTGGGCGTCGGACGGGGCGACGGCCAAAGCGCCGATCGAGGCGGCGCCGGTGGCGTCGAAGATCGGCCGCCATCCGTGGCCCCCGTCCCGGCTCCGCCACACGCCGCCCGTGGCGGCGCCGGCGTAGTAGGTTTTCGGGTCCCCGGCGACCCCGACCACCGCGGAGACCCGATTGCCGAGGGGGCCGATGTGGCGAAAGCTCAGAGACTGGAAGGGATCGTCCGCCGCCGCTGGCCCCTCCGCCTCGACCTCCGGCGTCCCCTGTCCAGAGGCTGGGGCGACCGCGCCCCACAATCCGACGATCAATAGGCCCGCCCCAAGCGCCGGGGCCGTCCAAAAACGACTGGTCATTACGCACACTCTCCTCTGGTCAGGCGCCAAGGCTATCCGATGCCCTTGTGCTTCGAACCGCTAGATGTACAATGTCCAACTGGCCTCCCGATGTCGGGGCCGCTTTGCTATCGAACATCCTTAGCCGTTAAACACCCTTTGCCATTGAATATCCTTTGCCATCAACGATCTTGAGCACACCCATGACCTCGCCAATGACTTCCGAGCTCCCCGTGAGCGCCCTGGGCCTGCCGGCCGACCTCGAGCAGGCCCTTCGGGCCATCGCCGACGACGTGGCGGCGGCCGGCGGGCGCGCCCTGGTGGTCGGCGGTTCGGTTCGCGACGCCCTACTCGGCAGCCCCGTCGACGACCTCGACCTTGAAGTCTTCGGACTCGGCGCGGATCGATTGCAGGGTGTGCTCAGCGAGCGCTTCGAGCTCGACGCCGTCGGCAGGAGCTTCGGCGTTTTGAAGGTCAAGCACTTGGCCATCGACGTCTCGCTGCCGCGGCGTGAGTCGAAGCGGGGCACCGGCCACAAGGGATTCGTGGTTGACGGGGATCCGCACATGGGGCTGGAGGAAGCCGCGTCCCGTCGCGATTTCACGATCAACGCCATGGCCTACGACCCGCGGACCGGCGAACTGCTGGATCCATGGGGCGGACGCCGCGACCTGGACGCCCACATCCTGCGTCACGTGTCGCACAAATTCGCCGAGGATCCCCTGCGCGTCCTGCGCGGCATGCAGATGGCCGCGCGATTTGAGCTGAAGGCGGCCCCCGAAACGCTCGCGCTCGCCTCGACCATGGGCCTCGAAGGGCTCGCCGCCGAGCGTATCTTCGGAGAGTGGCGCAAGCTCATCGTGCGCGGTCGGCGGCCGAGCCTGGGCCTGGACTTTCTCCGCCAGTCGGGCTGGACCCGCTACTTCCCGGAGCTTGTCGCCATGGTCCACTGCCCGCAGGACCCGGAGTGGCACCCCGAAGGCGACGTCTGGACCCATACCCTCCACGTGCTCGACGCTTTTGCCGACGAGCGGATCGGCGACGACTGGGAAGATTTGGTCGTCGGCTTCGCCTGCCTTTGCCACGATATCGCCAAGCCGACGACCACCCACTTCGAGCGGGGGCGGTGGCGTTCTCCGGGTCACGAAGAGGCCGGGGACGAGCCGACCCGGACCTTCCTCGCGAGGCTCAACGCCATGGATCGCCTGGTTGAAGCGGTGGTGCCGCTCGTCCGCGAGCACCTCAAGCCATTCATGCTGCACCACGCCGAAGCCAGCGCCGCGGCCATCCGGCGACTCGCCCGGCGGGTCAAGAGAATCGACCGTCTGGTGCGCGTCGCCCGCGCCGACCACCGGGGCCGGCCCCCGTTGCCCTGGGATGGCTTCCCCGCCGGTCAGTGGCTTTTGAGCCAGGCGGAGGCCCTAGCGCTTGAAGCCCAGGCGCCCAAGCCGATTGTGCTCGGGCGGCACCTCATCGACTTGGGCCTGTCCCCCGGAAAAGCCTTCGGGCCGCTGCTCGACGCGTGCTTCGAGGCGCAACTCGACGGCGCCTTCGAAGACATCGAAGGCGGCTTATCTTTTACCCGCGGCTTGCTGAGCGACCGCGGCTACCAGCTGTAGCGCACGCTGAAGCCGACGCGGTCGCCAAACTCCGGGGTATCGGGCGCATAGTGCAGGTCGAAGAGACGCATCCGATCCTCGAACTTCAAGCGAAAGATCGGATGGGACTCGTCCGTCTCGTAGGAGTAGCGGAAGGTCAAACCATCGAGCAATGCGCTTCCTGTCCCTTTAAGACGGAGCTTGACGCCAGCTGAATCGCTGGAGAAGCGCGGCGAGACCCGCAGGCTCCAGGCGCGATCCGAGATGCCCTCGGTGCCCTCGCCTCCGTCGGCCTTGCTCTGCTTGTAGCGCGCCCGCTTGCGATCCCACCAGGCCTCGAGACCGAGGGCCTCTTCAAGGCGCTCGCGCTGGATTTTCTTCCACGCTGAAAAAACAGCGTCGCGGGCGTCCTCAAACCGGGGGTCGTCCCGGGGATCTCGCCCCAAATGCGAGGCGTGGAGGTCAAACATGAACTGGGCACGATTCAGGCGCCGGGCGCGGTGGCGTCCGATCAGCTCGTTGAGCTTGGCGTCGCTGCTGCCCTCTTCGAGGGCGCGCTCGAGGATCGACTGCTTGAGCAGGAGGCGGCCGGCCTCATCCTCGTCGAATGCGGCGCCATCCTCAACGATCGCCGGCCGCACCATGAGCTCAGCGTGGGTCGGCTCATCGGCGCAGAGCGGGCCCGTCCAGCAGGTCACGACGAAGGCGACGGCCAGCACAAGACCCGCGGCCGGCGTCAGCCGGCGCTTCCACTGCGCGGGTTGTTCTTGTACAGCTCGGCGCAACATGCCAACGTTCCTCGCTTCTCGCAACGTGAGTCGGCTTTGGGGTTTTGTGGTCATCGTCGTGAATTCCATGTCATCGTACCATCATGTTTACGTATCTGCAACGTGATTCATTCATCTCATATTGAAGAATGCGAAAAAGACGATGTAAATCCGACAACGGTTTTTCTCATTTTTCTCGCGCGGCACCGCCGCTGGAGCAGATTCCGGGGCCCGAGGGCCCCTTTCGCCCGCGGTTGTGCCTCATGACTCCATTAATGCAGGAGCCGTGCCAACACCGTACCCAGTGGAAACCTCGCCACTGACTTACCGGTCAGTCAGCTGCGTTAAGATCACATCTCCCTCGGCTCGTGTCCCGGTCTATAAGGAGAACGTGAATGTTCGGAATGCTGCTCGCTTTGCTCCGCCGCCAAGGTGCGGCCCCGGAAATGTCAGCGACGGAGCGGGCCGCGCTCGAAGCGGGCGACGTCTGGCTCGACGGCGAGCTCTTCTCCGGGCGCCCCAAACTGCAGAAGATCCTCGACGCCGAGTACCCCCAACTCACCGAGCGCGAGCGCGCCTTCCTCGACGGCCCGGTTGAGGAAGTCCTGCAGCACGTAGACCCGCAGCTCACGAGCTGCACCAAAGAGCTCCCCGAGGCGGCGTGGGAGGCCTTACGACGCCACCGTTTCTTCGGCCTCGGCATTCCGGTCGAGTACGGCGGCCACGGTTTCTCCGCCCTGGCCCAGTCGACCATTTTCGGCAAGCTCGCGTGCCGTTCGATGGCGGCTTCGACCGTGGTCTTGATCACCAACTCCGTCGGCCCCGGCGAGTTGCTGGTCGAGGTCGGCACCGACGAGCAGCGCCGGCACTACCTTCCGCGCCTGGCCCGCGGCGAAGAGATCCCCTGTTTCGCCCTCACCGAACCCGAAGCCGGCTCCGACGCCGCCTCGATGACTTCGAAGGGCGTGCTCTTCAAGCAGTCCGACGGAGAGCTGGCGATCCGACTCCAGTGGCAGAAGCGTTACATCACCCTGGCGCCGATCGCCACCTTACTCGGCCTCGCTTTCCGTCTCGAAGATCCCGAGGGCCTACTCGGCGGTGAGCGCGACCTCGGCATCACCTGCGCCCTCGTCCCGACGAATCTCCCGGGCGTCGAGGTCGGGCGTCGGCACGATCCCCTCGGGATTCCTTTCCCCAACGGTCCCACGAGCGGCCGTGACGTGGTGATCCCTGCCTCCCAGATCATCGGCGGTGTCGCCCAGGCCGGCGGCGGCTGGAAGATGCTGATGGAGGCGCTTTCCGGCGGCCGCGCTATCTCTTTGCCGTCCCAGGCCGCGACGGGGGCCAAATACGTGGCGAGGATCGCCGGGGCCTACGCCGCCGTCCGTCGCCAATTCGGGCTAGCCGTCGGCCGATTCGAGGGCGTCGAGGAGCCGCTGGCGCGCATCGGCGCCCGGGCTTACCTCCTGGAGGCCGCCCGCGTCATGACCTGCGGCGCGGTCGACGCCGGATTCCGCCCCGCCGTGGTCTCGGCGATGGTCAAGTACAACGCCACCGAGCTTAGTCGGCAGACCGCCCGGGACGGCATGGACGTGCTCGGCGGCGCCGCCATCTGCCTCGGACCGCGCAATCTGATGGCGAGCGCCTGGCAGACGGCGCCGGTGGGCATCACGGTCGAGGGCGCAAATATCTTGACCCGCTCGCTCATCGTCTTTGGCCAAGGGGCCATCCGCTGCCACCCCCACGCCCACGCGCTGCTCGAGTCGATCCGCACGGACGATAAGAAAGCGTTTCGCCGGGCCCTGATTCGACACCAGCTGCATTTCGCGTCCAACGCCATTCGAGGCGCCTGGCATAGCGTCACCCGCGGACGCTTCGTCCGCTCTCCGGTCTCGGGTCCCGCGGCGAAGTACTACCGTCGCCTCGCCTGGTGCTCGGCCCGTTTCGCGTTCTACGCCGATCTCGCGATGATGACGCTCGGTGGCCAGCTGAAATTCCGCGGCAAGCTCACCGGCCGTTTCGCCGACATCCTCTCGAGTCTCTACCTCATGACCACGGCCCTACGGCGCTTCGAAGCCGAAGGGCGGCCGGCGGATGACCTGCCGCTGCTGATCTTTGCCTGCGAAGAGCGCTTGGCGGCCATCCAAGAGTCCTTCGAAGGGCTCCTCCAAAACCTGGACATTCCGGTCCTCGGGGCGGTCTTGCGCGGCCCCGTCCTGTGGTGGACCCGACTCAATCCCGTCGGCGCTCGGCCGACGGACCGCACCGGCGGCGCCATCGCCCGCCTGATGCAGCGCCCCGGCGCGGCCCGGGATCGCTTGACGTCAGAGCTCTACGTCCACCCCGACTCGGCCTGGGAGCGACTCGAGGAGGCCTTCGAGCTAGCGGTCTCCGCGGAGGCCATCTCGTCGAAGTTGCGCACCGCCGTCCGGCGGGGGGAGGTCGAGAAGGGCTCCGCCGACGCCCTCATCGCCCAGGGCCTCGAGCGCGGCCTGCTGAGCGCGGAGGACGCCGACCTGCTCGAGCGGGCCGCCGCCGCCCGGCGCGAGGTGATCCAAGTCGACGATTTCAGCCTCGAAGAGCTGCGCAGCGGCGCCGTACCGCAAAATCAGACCGTCGACGGCGCCGCGCGGCAGCTCGACGCCGCCGGCGGCTGATGTCTCGCGGGGAGGCTTGAAAGCTAGCCCGGTTGTCCCACGAGAAAACTGTTGCGAAACCGTAACTACCCAGTATTGCAGCGTTTTGTATCTTCCGCGCTCCTCGACGTACAGCAAGTACGCCTGCGTCGCGCGTAAGACCCAAGCCTTGCACTACCAGGCATTTACAGCCTCTCACGACGGTTTCTCGTGATCCAACCGGGCTAGGGCGTGCCCCGGCCCGCAATGACCGTTTCAAGATCCGGGATCAGTCGCCGCATCTCGGCGTTATCGATCAGCAGGGTCTCTTCGCGGCGGGGGCCGGTCGAGATCATGCCGAGGGCCACGTCGCACGTTTCGGCGACGCGGTCGAGGTAGGCGCGGGCGTTCTTCGGCAGATCGTCGAGGTCGAGCATGCCGACGGTCGACGTCTTCCAACCCGGCATCGTCTCGTAGACCGGCTCGGCCTTCTCGAGCACTTCGATGGCCGCCGGGAAGTCCCGGTACTCGTCGCCTTTATAACGGTAGGCCGTACAGATCTTGATCTCGTCGAGCTCGTCCATGACGTCGAGCTTGGTGACGGCGACGGCGTCGGTACCGTTGAGGCGACAGGCGTAGCGAACCGCCACGGCGTCGAAGTGTCCGCAGCGGCGGGGGCGGCCGGTCGACGTGCCGAATTCGTTGCCGCGCTGGCGCAGGTGCTCTCCGATGTCGTCGTGGAGCTCGGTGACGAACGGACCGCCGCCGACCCGGGTCGTATAGGCCTTGACGACCCCGAGGACGCCGGTCAGACGCGTCGGGGCGACGCCGGTGCCGGTGGCGACGCCGCCGGCGGTGGCGTTGGAGCTGGTGACAAACGGATAGGTGCCGTGGTCGAGATCGAGCAGCGCCCCCTGGGCGCCTTCGAAGAGGACCGAGCCGCCGGCCGAGATGGCGTCGTCGAGAACCTTGGACGTATCGGCGACCAGCGGCGCAAAGCGCTCGGCCCAGGCTCGGCACTCCGCCATGACTTCCTCGACCGACGGCACCTCGTCACTGCCGAGGGCCTTCAGCTGGCTCGCCAGGTGTGCGACCAAACGCTCCACGTGGCCTTCGAGGCCATCGGCGAGCAGGTCGCCGATGCGCAGGCCCGTGCGGCCGGCCTTGGTCTCATAGGTCGGGCCGATCCCGCGGGCGGTGGTGCCGATGGCGGCCTGGCCGCGGGCCGCCTCGCGCGCCCGGTCGAGGGCCGCGTGGGCCGAGAGGATGACCTGGGCGCGGTCCGAGACCAGCAGGCGGCCCGTGATGTCGACGCCCGCCTTGGCCACGGACTCAATCTCGGTGAAGAGCGCCGGCGGCGAGATCACCATGCCGTTGCCGAGCACGCAGCGCATGTCGTCGTGGAGGATGCCCGACGGCAGCAGGTGCAGTGCGAAATGCTTGTCGGCGAACTTGACGGTATGTCCGGCGTTGTGTCCGCCCTGGAACCGCGCCACTGCGTCGAAAGCCGGGCAGATCAGATCGACGATCTTGCCTTTGCCTTCATCACCCCACTGCATGCCGAGAACGACGGTGTTGGCCATGCCTTGCCTTTCGTTGATGCGCCCGCGACGCGCGGGCGCGCGGCACCCTAGCAAATGACCCCCGCCTTCTCAACAGATTTCGAGCGCCGTTCCTCGGCTCCCCGCAGGCGCCTCGCCGGCCCCGAGGTCGGGCCCCAAAGCTCTCTGGATCCTCGGATATCATCCCGACCATGAGGTCACAACGCGTCGTTTTCTTCGGGGCCACCCAGGGCATGGGTCGCGCCTTCGCCCGTCGCCTGGCGGTGCGCGGCGACCGGCTATTCCTCCTCGGCCGCCGCGCCGAGGACCTCGACAAAGCCGCCGCCGACCTGCGCGCCCGGGCCGGCCGTGACGACGCCGTTATCGGCCACTCCCCGTGCGACCTCGGCTCTCCGAAAGACTTCGCGCCGGCCCTCCAGTCCGCCCGCGACGCCCTCGGCGGCGGCTTCGATGTGGTGGTCATCACCGCCGGCATCTTCGAGACCCAGGACGCCATGGAGGCCGATATCGACAAGGCCAAGCGCCTGCTCGATCTCGACTTCACCCACACGGTGCTCTTCTGCGAGCACGCCCGCAAGCACCTGCTGGAGAGCGGCGGCGGTTCGCTCGTGGTCTTCTCCTCGGTCGCCGGGGACCGGGGGCGCAAGCCGGTGGCGATCTACGGCGCCGCCAAGGCCGGCCTTTCGCGCTACCTGGAGGCCCTGGACCACAAATTCCGGGGCGAAGGTCTCCACACCCTCGACGTCAAGCCGGGCTTTGTGCACACCGCAATGACGGCGGGTCTCAAGGCTCCGCCCTTCGCCGGACGACCGGAGCAGGTCGCCGAAGACGTCGAGCGCGCCCTCGACGCCGGCAAGCCGCTGCTCTACACGCCGCTGCCGTGGCGCTTCGTGATGCTGGTGATCCGCTTCATTCCGCGGGTCGTCATGCGGCGCCTCGGCTTCTAAGCTTTCTGGCGCCTGAGGCTTGGGGACGCTCCGCCCCGGCCGATTCGTGTCAGCAAAGCTCCGGATGCTGGAGCACGTGGCCGATGAGCTTGCCGAGCTCGGCGCCGGCGGCGCGGCCCCTTTCGAGCACGTCGGCGTGGTCCAGGACCTCGTCGCTGACGCCGGCGGCGGGGTTGCTCACCGCCGAAATGCAGGCACAGCGCATCCCCATGTGGTGGGCCGCGATCACCTCTTGAACCGTCGACATGCCGACCAGATCGCCGCCGAGGGTCCGCACCATCCGGACCTCGGCGGGGGTCTCGTAGGTGGGCCCCGAAAGGCCGGCGTAGACGCCCTTGTTGAGCTTGATGTCGAGGCCCCCGGCGGACTCCTCGATCAGGTTCCGCAGCCCCGGATCATAGGCCTGCCCCATATCCGGAAATTGCGGCCCCCACGATTCCGGGAACGCGCCGTAGAGCACATTTGAACCCGTCAGGTTGAGGTGATCTTCCACCAGCACCAGCGAGCCCGGCCCCATATCGGCGTGCAGGCTGCCGCTGGAATTGGTCATGATCAGCACTTCGGCCCCCAGCAGGCAGAGCGCGTGCACTGCGTTTGGGCTCGCCGCGTGCGCCCGCTCGACGGCTTCGTTCCACGTCTCGGGGAGATCCGCGGCGGCGCCGTCCCACGGCATGGGTGCGGCGTAGGCGTGACCGACCAGGCGATCTCCCTCGCACAAGAAGAGCCGCCACGCGGCGAAGCGACGGATGAAGGCGTCGTGGTCCACGCGTGGCCGGAGGGTGCCCGCGAGGAACGCCGGCCACGCGGTGGGCATGTCACGCCAGGTGGCGAAGAGCTCCGGCGCCTCGCTCCAGGTCACGACGCAACGTTGCATCGAAGATCCGGCAACCGCGCCGTCGCCCGGATGGAGTTGAAGGCGTCGCCGATCTGGCGTCACGAACCGGTCGAGCAGCCGCGGGGCCGCCGTCGCGAGCGGCGTGAAGCGACCGTCGATCTCCACCGCGAGCTGCTCTTGCTGTGCCCAGCGGGCCAGCGCGGGCGAAGGGCGCGCCTCACCCAACAGCGTCGCGGCCTGGTCTTCGTCGAGATGCACCAACTCGGGCAGCCCGAGCCCGCGGGTATCGAGCAGCATCCAGCGTCGACCGAAGCGTCGCACCGT
>JBCDKB010000208.1:0-13845 GCA_038747035.1 Acidobacteriota bacterium | reverse complement strand
TGATCGCTAGGTTCGAAAGACGCAGCAAAGCGTCGATCTGCCCCAGCCGGTCTCCGGCCTGCTGACGCAGCTGTAGCACCTCGACGAAGAGCTCCTGGGCCTTCTCCGGCTCTCCGCTCGCCGACGCGAGCTGGGCCTGGGCGCCGATGGCGTCGGCCTGGGCGAGCGGCGCAGCGCGCTGGATCTCGAGCCTTAGGGCCTGCCGGTAGTGCTCCGACGCGGCCGCCACGTCGCCGTCCACGGCGGCGATCAGGCCGAGGGCGCGGTAGGCCCGCGCCTGCGCGCCCCGCAGGCCGCGGGCCTGGGTCTGCTGCAGCAGCTCCTCCGCCAGGCTGCGCGCCATCTCGAGCTGGCCGAGCCGGCGCAAAACGCCGACGTGGCGGAGCCGGGCCAGGGCAAATTCTGGCCGGTGGCGAAGGGCGATCTCAAAATAAGGACGCCCCGCGGCGGCGTCGCTCGTCAACGTGCGCTCGACGCCTTCGCCGTAGAGACGGCGGGCGAAGTCATCGTCGCTCAGCACCTCTAGGAGCGGTACCGGCGAGCCGCCGGCGAGCATGCCGTCCGCCACCGCCGCCACCAATCGAGCGGCGGCCTCGAGCGCGTCTTCGCCCTCGAAGCGCTGGCGACCGACGGTGACATCGCCTCGCCAGATCTCGAGATCCAGACCGACGCCTTCCCCCAGCCTCTCAACTCGAATATCGAGCACCGCCTGGGCCCCCAAGGCGCTGGCCAGCTGGCGCTGGCGCTGGCGTTCCCGGGTGGCGCCGGACAGGTCCCGCTCCGCCAGCACACCGTGGAGCCGCTCGGGCCGCACGGCCTGGATCGCATCGTTGGCGATCAGGCCCTCATAGATGAGGGTCGACAGCCCCCAGCCGAGCCAGTCCTCGCCGCGGGCGCCGTCGGTCACCAGCGGCAGAACGGCGAGGCGCCCGTCCACCTCCAGCTCGAGAATCGGGGCTTCTTCACCCACAAAGCGGGTCGAGAGGGTCAGTGCGATGCCGGCGACCGCGACCAGACCGATCAGCCAGGCGCCGATGAGTCGCCATTTTTCCGCCGCCGTCTTGGTACTAAACGGCCGTTCGCGCTGCCCAGGGGTCTCATCCATGCGAGTATTGGCGATCAACGCCACGGGATGATTCCCGATCAGCTACAATCGCAAACCGATCCTATCCCGTCGGAGACACGCGTGGGCCTCGGTCCTACCGATATCGAAGGCAAGTACGAGATCGTCGCCAAGCTGAATGAAGGCGGCATGGGCGCGATCTATAAAGTCCGGCACAAGCTGCTGGACGAAATTCGCGTGGTTAAAGTTCTCCGTCCGCAGCACGAGGACGACGACGAGCTACGCGCCCGCTTCGCCCGCGAAGCGCGGTCCGCGATCCAGCTTCGGCACCCGAACGTGGTGCAGATCTTCGACTTCAGCCTCGACGACTCCGGCGCGGGTCTGATCGTGATGGAGCACATCGACGGCGCCGACCTCGGGCTGCTGATCCAGGAGAAGCGGCGGCCTTCACTGGCCTTGGCCCTCGAAATCGGCCGCCAGAGCCTCCGCTCCCTGGGTTTCCTGCATCGGCACGGATTCGTCCACCGCGACGTCTCCCCCGACAACCTGATGCTGACCCGCGACGTTGAAAATAAGCCGCTGGTCAAACTCATCGACCTCGGGATCGCCAAGCACCACCAGGCGGAGCAGACGCTCACCGTCAGCGGCTCCTTCCTCGGCAAGTTTCGCTACGCCTCGCCGGAACACTTCGGCGCTAAGGGGCCCGACGGCACCGAGGCGAGGAGCGACCTATACACGTTCGGCCTCGTCTTCTACGAATTCTTGACCCAGGCCTATCCGATGGCCGGGGACTCGACCTCGCAGCTCATCGCCGCCCACCTTTTCAACGCCCCGGTGCCCTTTGAGGAGTCGGACCCCGATGGCCTCGTCCCGCCGGCGGTGCGTTCGATGCTGATGCGGGCCCTCGAGAAGAAAGCCGAAGATCGCTATAACGACGCCGGGGAGTGGATCGCGGAGATCGAGGCGCTCCAGAAGGAGTATCCGCTCAGCCAAGCCGAAGTCGACGAGGCGGCGGAGATGGCGTCCCTCGGACTCGCCGGTAAATCCGTCGACACCGAGGCCCCCCAAGAAAAGCTCGACCGCGCCTTCGGCTTCGAGACCACCGCCACTCCACACCTGGAGTCCGAAGGCGCGCAATTCGACGTGCTCCTCGCCGGTGCGGAGGCCCTCTTCGAGCTCGGCAAGAGCGACCAGGCGCGCCAGCAGGTCAAGACGATCCTGTCGATGGACCCGAGCCACGCCGCCGCGCGGGAGCTGCTCCGGCGATTCGAAGACCCGGAATCCCAGGTCGTGCCGATCGGCCAAGCGCCGCCGCCGGAACCCGAGGCGCCGCCCATTCCTCCGGTGCCGCGGTCACAGCCCAAGCTGCCGGCCCGAGACCTCAAGGAGATGCACCAGCTCATCGAGGACGGCCAGCTGGTGCGCGCCGACCGCCGGCTCGGAGAGCTGCGCCAACAGCACGGCGAGCGCCCCGAGCTCCTGCACCTGCGTCGGCGGCTCGACGAGACGTTCCAGGCCCAGCTGACGTCGAAGATCCGGGGCCTGCTCACCGAAGCCGACAAGCTGGTCAATGACGGCGACTACCCCGAAGCCTTGATGCGCTTGCGCGACGCCCAGGCCCTGGCGCCGACCACCGGCCCGGTGCGCGACGAGCTGGCCCGCGGCGTGGATTCGCTGCGGCAGAAGATCGAGCGGCGGGAGCGCGGGCTGGCGATCGAACAGATCGAGCAACACATTCTCCACCTGGTTCGACAGTCGAAGCTCGAGGAAGCGCGCAGCGAGCTCCGTCGCTCCGAAGACATCCACGGCGACGACGAAGTCTTCGAGTCTTTGGCGCAGATCCTCGAGCGCGCTATCCAGGAGCGCCAGACGGAGCTGGTCGGCGAAGCCGGCGTCGCCCTGCGCGCCCGGGAGTACGAACCCGCCGTGCGCCGCCTCGAGGAAGTTCTGCGACTCGATCCGTCAAACGGCTGGGTCCAGGATCAGCTCGACCACGCCCGTCGACACCTGGCCAAGCAGACCGAAACCCGGCGACTCGACGAAGAGCGCCGCGCCGACCTCGACGCCGTCGCCGCGGCGATGGAACACGGCGATTTGGAGGCCGCCGGCACCCTGCTCGCCGCCGCGGCGGAACGCTGGCGGGGCGACCTCCGCCTACCCGAGCTGCACGCGGAGCTCCAGCAGAAAAGAGCCCGCCAGCTCTTGAAGCGGGCCGAAGACGCCGCCGACAGCGGCCAAGACCTCTTCAAGGCTCGCTTGCTGCTGGCGCAGGCGGCGGATCTGGCGCCGGAAGACACGGCCATCGGCCGCTTCGCCAAGGTGCTCGACGCCACCGCCGAGAAAGCCGTGGACGGCGACCCCATCCCCCTCGACGAACGCTCCGGCATGCTCCACACCATCGCCGAGATCGAGCGCCTGAGGATCGAAGGCGAGCCGTTACAGGCCTGGAAAGCCGTCCAGCAGGCGATCACGCACTTCGGCGAGACCGAGATGCTGCTCGAGCTGCGCCAGGGGCTGGCGGAGCACATCCTCGAAGAGTCGGGGACCGAAGAGGCCCGGGACTGAGGCGCCGGCCCAAGCCACGGCCCCCCATTCAAGACCCGACCGCGAAGAAGATCAGCTTGCCCGACGGCAGGCCGTCGTAGTCGCGGACCAGCGTCATGACGGCGGTCCCGCGGCGTACGGCCCCTTGCACTCGACACCTGAGTGTTCCGCTGAAGTAGCCCCTCTCCGTGGTCTGGCGGGCGGCCCGGCGCCACTTCTCCGGGTCGACGAGCCCGTCGAGGTCGGCGAAGCTCGGTCCGGGCTCACCCGTCACCGAGCCAACCACGGCGGCGGCGGCCTGATTCAAAGCCAGCACCCGGTCCGTCAAGTCGACGTGCCAGACCGGGTGCGGCAGGTCGGCGACAAGCTGGGAAACCAGGCCCCGACGACGCTCGATGGCCTGGAGGTCGCAGATATCGCGGGACACAGAAAGCAGGCACGCTTCGCCGTCGATATCCACCGGCACCACCGAGATCAAGGCTGACCTCAACTCGCCGTCGCTGCGCCGGTATTGCATCTCAAAGGCGCGCACCGCGCCGTCTTCTTCAAGCAGCTTGAGCAAGCGCTCTCGCTCCGAGGTCTCGGCCCAGATCCCGAGCTCCACGGTCGATGTCCCCAGCGCCACGGACCGCGGGTAGCCGATGGTTTCGAGGTATCGATCGTTGCACTCCAGGTGGCGGCCACCGTCTTGCGTGGTCAGCGACACGCTCCACGGGCTATTGCGGAAGGCCTTGGAGTAGACCTCCCGCGACCGGTGCATCAAGTCTTCCGCGTAGCGCCGTTCCTCCATCAGCTGCAGCCGTCGGCGACTCGCCTGCAGACTGCGCTCGAGCCGACTGCGTTCCACGATGGTCTTTCGGGACCACCGCTCGAGCCGCCGTTGCTGGTAGACCGAGACGGAAGCGAGCGCGACCATCCACAAGATCATGATTCGCTCGCGGGTGAGCTCCAGCTCCTCCGCCAGCCAGCCCATGCGCGCCGCACCGTAATGAATCAGCGGCAGCACAATCGCGAAGGCGAGGTACGGCGTCTCCAGCTGCTGCGGCCCTTCCTCGATGGGGTCTCCGAGGGACTGGGCGGTCTCGTCGTCGGCGTGGATCTGGTCAAGCCGGGCGCAGAGGGTCAGGAGCGTCATGGAGATGGCCGCCCACGGTCCGCCGAGGGTCAAGGATGATTCGAGCGGCGCTTCCACCACGGCGGAGACGTGGCCGAGCCCGGCGGCGGTGGCCGCCGCCGTCAAGGCGCCGTAAACCCCCCGCCAGCGACGGCTGGCCGTGTAGAGGATAGACGCCAGCAGACGCACGATCACCAACGCCGAAAGAATCGCCAGCAGCAGCCACGTGCGTCTCGCCGCGCCTTCGATATCGGCGGCCCAGGCCGGCGGCAGCACGACGTAGCTCGCGGCCCCGATCCCCACCGCCGCGGCGCCGGTCATGTGGAGCCGGCGCTCGACCAAGCGCGGTCGCCAATGCCCCATCCGGTGGGGGCTGCGGGACGCGGCGAGCCACACGGCAGCCCAGGCGAGCGCCCCGATCACGCGCAGCGACGCCGAGACGCCGGAGCTGGACATGCCCTCGGCGACCGCCATCGCCGCATCCACCAGCATCCAAATCCCGAGGGCGGCCATGACGTCGCGCCAAAAGCCCTCGGCCGCCGCCCGGGTCGCCGCGCGGCGACGCACTTCGAGCACGGAAAAAGTGATGGCCGCCATCGTCAGGTGTAGCAGGGCGATCAGCCAAGGGCGGGCCCCCACGGTCGGCGGCAGCGTCCACAGCAGCAAAGCCAGGGACGCACAGGCCGTCACCGCCGGATCGAGCCACACCAGCGCCACCCGGCGCAGCCATAGGGCGAAACGGCCGCCGAGCGACCCGGGCGCCTCAATCATCGTGCACCGACGTGACCAGGAGGAATCGATCGTCCCGGGCGGACATCTGCAAGAGAGTCGGCAGCTCGTGCTCGTCGGAATCCCATGGAGAGCTCCAGAGGACGTTCGACGTCAAACCCAGGGCTCGGCCGGCGGCGGCGTTGGCGAGGATGACTTCCCCCCCTCGGTCGACGGCCACCAGGCCCTTATCCGCCGCCTCCAGGACCGTGCTCCAGCGCCCCCGACGGTCGACGTCGCCGTCGGGGCTCAGGAGGTCTAGGCGCCGAAAAACCGAAAGCAGTAAACGACCTTCCTTGGTTTCCACCCGATCGAGGGATAGCTCGACCCTCTGCGTTGCGCCGCCGGTCCCCCGGATGACCACCTCCGGCACGTGCAGAGGACCGTCGTCCAGGACCTGCTGGAGCACCCGCCGGCGCAGCGACTCCCTCGGCCAGAGCGGCAGATCCCGCGTCAGCGTCCCGATCACCTCCTCGCGTGACGTCGCCATCATCTCGAAGAAGCTCTGGTTGGCCTCGAGGACCCGCCCATCCGACCAGGAGGTGAGCAAGAGCGCGTCCGGCGAGGCTTGGAAAGCTTTTTGGTAGGTCTGCTCGTGGCGCTCGAGCTCCTGCTGCTGGTGGCCCCGGGCGACCATGAGCAGGAGATCCTGCTCGCTCGCCTTCAGCTCCCGCTCCACCCGCCGCCCTTGGCGCCATAGCTCGAGGGAGTGTCGGACCAAGAGCTGCCGCTGGAAGACCGCATAGGCGCCGAGGATCGCCACCATCGCCACCACCACCAGCTCGCGGGGCCGATGTCCCGCAGGGGCCAACCAGCCGGTGAGCTCCAAAGCCGCATGCAGCACGGGGAAGGAAAACGCCCAAAGCACGGTCGGAAGCGGCCGGACGATCGGACTCTGGGGCGCCAGCATCGTCGACGACCTCGGTCCGCCCGCGCCGAGGCGGGCGGCGCCAACCACCAGGGCCATCGGCAGGAAAAAGAGCGCGTTCTGCCACCGGTCCCAGCGCGGGTCCAGGGCGAGGACCTGTTCAAAAACAGCGTAGAGATCGGTCGCCAGGAAGCCGAAGGCCGCCGCCGCGAGCCAGCCGTAGATCGAGCGCCAGCCGCCGACGGCGCGCCGCGCGAGCTGCATCAGGCGCCCCGCCCAATAGAGATCGAGGAGACTAAAAAGCAAGAGCGAAGGCACCACCGACTCTTCCGTCCTCAACCCGTAGGCCACGGAGATCATCGAGAAATAGATCAGCCAGCCGACGACGAGAAAACCCGCCGCGGGCGCCATCAATCGCTGCTCGAGCGGGCCGGTGGTCCCTTCGAGGCGCCGGTGCGGTCGAGTCTCCACGGCCACGATCAGGAGGGCGTAGAAGCCGGCGTAGGCGGCGTCCGCAAGAAGGTCGCGGACGTCGCTGCGCGGCTCCAGGGGCGACGCGAAGACGACCGTCACCCACCAGCAGGTGAAGGCTCCGGCGAGGAGTCGCCAGAAACGCTTCTCCGGCGCCCGCCGGGTGGCGGCCGCCGCGCGGACGAGGGCGAATACGGAAAGGGTCAGCAGGATCGCCGGGCCGCCGAAGTAGCCGAGCCACCGCGCCAGCTCTTGACCGCCCCATGGGAACGCGACCGCCAAGGCCGCGAGGCTCAGTGCGCCGGCGAGAAACGTGGGATCCCGCCGCAGATCCACCGGATGGCCATAGCCCGACCGTCCGGGGCCACTGGCCTCGCCGCCCGGTGACTTCGAGTGCTGTTTTTCAGCAACGGACATAGTGGAGGCCCTGCACGAGCCTGCTTTTATGGGTCGAATCGGAAACGATTCGGCGATGGGCCGAGGAAGACGCTAGAATTCTGCCAAGCGACCTGGGTTATTGCAACCAGGTCACTGGACCGCAGTGGCGACGGCGGAATTCGAGCCCAGACGACCTGCTGCTTTCTCTTGCACTCGTGGGGACCCGGTGGACGTGACAGCTAGCGTGGGTGGCGACAGGCTCGGGGAGTTTCTGCTCCGCGAGGGGAGGCTCAGCGAATCCGCCCTCGAGCGCGCCGTCAAGGCCCAAGGCCTCGTGGGTGGACGCCTCGGCACCAACTTGCTGGAGCTCGGCTTGGTCACCGAAGGGGTGCTTCTCGAGACCCTCGGTCGGCAGCGCGCGTCATGCACCGCCGGTCGGGCGGAACTCGCCCGCATCCCGGACGCCGTGTTGCGTTCGGTGCCGGAGAAACTCGCCCGACGTCATCGCCTGGTGCCTTACCTGGTGCGCGGCAAGACGCTCTTCGTGGCCTCGGCCGACCCCGGCGACCTGCTGTGGGAAGACGAAATCTCCTTCCTCACGTCTTTCATGGTCCGCACGTGCGTCGCCCTCGAGCTCCACGTCAACCTGGCGCTTCGTCAGTACTACAAGATCCCGATCGACCGGCGCTTCCTCGCCCTCGCGAAGCGGCTCCGCTCCGGCGGCGGCGCCGGGTCGACGCCCGGACCCACCGGCCCGGGCACCGCCGGCGTGGCGCCGGCGGCGGACGATCCGCCCCCGCCGTCAGCCCGCCCGGCGCCGCGGCCGCCGAACCCGTTTGACGTCCAGGCCACCCCGGCGCCGGGCGAGCGCCCCACGGCCACTTCCCCTCAACCGCTCCGAGCCGCCCAGCCCGCCGCCGCCTCGCCGGTTGCACACCCGGCAAAGGCGACCGTCGCGGCCCCCGAGACCGGGGCCCCGGACCTCGAATTCATCGAGCTCGACGCCGACGATCTCGCCAGGCTCCGGGGGCAGTCTCCGGCCCCCGACGGGGCCCAGGCTTCGCGGCCGACGGCTCCACCGACGGAGCCGCCCGACGCTGCGCCGGAGGCGCCCGCCGACCCGGACGGCTTCGAATTCAATGGATTCGTGCCCGCCGAGGACGCGTTCGAAGGGTTCGGCGACCTCGAGACCACGTTGAGCCTCGACGGCGGGGACGCCGCCGTCGCCGACCTCGGCCCAGAGGACCCGGCGTTCTACGTCGGCGACGACGGCGACGCCCGCCTGGCGACCGCCGCCATGGCCCTCCAGGGCGCCGACATCCGCGACGAAATCGGTGACGTGCTCTTGGGTCTCGGCGGCGTGCACTTCTCCCGGCGCCTCCTGCTCATCGCGCGGCGGGGACGGATCGTCGGCTGGCGGGGCGCCGGCGAAGGCATGGACGAAGAGCGATTCCGCGCCCTCGACCTGGACGAAAAGCTACCGTCCATTTTCGCCGGCCTGCGCGACGCCGACAGCTTCTGGCTCGGACCGCTGCCGCCGCTGCCGGCCAATCGCCAATTGATCGAAGCCCTCGGCGGACCCTCACCCAAGGACTGCCTGGCCCTACCCGTGGTGCTACGCTCCAAGGTCGTGGCCCACCTCTACGCCGACAACCTCGACCGCGGCGTCGCCGGCGCTCCCCTCGCCGAGATGAAGCGCCTCGCCGCCAAGGCCGGGCTCGCCTTCGAGGTCTATATTTTGAAGAACAAAATCCGAAGGCTCTGATGCCGAGCGACACCCAAGACGCGGAGAAGGCCCCAAGCCCCCAGTCTCGGCGCGACGTGATCTTGGCCCTGCGGTGGCCAGCGACGCTGCTGCTCGGCACGCTCCTCCTCATCATCGGGGCCCTCGTGGCCTACAAATTCACCCTCGACGGCGCCGCCCGCGGCGCCGAAGGCCTCGGACGGGCCGCCGACGCCGTCGCCGATCGGGCGGAAAGGATGGCGTCGGCCTTCTTCACCGGCGACGTCACGGAGAGCTTCATCTCCTCGATGCCGGAGATCGACCGGTCCGGCGTCGGTCGCCTCGAAGTGGCGGCGCTCGTCTTGACCGAGAAGCTGGCCAGGGCCGACGAGCGTCGTATGTTCTTCGACGTCGTCCCCTTGGGCACGACGAAAGTTGAAATTGAAGTGCCCGTCACCTACCGGTACCACGTACCGGTGACCGGCGACTGGCACATCGAGGTCCGCGGCCCCGTCTGCCTGGTCATCGCTCCGCCCCTCGAACCGACCCTGCCGCCGGCCATCCACACGGACCGCCTCCGCTCCACGAGCGAAGAAGGACTCCTCCGATTTGACGCCGGCGAGCAGATGGCCGAGCTCCAGCGGAGCCTCACCCCGCGACTGAGCCAGCGCGCCGCGAGCCCCCAATATATGGAGCTGGTGCGCGACGAAGCGCGAAGGGGTGTCGCCGACTTCGTCCGCGCCTGGCTGCTGCGGCAAGACTTCTGGGTCGACGACCGGTTTTCAACCATTCGGGTCGTCTTCGCCGATGAGCCCGAAAGCGGCCCTACACCGCCGCCGACGCCCGCCGAAGGCCCGGGCTAGGAGCTGGAGCCGCGGCTGAGGTCGGCACGGCCGGTGGAGCCTCCGGGGTTCGGCACCGTTTCCGAGTCTCCGCGACCGGAGGGCGCCGATTCGCGGAGGGTCGCCAGATCGCGGAGCGCTTCTTGGTACGCCCGCTCCAGCCGCCGCAGCTTCTCTTCACGCTCCGCCGCTTCCCGCTTCACGTTCCGATGGGCGGCCTCCGCCAACTCCGCCCGACCGCGCACCTCGTCGAGCACGACCTGTTGCCACTTCACCACCTCGTCCCGGGCGGCGAGGGTGTCCCTGAGTTGCTGGGCAGACTGTTCGAAACTGACCGCCGAGGCTTTCGCGTGCTCGAAACGCCAGTCCGCGGCGTCGGCCCGACGCGCCGCCTCCGCGGCGGCGAGCCGAGCCCTGGCGAGCTCCAGATCCATCGGCCCCGACGTCACACCTCGGCGACCTTGGGACCGCTCTTCGAGCAGTAAGAAGGGCCACGCGCCGAGGGTGTGGCCCAGCTGTCGCACAAAGAAGTCTTCAAAGGCTTCGCGGTGGTTCGATAGGACACGATCGAGGATATCTTTGCGCACCTGCGGGTCCTCGATCGTGGTCACCAGCGATCCGGGGCGAACCCGATAGTCGAAAGCGACGTGGGGCAGGTGCTTAATCTCCCAACCGCGACGGACGAACCGGATCCACAGCTCCCAGTCCTCCAGCGTCTGGAGCTTCTCGTCATAGCCGCCGACGTCGATCCACGCCGAGTAGCGGATCACGGCACAGGTGTCGATGTAGTTGCCGCGGAGCATGCGGTCGAGGTCGAATTCGGCGGCGGCCTGGCGCCCCTCCCTCAAGCCGAAGTCGTACCGATCGCCGTACACGGCCGCCAGCTGGGGATGGGCGTCGAGCTCGGCGATGGCCTCAGCGAGAAAAAGTCCCGGGCGAAGGCGATTGTCCGAATCGAGCGGGATGATGTACTCCGCCCGCGCCAGTTCGAATCCCAGGTTCCGCGCCGCACAAACCCCCTTCGGCCTCTGCCGAGCGATGCGGTAGCCGGCGGCCTCCAGTCGATCCAGAATCTCCACCGTCGGCGGTGCGTCCGAGCCGTCGTCCACAATCACCAGGTCATACGGCCGGGGGACCACGCGCTCGACGCTGGCGACGGCTTCGATCAACCAACGCCCGTCATTCCGACACGGAATCACCACCGCCAGCGGCGCCTCCGGGGCCTCCGGCGTCGGTGAGAAACGAAACGGCTCGAGGGCCCGCGCTCGATCGCCGACCAAGCTCCGCGGACGCAGATCCGCCGACGCGTCGAGCTCCGCCAGTACCGACACCGTCTCGGGATAGGCGACCTCGAAGAGCCGGGGCAAAGGGTCATCCTCCGCCACATCCTGGAGCAGCCCCTCGGCGTAGACATCAGTCCACGGGACCTCCTGCAGATTCAAGCCGAGCTTCTCCCGGAGCAGACCGTAAAGCGCCCCCGGGTTCTCCTGCACCGCCCGCGCGCTGATGAGCACGCATTTCTCCCGGTGTCGTCGATAGAAGTCCAGCAGGCGCCGGTTGTAGAAACTCCAAATCCTCGCCGCATAGTCGGGCCGGCGCAAAAATACCTCGGCGCCCAGGCGCTGCATCGAGTCGGCGACTTCCCACGGCGGCCGGTAAATGAGCACAAAGCGAGCGCCGTCGAGCAGCCCGTGCCAAAAATCAAGCAGCAGGGTATTGCGAGGATCCTTAAAGCCCCACGGTCCGCGCCGCGGTCCCAAGGCTTCGACGACGCACCGTCCGTCGTCCACGAAAGCCTCCAAACCAGCTTCGTTGAAGCTCTCACCCTCCGTCCACCCCCAATCCAAGTGCCCGCCGTCGTCCGAGTCACAGCAAGCGGCGACGAGCCGCCGATTCAGCGCCAAGAACGCCTGATCCTCGAAATATCCGCGCGGATTGTGACGGTCCGCCGGCAGTAGATCCGCGCCCACTTCGAGGCCCATTTCCGAAAGCCAGGAAGTGATCAAAGAAGTTCCCGAGCGGTGCATGCCGGCGATCACGACGGGTGTCGCCAGCCGCGCCTCACCGGGCGCCGGGGTCGGTAGGGTCGCTGAGGGGGTTGCGTAAGCCATCATTTGTACAAACGCGAAACGGCTCGATAGCTTCTCATGAGCATAGCGAATCATCTATTCATGTAAATACCAGCCGGCCCTAGAACCACGCCGCCCACCCTCCCCGCCCAAGCCCGCCGGCCCTCCGCCACGACGCCGCCGCCCGCAGGTCCACCGGGCGGCCCCAAACCAAACCCTACACAATCCAGCCATCCCGACGAAGCAGCCCGGTGGAGCCGAGGACGGAGGCGAATCTGTTTGAGCCAGGAGAACACCCCGGACACACAAGCCGCCAAAGCCACCCGGACCCCAAGCCGCGGAGACGACGCCCAATCCAGCAACACCCGAAACGGCGACGGGACCCCGGCCTCCACGGACCGAAACGACACGGAGAAATCCAGGCGAGTTATTCGCCGACGCCCGCAGGTCCACCGGGCGGCCCCTAGCAAGACGCCCGCAGGTCCACCGGGCGGCCCCTAGCGAGACGCCCGCAGATCCACCGCGCCGCAGTGACCCACATCAAGGCACAGGGACGCACGCGTCCCTTAGATTACAAAAAGCGGCAGCTCTTCGAGCTCCGGCGGCCCTTCGCCCGCGTAGGCGACGATGAGTTGATCGTCGGCGTGACATCGATCGACGGTGACCCGGAGCGGCGAGTACTTGGACTCCGCCAGCATGATCGGCAAGTCCCGCTTCTCGGAAAAGCTCTTCACCAAATTCGGGATCGCCGGATCATCGGGAAAGACAGCGATCAGCCCTTCCCCCGACCCGCAGAGTCGCCAAATGCGTTCATCCGCGTCCCCAGAAGCGGTCAAGAACGTCACAAGACCCGGCGCCGGCTCCGCGATGCTTCGGAACGACGATTCGTCCAGGCGTTCCTGGTCGTCCTGGAGCAGCCAGCGCTCCCCTAGGTAGAGCGGCTGCTCGAATGGAAAGAGAAGATGCTCGAGGTCAGCGCGGGCGGCGGCGTCTTCGGACGCCGACAGCGCAAATCCGAAAGCCAGCCCGGTGTCCTCCGAGAACACCCCTTCCACCTCGCGCAAGAGCGTCTGCCCCCGCAGCACCTTGCGCAACCTCTTCGCCAGCGCCCGGCGCTCCGAACGCTTGATGTCCGAACCCAGCGTCAACGCCACCACGCTGTAGTGCACCACCGAGCACCACAAATCGATACGCACGGCCCGTCCGAGCCGCAGCTCCTCGAGCGACGCGAGCGTCTCCTCCGCATCGCCGCCGACGCGGAAAAGAGCTCCGTCTCCGACCTGAGTATCGACGCCGACGCAGGTCGAGGCGACGGCCCCGCGCAGCGCGTCGGCGAGTCCTCCCCAGTCATCGAGACTGCGAGCGTCAACCGGAGAGGTGTAGAGCAGACGACGCATCAGCCGCGGTGCCACTCTTCGGCCACGAGGCTCTTGATGATCTGCAAGCCGCGGTGCCCCCAAATCGGGTGCTCCTCCAGCATCAGCTCAGCCGCCAGCCGCTCCGCCTCCTCGGCCGGCGTTCGACCGCGGCGCGCCGCGCGTTCGATCACTTCGAGGGTCCGGCGGTAGACCCCGTACTCCGTATCCCGCTCGAGGTGCGCCTCGATCGCCGGATCGCCGTCAAAAACGCCGTATTGCTCGTTGGCGCAATTCACAATCCCCATCCGGTTCGCCAGAAAATCAGGCACATAAAGAATGCCCCGGTCGGCGAGCAGGGCCGCGTCGCGGGCCGGGTCTTCGAGCTGGTTATTGGCCGCGCCGCAAACCAGCGGCGCTTGGATACCGGGAATCGTCCGCGGGTTCAGCATACCGCCGACGGCGTTGGGGGCCAGGACATCACAGGCCGTCGCGAGGATCGATAGATCCGCCGCCTCCGTCTGCTGGAAATCGACCCGGTCGCCGCCGAAGTGGTCCACCGCGGCCTCGACGGTTCGCCGGTCGAGGTCCGTCCCGACCACCTTCGCCACGCCGCGGTCCAGCAGCTCACCGACCATCGACCGCGACAC